>JABFSS010000015.1 GCA_013140485.1 Candidatus Peribacteraceae bacterium | reverse complement strand
GGCATATTCCACGACGTGACGCAGTCGACGACCATCAAATGGTTGTCCGTGCCGTTGGTGACAAGCTTGCAGCCGCTATCCATCAGCTTTTTGGCCATGTGCTTGGCATTCTTGAGAATCTGCTGCGCGTAGACCTTGAACGCCGGCGTCGACGCCTCACCCAGCGCCACGGCGATTGCGGCGGTCTGGTGCATGTGCGGACCACCCTGCAATCCCGGGAAGATGCTGCGATCGACGAGCGTCGGCAGGTTCTCGATGGTCTTCTCCGGCGCCTTGAGGGGGTTCCCGACGGTTCCACGGGTCAGAATCATGGCGCCGCGCGGGCCACGGAGGGTTTTGTGCGTGGTGGTCGTCATCATGTGGAAGCCGAAGTCGAAGGGATTCTTGAGCACTCCCGCGGCGATCATGCCCGCGATGTGCGCCATGTCCGCCATCGCAAGGGCGCCGACCTCATCGGCGATCGATTTAAATGCGGCGTAGTCCAGTTCACGGGGATAGGCGGAGAAGCCGGCGAGGATGATCTTCGGTTTCTCGCGCTTCGCGACCTCGCGCATTTCGTCGTAGTCGATGGCTCCCGTCTCCACGTCCTTCATCTTGTAGCGGACGAACCGGAAGAGCTTCGACATATGGCTCACCGGAGCGCCGTGCGTCAAATGTCCGCCGTGGCTCAGGTCCATGCCGAGCACGCAGTCGCCGGGCTCCATCCAAGCGAAGTACGCCGCGACGTTCGCTCCCGCGCCAGAGGACGGCTGCACGTTGGCATGATCGCAGCGGAAAAGCTTCTTCGCGCGGTCGATGGCGAGGTTTTCCACTTTGTCCGTGAATTCCTGGCCGCCGTAGTACCGCTTGCCTGGGAAGCCTTCGGAATACTTGTTCGTGAAGGGGCTGCCGAGGGCTTCGAGGACCGCCGGAGACACGTAATTTTCGGACGCAATCAGCTCAATACCGTTCTGTTCGCGGCGCATTTCGCCGATAACCGTGGCGTAGACATCGGGATCGGAGGCCTGGAGAGCGGTATAGATGGGCATGGCGCAATCATTATTGATCACTGAAGAATGATCAAGCGGGTTGAGCTCATCATTTGACCGTCAGCAATCCCCGCGCCGTCACGATGGCATCAACCGTCTCGTCGTGCGCTTCCATCGGAACCTCGGAAACGAGCTGGCATTCGAAACAGATCCCCCAGAATTGGGTTTTGGGATTCGCCGCGCGCTGGTTCCGGATCCAAATGTCGTACCCGCCATTGCCGCGCCCCATCCGGTTGCCTGTCCGGTCGAACGCGCGACCCGGCACGAGCGCGATGGTGACGTTCTCCGGTTCCAAGAGAGGGGAATCGACCGCAGGCGCCGGAATGCCGAAGTCGTCTGGTTTCAGTGCATCAACGGCATCCATCTTCCGGAACACGAAATGTTTTCCCTCTTTTCTCGGAAGGTAGATCACATGGCCGCGCGCAGGAATGTCGATCAAAAGGCTTTTGATGTCGGCCTCGTCGCCCATCGGAAAAAAGGCGCAGATCGTCGACGGTTCCGCCGGCAAATTTTCCATAATTCTCCGGCAGATCGAACGACTCTCCGCAGAGCGGTCCTTCGGTGACAGGCGGACGAGGCGCTCCTTTATCGCATGACGAAGTGCGAGTTTGGCAGCTTGAGAATCCATGTACGGAGCTTACTAGCTTTTTAGCTGTTTAGCTTCTTAGCTTCTCAACCGAGAAAGCTGAACAGCTAAAAAGCTAAACAGCTGAGAAGCTAAAAGACTTCGGCTGCCGCCTCCGCCAAATTCACCATCTCCTTATCCGGCCCTCCCGCTCTCTTCTCTTCTTCCTCCAGGATGCATTCGATGCGCAGTTGCCGCTTGAAGATCTTTTCGAGGGTTTCCTCCACGGTCCGCGCGGCTTCGGTCTTGGCGACTTTGTCGCGGTGGAATGCGGACGCGAAGGCTAGCGTGATTTTGACGCCGTCGAGCGCGTGGACGTGGCCATTCTTGAGAGACATTTTGACCGACGCCGGCGTGAGGTCGCGCACGACCTGCGGCCAGTGCTGGCGGATGGAGTTCATGGTCAGTTCGGGGGCTTCGACCAGTCCGGGCTCCGTCTTCATTTTCTGCGTATCAGCGGAAATGTCGGTAACGGGACCCGCCTTCGCTCCTGCCCCCTCGGCCCGGCTCGGGACAAGGTCCGCTACGGCCGGCAACTCGGTCTCCGTCTTACGCTCAGAAGTTTTTGCTGCGGGTTTTTTCGCGAACAACCGGCTCTTCTCTTCTGGAGCGGCAGCCTCACCTGATTCTCCGCACAGCGAGAGTAGCGCTGACTCAAGCACAAGGCCGGGGACGGGGGCGATGCGCATATCGCGCAGGGTTTCGAGCAGAAGCGTGAGGATGCGGGTGATGCCGTCGACGGATTGTCCTTCGTCGATGGCCTTGTGCATCTGCGTGCGGATCTCGCCAAGCAGCATCCGTGTGACCGATTCCAGCGACAGACCTTCGCTTTCCATCTTCCTCACCAGATCCAGCACGCCTTTGCGGTCGCGCGCGCCGATGGCGGCCATCACGTGTTCCACGATCTCGTGGCCGTTCTCGCCCGTTCTCTGCTGCACATCATCAATCCCGATCTTGGGAAGAGACCGGAGCTGGTCGAGCAGCGAGACCGCGTCGCGGACGGCGCCGTCGGCGTGGTGGGCGATGGCGCGCAGCGCGGTGCGGTCCACCGTAATGCGCTCCTGGTCGGCGATGAACTGCAACCGGCGGATGATGTCCTCCTCAGGAACCTGCCGGAAGGCGAAGCGCTGGCAGCGGGATTGGATGGTCGCCGGAATCTTCTGCAGTTCCGTCGTCGCGAGGATGAAGAATGCATACGCGGGAGGTTCCTCGAGCGTTTTGAGCAGGGCGTTGAACGCTTCCTTCGTCAGCATGTGGACTTCGTCGATGATGTAGACCTTCGCGACCGCCGCGACGGGCGTGAACTGAATCTTTTCGACCAGCGACCGGATGTCATCAATCCCGCGGTTGCTCGCGCCGTCGATTTCGACCAAGTCGACCAGCGAACCGTCATCGACGGCCGTACGGATCTGCTCCGTCAGCTTCTTGTCGGTCATGCCCTGGGTGAGCATGGACTTCGCGAGAATCCGCGCGACCGAGGTCTTGCCCGTGCCGCGCGATCCCGCAAAAAGATACGCGTGACTGAGTTTGTCCTGCGCCACGGCGTTCTCCAGCGTGGTCACGATGTGATCCTGTCCGACGACGTCAGCGAAAGTCTTTGGCCTGTAAATTCGATATAGCGACATTGGAGAATGATTATACCCCCTTAGAAGAAATCATGTTAATTCGTTAACTGGTTAATTGGTATTTCGTCATACCAATTAACGAATTAACCAATTAACCAATTAACGATCTCGTTGCGTTCAGGAAACGATCCTGCCATTCTACAAGCCTATGAAGCGCCTCCTCTCCCTTGCCATCCTTACTCTTACTCTCACGGCCTGTGTCGACACCACTGGTCTTGTCTCCACGTCGAGCAAGCCGCCGAAGGGCAATCCGCAGTCTGTCGTCGTGGTCACGGAATACGCCGATCTTGAGTGCCCCGCCTGCCGCACGGCCAACACCGCCATCGTGCAGCCGCTGCTCCAGAAGTATGCGACGCAGATTCGCTACGAATTCAAGCACTTCCCGCTCCGGTCGCTCCACCGCTTTACGATGGATCTCGCGGAAGCATCCGAATGCGCCGCCGATCAGGGGAAATTCTGGGAGTACGTCGATGCGGCGTTCGAGAACCAGTCCGAACTCAAGAGTGGCAGCGCAACGACGTGGGGCGAGGCGCTTGTCGGCGATACGAGTCTGTTCTCGCGCTGTGTTCGCTCGCACATCAAGAAAGACGCGGTCATGGCGGACTATGACGAAGGAGTCGCGCGCGGGGTCCTGGGGACGCCTACCTTCTACGTCAACGGCACGCAGACGCCGGCTACTCTGGACGCGCTCTCTGCGGCGATTGAGGAGCAGGTGAAGGGGGCGAGGGAGCGGCTGTAGGCTCATTCCTCGGTACGCTCGCCGCTCCACGGCGAGCTACTCGGAATGACAGACGATGCGTCACAGGTTTTTTCGATTGAGCATGTAGTCCCAATTGTCATCCCGAGTAGCTCGTGTCAGAGACACGAGCGTAACGAGGGGTTATTTTGCGAGCTGCGCAAACCCAAGCACTCGTTCCAGTTTCGTGTCGTAGAGCACGGCGGTCCGGAGAGCGTCGGTCCGGGTGCCGTCGGGCAGCGCGTACTCCTGCGCTCCGTAGGCCGTCTGCAATTCGCCCAGATCGATGCCGGTTTGGTCGGGGAATTGCCCGTCGCGGGGATCAACCATGGTTGTGAGGTACACGCGCGCGGAGGGGGTGGGATCGACGAGGAAGCTCGTGCCGAAGGAGAGCGTTGTTCCGCGGAGCAGAACTTCGCCGATCGCGGTCTCGTGCGGCGTGACTTGGACGAAGACTCCCGACGTTCCTTCTTCTTTGAGAATTCGCGCCTCGGCGACGCGGTCCAGCGCATGCAGACGCTCGGCATCGATGATCGCAAGCTTCACGGGGTCTTTGGCAATGGCATCGCCCATCCGGACGTAATCCGCCATGTGTTCGGCCATCTCGGACCAGTAGCGTTCGGCGACGAGCGGATTATTCATGCGCTCCTGCAGAGGCATGCTCAAGGGGCCGGACGGCGCGGTCGAGCAGGATGCGAGGAGGGGAATGAGGGAGAGGGTGGTGAGGAAGGTTTTCATAGTGAAAGAAGTATAGCGGGAAACATGCTCGATAACTCGCTAATTCGATAACTCGTATTTTTCTGGGACGAATTATCCAATGAGCGAATGAGCGGCGGAAAATGCAGGACTATCGTGTGGCGACATGATCCGGTAGTGCGTCATAGTGATCGAAGCCGATGCCGAGATTCACGCCGCGTTCTTGCATCATGCGCGCGAGCTTCTTCATACGCGGATGCAGCGCTGTCACGACCTCCAAATGCTGAGAGTACTGCACGCCTTCCGGAATGATGCTGGTCCAGTACCAGAAGTTCCGGTCGTTCTTCTGGACGTTGATTTCCTCGACGAGGTTCTCGGTGCTCTGTTCATTCGTGAAGAGGACCTGCGCCCCCCGGACGCCGGATTGATTGCGAGCAGCCCCTCTGTCGTTATTTTCCCCCTTCATCACGTTCGCCTCGAACCCGTAGTCGCTGTGCCCGTGCTTCCTGCGCTGTGCTGTCGGTTCGCGGGAGTTGCGCTCCAGCACGACTTCCTTTCCCGGGTCGAGAAAATTGTGCTGATGACACCAGACGCGGTTGTACATGAGTGTCGTCATTGCCCAGAAGGACTGGTATCCCTTGTTGAGCGCATTGATGTACATCCTCCGCAGCTGATGAGGCAGCTGCATAATGAGCGACCGCATTTCGTCCTGCATCTCCGTCGGTGTCGGATGCTTCTCCTCCTTTTTTTCGGTCTTGTCGTCCTTACGGTGCACGCGGAGGTAATTTTCGAGTGATTGCAGCTTTGCGCGATTCTCCGCGCTCATGAGCAGCGTGCCGTCATCGAGCTCTCTCTTTACGCTGCCGATCAGCTCCTGCGCCGAGTCCCAGTCTTCGGCGTCCAGTTCGTGGCGGATCTTGAGGAAGACGTACGATTCGTCGCGAATGTCGTTGAACCGGTGTTCGGCTTCTTCCAGATAGGTGGAGCGCCGGTCCCACTCCCAATTCAAGAAGACGTCCATGTGTACGAAATGGAACCCGCGCGGCGATTGCGGTCCGAGCTTCTCGCGTCTTTTCTGGATGTCCTGAAAATGCTTGCTGGCGCGGGACCAGTTTTCGATGAGCCTCTGTAACGGCATGGATCCTTCGTTATTGAGGAACTTCTCGATGTCGTTGGATGTGTGGCCACTGGAGAAAATCCGTCTGAGCCATGCTCCGACTTTATTGGAACTGAGCGCATTGTTGTACGCCGCGCCGTCCAGCATCTCTTTCGCCTTTTTGTAGAGATGCGGCATGAGCTGCTCTTTGGCCGTGACCGCCGCCGCGACGGTTTCCAGCAGGGCTTTGCGCTTCTTCCACGGCAACGCGATGAATTGCTCCTTGCTGCGGAATGCGGCGATCTCGGGAACGTCGGTGCTCGTGAGCTGCGCGATCACCGGCGCTTTCGTCTGCCGCAGTTTTTCCGCCTGCTCCGCGACGATCTGCCAGTTTTTGACGAATGCTTCGAAGCTCTTCACGTCTGACATGCCTTCCTGTTCCGCTTTCTTCGTGATGAAGAGATGCTTCTGGTGGAAGGGGACGGATTTTTCTTCGAGCTGGGAAATCCACCATTGCGCTTTCGTGCTACTGATCCACTTGCCGCTCGCTGCGGCGATGCCGCCGCGAACTTTCTTTTCCAAATCCGCCGCTTCTTTAACCAGCCATTTGATCATCTTGTCGCCGACTTCTTTGCGGATGTACCGGATTTTTTCCTTATTGGTGATTTTGCCCTGACTTGCGAGATTTTCATCGGACATCGCGATCTCATATGCCTTGACGTCGGCGTGTCCGAGAATCTTGGACGACGAGATGTGGCGCTCGATGATCCGGCGGCACTCCTTACGGGCGTCTTCCAGTTCCTGCTGCTCGCGCGCGTCGTCGATGTCACTCTGCGTTCGGGTCGTTTCCATAGGGCTCATGAGTATATTCAAGGGAATCAGGCCCTGCCAAGCACGCTTTGCTTGAAATTCGGTTTAAATGCTAGGCTTGCACCATGATTTTAAGCGACAGGGACATCAAACGGGCAATTGCGACAGGACGCGTGAAAGTCGAGTTTCCGGGAGGGGCGGATTCTGCCGCGAAATACGCGGAGCATATCCACGCGAGCAGCATGGATTTTCACCTGGGAAACTCCTTCAAACTCTACGAACACAGCAAGTTCGCGGTCATCGATCCCCGCAAACCCGAAACTTTCACGGGCAACATGCGCATGATCACGATTCCTGATGACGAGCCGTACATGGTTCAGCCGGGGGAGTTCGTGCTCGGTGTCACGCAGGAAATTCTCACCGTTCCCGACGATCTCGTCGCGCGCGTGGAGGGCCGCTCCAGCCTGGGTCGCCTCGGTATCATCGTTCACAGCACCGCCGGCTTCGTGGATCCCGGTTTCTCGGGAACGATTACACTCGAAATCAGCAACCTGAACCGCATGCCTATCGCGCTCTACCCCGGCATGCGCATCTGCCAGATTGCGTTTGAACAAATGAGTTCACCCGCGGACACTCCCTATCACGCGAAACCGTTCAGCAAGTACCAGGGGCAGATTCTGCCTGAAGAGAGCAGGCTCGATGCTGACCCCGAATTTGCGAAATCCCTCGGTACGCTCGCGTCTCCAACGCGAGCTACTCGGGATGACAATCACAAGTCCGCGTAGGAGATCAGCTCGATCTTCCGTTCCTTCAAGAGCACGGGGACGTCCGGATTTGTGAGCATCTGCAGTTCCGTCTGCCGCTGCGGGTCCAAATCAAACGGCGTCCCAATCGGCGTCATGCTGCCGGGATGGACCATCAATTCGGTGGTTCCTTCGGGCAGTCGCGTGACGATATGACGAAGATTCTTCGCTGAGGCGTTCCCCGCAAGTGCCAGGCCGCGGAAGTGATCCGTGGACCCGATGCCTTCCGACGCGAAGAATCCGCGCGCCGAGGCCGCTTCCGCGCTCTTCTTCTGCAAAACCGCGACGCGTTCCTCCGGGATCTGGAATCCGAACGGCGGCAGGAGATCTTCTTGGATCCGGACGAAACGGATGCCGTACCGCTGTAGAATCGGGATCAACAGCGGCACGATGAACGGATGCGTGTGGAATGAATGGTGACTGTCGAGATGCGTGGGCTGGCCATGGTGGTCCAAAAACCACTCGATCTGCGCCCGGATCTCGCGCTCAAGATGCACCGCGTCGATCTGGCCTTCGTCGAGTGCCCGGCGCTGGAGCCCCTGCTCCCGGAATTCTCCTGCCGTCGAGCTGAGCAGCGTCTCCACGTCCTGCGCATCGCTGATGGGTGGGCCGTCCGTCAGATTCAAATGCAACCCGGTTGGCAGCTTCTTCTCCCGCCCATGCTTGGCGGCCTGGGCGGCGTCACTGCCATTGCAGAGCAGCGTCGCGCTCGTGACGATGCCGAACTCAAAGCACTGGAAAATGCCGTGCGTCCGGGCACTGTTCGCTCCCAAATCGTCGGCGTTGATGATGAGGCGGCGCATGGGGGCAGTCTATCGCATTATGCAGCCTGGATCTTGAGGTCCTCTTTGTTCACGATGAGCCATTCTTGTGGCACGGAACCGCCGTTCAACCAGATCTTGGATTGTTCCACAAGAGCCTCGGCGACGTCCGTGGTTTCCAATAGCTTTTCCTGCTGCAAGGAAGTCCTTCCTGTAAGCACATTGATATTTTGTGCCAGACCTGCAAATTCGCCCGGCTTCACTCTTCGCCCGATGGCATTGTTGTTCTTGCGGCTTTTTTCGGGATCATTGGTCAACGTGGTCTTGATTGCGCTTGGGAAGATTAGACAGAGATCAATGCCGAGCTTTTTCAATTCTTCGAGTGCCTCATTCAATGCCTCCGCGTGTTTTTCTTTCATTTTCCCGTATTCCACAACCGTCTGTGCTGCAGTCGCTTCCAATACTTGTCTCACATTTCCATGTGTTTTTGCTACTTGTTGGAAAACCGTAACGATGGAATTGATCACGACGAGAAGTTGGCGTTTGTTTTCCGGCCGCTCTTTGAGTGCCGCGATAAGCCGTATCAATGTGTCTATTTGCGCAGTGCTTGAAAGAATGGCTTGATCCAGAGGCAATTTATCGCAGTTCTCGGCTGCATTCCAGAAGATAACATCCGCCGTTTGCGCTCGTTTCAAGGTCTCTGCCTGGCTATCAGAATCGGATGCGAAAAGGTTGCCCGGAATCAGCTCATCGATGTTCACTCCGACACTCTTCGCAGTTGCAATTAGCGCATTTCCATTGATGTCTCCCATCGGCAACTTTGCATCCGGCACCAGCCATCGGGAATTGAAAACGATCTGTCTGCCCAGTCCGCCGCCTGCGCCGGTGGTGAGTATCTCGGGTGCTTTCATGAAAAAACGAAAAGGGACCGATTCTGAAGGTGTCTGTTTTGGGGGTCAAGGGGAACATGACATAGCGGGCAGTGTATACTCCCGCGGCCCAGGGCAATTAGCTCAGCTGGTTAGAGCGTTCGATTCACATTCGAAAGGTCACTGGTTCGAATCCAGTATTGCCCACCACTTCTGCGCACATCCTGAAAGATCGGTGCTCGGCTTTTCCTAGAGCGGAAAATACGCCATACTGGGCAACTCTATGGCTGCCTTTCCCCGACGCCCAAAAGCACTCACCTATCCCGTGGGACATGAACCAGCTCACGCAACAGAGCTCCAGGCCATGGGAAAATGTGGTCGATGGGAGGCTTGTGTGGATCTCCACGGAGATATTATCGAACTATTGGAGGAGGGATGGCCAAAGCAAGGAAGAGTTGGAGATATGATCAAAGCCATGAATAGTTCGATGCAGAACGCACTAGGTCATCTTTCCAGGCACTGGTCGGA
>JABFSS010000013.1 GCA_013140485.1 Candidatus Peribacteraceae bacterium | reverse complement strand
CTGCCAAATCTGGATGATGCCCTCAGGAGTGATTTGCCCGAAGAGAATGGCCATGGCTCCAGCGTATCCAAAGTCCCACGACACCCACTGCTCGTAGGCCGCGTTGAACTTAATGACTTCCTTCGCGATGTGCCACTTGCGGTCAAAGCGCGTGTAGACCTTGCCCTCTTTCGAAGTCTCGTAGCTGAGGTCAAGCTCTTGCCCGACCTGCCAAGGCTTCATCGTGGACTTTTTATTTTCGTACCACGTCTTGTCCTTCAGCGGATGGCGGGACCAATGAAGAGAGAGCACTGGAATCTTTGTCTCGTGCCTGAGCCAAGCGAACTGATTGCCTTTGCCGTTCGGAGTACTGAGCGGGATGAGGCAATCCGTGTTCTCAACAACCGATGCCCACACGGCCTCGCTGTGCTGCACGTGCGCAAACTCATCCAAGAACGCGACGCTAGAGCGACCGCCGCGGCCAAAGCCCACATTCATGCTCTCGCCAACAATCTGATTCCCGTTGTGTGGGTTCAGCAATTTCATGTGCGAGTCGTGGCGCTTATCCATCGTGCGCTTGAAAATTGTGGGCACGCGCTGGAGCAGGTACCTAAGCTTTCCGAAAATCGAATCAAGCGTGTAGTCGTCAACGAGGTCTTCTTTACGCGAGCCGAAGCGTGCGATGAATCCCTGCTCAAAGATCCAAGCCCAAATCACCCATGCGCAGACAATCCACGTCGCGCCCATATCGCGAGACTTCTCAATGAGGCCCTGCTCTTTTTTCTTGTACCGATCTTGGAGCCACTGAATCGCCTCGTCTTGAAACTCGTAAGTGGAAAACGGAAAGTGCTTTGGCGCGCGCCTTGGGTCAAAAGTCATGCACCAATTGTTGATGAAGTGCGTGGGAAACCTTCGACACATGGCGATTTCAAGCGCACGAAATTCCTCATCGCTCTTCATCCGCTTGAAGAGATCCATTCGGCGGCGGTACTCGACTCCAGGTTGTGAAATCACTTCACGCCCACAATCTTTGAGTACCGAAGCGCGAGCTCCTCGTCAGTGAGTTGGCCATCGCCCTCATCCACATCATCGAAGAAATCTGACGGCGGATGAAGCAGCTCTTCTTTCGTAAAGCCGAAATGCTTCGCGAGAATATCCATCGCCTTGTTGTCTTCTTTCAGCGTGAGCTTCGGCCCATGCTCACCTGAAGCAATGGTCTTAATCATGCGGCGATGGCGCACGTTGAGTGTCTTCGAATCTTTGAGCTTCACGCTGCCGCCGTTCCACTCAGCAAGCTCGCCCATATCCAGGTAGAGCCGCGACTTCAAGTGGTTCAGAAACTTCGCGCGGTCTTTGCGCACTTTCAGAATGGCTTCAGCGCGTCTTTCTTCGACAATGGCCCGGATGGCAGGGATTGCTAAGAGCGTGGTCCCGGTGACCCTGGCGCTGCGCTCAGAGTAGCCCGAACGAATCGCCGCCTGGGTAGCGTTGAAATCGGTTAGATACTCCTCAATAAACAACTCTTGTTGAGGTGAGAGCCGCTCGCCCTTAGGCATTGCGTCCTTTTTTATCCATCCAGTGTTTAACGCTCACACTTTCAGCGTCAGCTTCCTTTTGCAACCGATCCAACCGCTCGTGCTTCGCGATAAGCCTACTCTTCTCGTTGGCAGAGAGAATTTCGAAAGCCTTCATGTTAATGGCCTGCCTGCAAAACATTTGCGCAGACGCCTTGATTACGCTCTCAAACTCAGTGGCCTTGAGATTCGGGGATCTCTTCTCTACCAGCACGATTTGCTCATGGAGCTTTTCGAGGCAGAGCGGCTTTCGTTCGTGATTGATGAGATGGGATAAAAGCTGCACGTCCCGATTCTTCGGGGGTAGGGCTTGAAAAATAGCCCTCAGCTCATTATCGAAAACCCTCGCGACTTGTTGTGTGTCCAAGGCTTACCCCTCAGCATTCGCGGTTTCCACTTCGGCAGCTTCAGGCGATGGCAACGTGCCGATACGGGCCTTGTCGCGTGCGTAGCCCTCGTTGATCTTGGCTTGCGAGAGCTCTTCGCTGCCCAGGTAAGTCATGACGTGCGAGTGCTTGTCGTCCAGCATGACGCCTGGCTTATTCGTGAGCCACTTCACTTCTTCGATCACGCGGGTCATTGTGCCGTCGTTGAGTTTCTTGTCCACGAAGCGAAGGGCCGGGCCACACTTCATTTTCGGGTAGCCGTTCTCATCGACGCCATCCGAAACGATTTCGTGAAAGTGGCCGCCCACGGGTTGCGTGTAAGTCTGGGGCGCGCCGTGCGAATCGTGCGAGTGGTAAAAATGCGTGTGCTCGATATCGTGAAGCTCGGGCACGAATTTCTTGTAGCTCGTGTTCTTTTTCATTTTCTCGGTCGAGCCCCGAAAAAGCGAATGCACGAAAGTTTGCTGGCCTCGCATGAAAAGCTTCGGCTTCACAGCGCCGCTAGGCTCACCCGCCAGCGTCTTGCTCTGCGTGGTCTCTGCCGGTTTCACTGCCGCTTTGCTTTCGCCTCGCCCTGCCGCCATCCGAGAACCCCTTTGGCCACAATCGGCCTGTATTGCGTTAAGCACGCATCAAGCCCTAAGTGTGGGGTTTCCTGCAACAAAAACAAGGGGCTCAATTCTTTTGCACCGCATCAATTGTCAGGTACTAGGCCTGCTACGGGATGAAGCCCATTTTCAAGGTCATTTTTCGCTCTACCCGTAGCACCCCGAAACCCGCACCCAGAGCGGCTACCCCAGGTTGAGACCCCTCACTGCTACGGGGCTACGGGTTGCTTTTCAAAACTCTTCCACTCCTCTCTCCGCTACACCCTCT
>JABFSS010000079.1 GCA_013140485.1 Candidatus Peribacteraceae bacterium | reverse complement strand
GAAGAATCAGACGATCCTCGTCGTCTCGTATGGATCGGGATCGGGATCGGATGCCTTCTTGATGACGATGCTGCGCGACGGCGTGGAACTCCCGCATGATGATCGGCAGCCCGAATATCTCACATATGATCAATACCTCGAACACTCACACGCTCTCCCCTCCTGAATCGTAAAGACGCCCCGGCGGGGCGTCTCTGCCACCCCATGACCACGGACATCACCCTCATCGGCCAAGGCCAAACCAAGTTCGGCGAACTCTGGAGCAAGAGCATCCGCGACCTGATGGAGGAAGCGACGGACGCCGCCATCTCGTCTTCCCCGTGCACCGCTCTCGATATCGACCTGATCATCGTCAGCAACATGCTCGCCGAGGTGACGAGTGGCCAGGCGCACCTGGCGGCCATCGCCTCCGCTCTGCTCCCCCATCATCCCCCGGCGATCCGCGTGGAATCCGCGTGCGGTTCGGGTGCCTTTGCGCTGCACACCGCGTGCGCGATGCTCGAGAGCGGCAGAGCGAAGAACGTGCTCGTGATCGGCGTCGAGAAGATGACGGACGTCTCGGTCGATACGGTGGCATCGGCATTGATGGGCGCGGCGGACAGCGAGCAGGAACGGCCGGCAGGTCTCACGTTCCCGGGAATCTTCGGACTGATCGCACAGCGCTACATGCACGAGTACGGCCTGACGCGCGACGATCTGAGCTTGGTGAGCGCGGTTCACCACCGCAACGCGTGCAAGAATCCGTTCGCGCAGTTCCGCAGCGAGATCTCGCCGGATGCCGTCACGAAGAGTTCGATGATCAGCGACCCATTGAGATTGCTCGATTGCTCCCCGATCAGCGACGGCGCAGCAGCGGTCATCCTCTCGTCTGAACATTCTTCTCCCATTCGCATCGCCGCCTCGCAGATCGCAAGCGACTCGTTGAGCATCGTCGCCCGCCCGACGCTAACCTCGTTCTCGGCCACGAAGGACGCCGCCGAACGGGCGCTGCAGGAAGCGGAAATCAAGCTGCAGGACATCAACGTTCTCGAAACCCACGACTGCTTCTCCATCGCCGCGGTCATCAACCTCGAAGATCTCGGCTTCTGCGATCCGGGCGAGGGCATTCAGGTCTACAAAAATCTGTTCGAAGGGAAGCCGACCGGATTCGGGGTAAACATGAGCGGCGGTCTCAAAGGCTGCGGCCACCCCGTCGCCGCCACCGGCATCAAACAACTGATCGACGTCGCCAAGAATCTTCAAGCAACGAATCAACGCTACGGCCTCGCCCATAACTTCGGCGGTGCCGCCGCGACATGCGGCGTTCACATCTTGGAACATTCTCCATCTTCTTGATTGTCATCCCGAGTAGAAATTGCCGCAGCAATTTCGTACGAGGGACCACCACCCATGACCACGCCCCCCATCCTCCACCGCCAGAACGCCAAACGGAGCAAGAAGCTCCAGGACGGCACCGTACTCTCGTGGACGACGATGAGTCACCCGCTTGAAGGCTTCGGTAATCGGCCTCGAACGGTCGGTCTGATCGAATTGGAGGACGGTTCGCGCACACTGGGCCAGCTCCTCGGAACGCCGATGATCGGGCAACGCGTCCGGCCGAGAATGGTCCTCTCGTCGGTGAATGTCGAAGGACTGCGCACGTACGACGTCGCCTATGAAGCTCTGGTGACCGTCCCCTCGGCGATTGAACGCAAGGAATTCCCCGGGTACATCCTCGCATTGACCGGACCTTCCGGCGTCGGCAAGACGACCGTCAGCCGAATGCTCGTGAAGATGTTCGGACACGTCGAAAGCGTGCCGATTCTGACGACGCGCGAACGCCGGGACGGCGATGACGGCGAGTACAAGTACGTCAGCAAAGAGAAATTCACGGAATTTTTGAAGAAAGGCGAGATTATCGCGTTCGCGCATCTCCCCTCGTCCACCGAAGAGCGCTGGTACGGCTACCGCAAAGAAGACATCCAGAAAATCTGGAAGCGCGGCAATCTCCCCGTTGTCATCACCGAGATGCACCTGCTGCGCGGCATCGCGGAGCACTACGGCCGCCGCTCCATCTTGAGTTTCGGGCTGCTCCCACCCGGCAAGAGCAAGCGCGCGATGCTCTCCGCGCTGCTCCACCGCCTGCGCCTGCGCGGACGCGAGACCGAAGAACATCTCAAGGACCGCCTGGCGAACGCCGCCAAAGATCTAGAGTTCTTCCGTGAGCGCGCCGACCTCTTCGACAGGATTTTGGTGAACGACGATCTGCAGACGGTCGTGGAAACCGTGCGTCAGCATGTACCCGGCCTTGCAAAATGACGCCTCCCAATGCAGCCGCCTTTCAGGAATCTCCCCCGATGTCCTTCGGCATGGATGAACTGACAACCGGTCCCGATGATTGCTTGCGCTATCCGTCGATCGAGAATCCCTGGGGCCGCCGCACGCGGGCGCTGATCGTTGCCGCCCTCATCGGCTCACTCCTCGCCGCCGGAATGGCCAGCCTCCATAATCCTCCAGAACAAACTCCCAAGGAAAAGCTCCCGCGGCATCCTGCCATTCACAAATAACCTCTCCTTTCTCGTCTTCCAGAAGCCCTATCCTCCTTTGCCGGCATCTCTTTGTTGACGTGCAGGAAGCGAGGGGTAGGTTTGGTTCATGTCCTCGCTCAAGGCATCGGAACACCTCAATTCTCCAGCCGTGCTTTCGAAACCGACCACACATCCTTCTTCTGGATCGCTCCAAAAAACGCAATTTTCCTTAATGCTCGCTGCGGCGGCGCTCTTCGGAGGAGAAAAACCCGCGGCCGCCTCGCTGCATCGGGAGCCTCCACGTGAAACTCGCGTCGCAGATTTTCTCAAGTCGCCTGAAGGAGAAGCAAACCCCCCTCCGGTCGCCGAACAGCTGATGGCAGGCAGAATATTTAAGGAAGAACAAGACGAACAGAGAAGAGAAGTTAGAAATATCAGCGATCATTATCACAAGAACCGAAACAAGCCGGGCTACGAGGGTATACACCTCGAGGCATTCAAAGAACTTTCGCGTCAGGACAATTACCCGGCAACACGAGCTCTCTTAGACGCTCATCTGAAAGGCTGGTACCACGACGGTCCGGTGAATTACGCCGCAGCGAAGGAAGAAATCGAATGGGCACTGAAGAACACGCGGATGACCATTCCGCAGGAAACGCGTCTTCGCGATCTCTGGCGTGACGTGGTGAAGTGCATGGAGAAAGAACGGGAGCTTCGACGAACGACGCCCGAAACCATCCCCGTGGCGCCGAAAGCTGCCCCTCCGGAACAGCTCCGCCCACAGCCTCCGCCGATCCGAGAGCTGGATGAGCATTTCCGAAATCTTGAGCTTGATCATGATCGGCCTAAGAAACAGAGTCGGAACAATGCGCCTTGGCGCGAGTTGTCTCCGAATGCCCGCATACATCAGCCTGCATAAAGATGAAAGAAACAGCCATCCACGCCGAGGATCTGCCCTTCCAGCCGATTGATCTCGATGATGACCGGCTGGATATCGACGAGGCAACATCGGCAAACATCGACGCGATTATTCTTGAACGACAACAATTTGAAAATTTTGCGGCATACACTGCTCAGTGCCTTTTTAGAATCGCCGGCGTCGCCACGGCTGCTCTGCTCATTTTCGCCGGGACTCTTGCAGAACCTGATAAAAATAGACGCATGGATGAAAACGTTGTCCACAAAAAGGATGACCGCAAGAAGAACCCTGAATTGCGATTAGGTTTGCCGCACCCGCGAATCGAAGCAAAAGTGAACCCGGAACCTGTGCCGGTATTCATGGATCCTGTCCTGGAGAAACTGCTTGGTCCCAGGCGCGGAGAAAAGTAAATTTTCGTGCCCGAAAAATTGACATAAAATTATTTACACTTAAAATATCACATATGTCCTCCGGAGAGACAGAGCCATTCGATCGGGAAGACCAAGCGGAATTTATGGAAGAATTCAGGAAGATTCGCAAGCCGGATGCCGCACCACGCAGCCAGTGGACGGTACCACTTTTGATAGGCGGCGTTGTTTTCACAGTCAGTTGCTGCTGTTTTTGCGCCGGAAGTGCGGACGTGCAACTTGTCCCGGAGGAAGGAGGAAAAGCCGATCCCCCGAAAAAAGTGGCAAAAGCTCCTGACAAAATGCGGGACCAGGAAGTAAAACCCCCGATCATCATCCTTCCACCGGAAGAGAATCCCGGTAATCACCAAGCAGTAGTGCCTCCGCAGAAGGAAGTGGCAGAAAATCCGAAACAAATTGCACTGGCATTCGAGAAACAAGGAGATGCATTTATGGCAGAGATGCCCCCGAGAAAACGGCGTGCATATGATCTTTATGTCGCGGCTCTCGGTTACATTGAACCGGAAGTCCGCAAGATGCCGAGGCTTCCGGACTTCGAAGAACTTCAGCTGATACGAACGCGCCTCGAAAACAAAAGGGTTCGTTTGGCAGACCCGAATCGCATGCCGGAATAAGAAGCTGACATTGGAAATCGGACTCAGGAGGCAGGCACTTTAGATCTTCATGAAGCCAAAATCGGAGAAAAAAAATTATCTTGATTGACGCTGCAAAAATGAAGCATACCGTTGTCCTATGGCTGGAGATAATGCACCGAAGAGCACGCCTCCGTTACGTGGTCAGGAATGGGCCGCAGATAAATTTGAGAAGCTTGCGGAAAAATTGAACTCCACGCTCGGCGCACTGGTTGGTATCACCGTACTGTCAACCGCGATGATCTTATCCTGCAGTGGCATCGGATACATGACCTATCTTGATTCTCAGAAGCGCAACGCTGCACCGCCACCAAAAAAACCTGAGCCACCGAAGAATCCTGTTTTCCTGGATGAAGTCCCTAACAAAAAGACGGTAAAGCCCGATCCGAAAGATTTTGATCACATCAACGAAGTTCTCGAAAACATCAGGCCAGAACCTGACCGGCCAGGTTTTATCGACAACGCAGATCCTCCTGGTATGCATAGAGGCAAGTTCACTCCCATTCCTCCCAAACAGTGACTATTTTCCTGGACACTTCGCTCTGAGTCCTTCGAGCATATCTCCGTGGCATAGCGCGTCGAATTTCGTGCCGAATTCTTCCGCGAGCGCCTTCGCGGCTTCGTCATACTGCTTGGGATTTGCCCACGTGCTCTTCGGATCGAGGATTCTGGCATCGACGCCGGGGCATTCGCGCGGGACCAGCAGATGAAAGAGCGGATCCTCGCGGTAGGGAACGTCTTTCAGCTGACCCCAGAGTGCGGCATCGACCAGTCGGCGCGTGACCGAGATGTCCATTCTTCTCCCGACACCAAAGGGCCCCCCGCTCCAGCCGGTATTCACCAAATAGATATCGGGATGGTGCTGTCCGACCATCTGCTGGAAGAGCGTCAGGTAATCCTCGGACTTCCGCGGCATAAAGGCCCCACCGAAGAAGCGTGAGAAGGTCGTCTGCGGAGTCGTAACGCCGGTTTCGGTGCCGGCGAGCTTGCTCGTGTAGCCGAGCAGGAACCAGAGCATCGCTTGTTGGACCGGCAGCTTCGCGATGGGCGGCAGAATGCCGCGCGCGTCGGCGGTCAGGAAGATGATTGTCGAAGGATGAGCGCCCCGGGCGTCAGGTTTGGTCGAGCGCAAGCGGGAGAGTGGATACGCCGCGCGGGAGTTTTCGGTCAGCCGTTGATCATTCACGTCGACGGAGCCGTCGGGGTACACCATTGCATTCTCGACAATGGGAGGATGCCCATCACCGACCTCACCGAACACGGCGCTGAAGATATCCGGTTCCTTTTCTTGAGAAAGTCGCAGCAGCTTTGCATAGCAACCGTATTCCAGGTTGGCGATGCCTGCATCCGACCACAAATGCTCATCGTCTCCGATCATCGTGAGCCCGGGGCCGGAGGAGAGCGTCGTCTTGCCCGTGCCCGAGAGTCCCAGGAACAGATGCGTGGACCCGCGCCAGTCCTCGACGGCTGCACAGTGGAGTGGAAGGACTCCATGCGCAGGAAGAAGATGGTTCATCGTCGTGAAGAGGAGCTTTTTGACCGCGCCGAGATACGAAGTGCCGATGACGATGCCCACTCCACGAACGAAGTCCATCAAAATGGCGTGATCCACAGTCTTCCCCATCACTTCGCGGAGCACCCCTTTGTACTTGGGCGTATCAATCACGTCATGCGGCAACACGAGCAGTGTGAAGCCGCGTTCGGCGAAGACACTCTCGTGCATTTGGTTTCCGACAGGACGGAAGAGCGTGTCGGTGAAGAGCGCCGACAGCGCGCTGTCGGTGATTGTGCGGACGGGCAGCGCGTACTTGGCCTCCGCTCCGACAGTGCGGTCGGTCACGTAGAGCCGATCCTTATGCTTAAGCATGCCGAGAGCATCTTGGACGAGCGCGTCAAAAACTTCTGGGGTGACCGGATGATTGTTCGGCTGGTTCCAGTCGACTCTGTCGTCATCGTCGTGGCGGACGGTGTACGTATCCTGCGGAATTCTGCCGGTCGCATGCGCCGAACCCCAGGTCGCCAGCGCTCCGTTCTGCAGAGGAACGGCTTCGCGGAACTGCAGAACGTCACTGATCAAGAGATCTCGCGGTGGATTGAACTGCGCATTGAGTTTGCGGAGATCGAGCTTCTGTTCGAGAAGGATCTGGAGAGGGCTCATACAGGGGGAGGACAAAAAAGGATGAAGAGGACGAAGAAGACTAAGAGGACTCGAATACCCTACGGAATCGCGGAAAATTGGTGGATCGCTCTGCCTCATGAACTCTCCTCTTCGTGAATTCTCATCATCCGATAGCCGAAAGATGACGCCCCAAGAACATGCTAGAGTTTCGTCATGAGCCCTCTCGTCCGCATCGAACGCACACGGAACCGACATTCCCGCGCCGTGCTGGACCGGGACATGATCGTCATCCGATTGGCACGGAGATTGACGTCATTCGAAGAGCAACGCCACATCGAAAGCCTCGTCCGCCGGATGACCAAGATGCTGCAGCAGGACCGAGGCCGCGTGAAAGTTGATCCGTACTTCCCGATCATCGACCCCTCGACAAGCTCGGGGCAGGCTCAACTGCAGGAAATCGAAAAACTGGTTCACGAACTGAACGCCGCCACGCTCCGCGTCTCGATCCGAGCAGTCCGCTTGCGCCCGATGATGTCCCAATGGGGCAGTTGCTCTCATTCCGGCAACATCACGCTCAATACGGCTTTGCTGAAGCTGCCGCGCCATCTTCTGGAATACGTCATCGTCCATGAACTCGCACACCGCCTGGTGAAGAATCATTCCCGGGCATTTTGGAATGTCGTGGAAAGCGCTTTTCCCAATGCGAAGACGGCACGAAAGGAATTGTTGGGCTATCGCTTGCAACGGCGGTGAAATGCTATGGTGCGTGAATGGAAAAGCATGCTCGCAGTCTCTGGGAAATTCATATCTCCGTGCTGTTGTTCGGACTCTCGGGACTGTTTGCGAAATTCATCGATTTGCCGTCGATCGTGATCGTCTTTGGACGCGTGTTCTTTGCAAGTCTTGCTCTTGGTGTTCTTCTGATGATTCGCAAGCAGAGCATCCGGCTGTCTTCCTGGAAAGAATATGCGGTGCTCAGTTCCCTCGGAGTCGTGCTTGCACTTCATTGGTGGGCATTTTTTGAATCCATCCAGATCGCCAGCGTGGCCATCGGCGTGATCATGTATTCGACGTTTCCGATCTTCGTATCGCTTCTCGAACCTCTTTTCAGCCGTAAGCGACTGCTCGGGCGTGACGTCGTGCTCGCTCTCGTGACGTTCGGAGGCATCGTGCTTGCGATTCCGTCATTCGACTATGGAAGCGGCGTGCTCGAAGGTTCTCTCATCGGACTAATTTCCGGAGTGAGCTTCGCTCTTCTGTCGATCTTCAATCGCCGGCATGTCCAAAAACGAGACAGTGCCGTCATCGCGCTGTACCAAGATGTGATTGCCGCAGTCATTCTGCTCCCCGCCGCGCTGACGTTCCCCGGAACGTTCAGCATCCGGGACATTTTGCTGCTCGTTCTCTTGGGAGTCGTCTTTACGGCGATGGCTCACGCCCTCTTCATACAAGGAATGAAGCATATGGAAGCTAAAACGGCGAGTGTGATCGCCGGCCTCGAAGCGGTGTACGGCATCGTCTTCGCCGTCATATTGCTCAGCGAAATCCCCTCTCTGCGGACCATCCTTGGCGGACTGATCGTTTTACTGGCATCAATGTATGCGACGATGACGCACTCCCGCTCGCTCCAATAGTTCTCCTAAAAGAAATACTGGCAATCCGACAATCCCCGACCAGTCGCCTCGTATTTCCTCAATCATCAGTTGACCGGGCCCGTCGATTTGAAATGCTCCGGACCGGTCCTTCCAGAGCCCCGTCCCGATCCACCACTCTTCTTCTTCCTTCGAGAGCTTTTTGAACGTCACGGACGACGACGAGACTCCACTGAACTCTTTTCCCGCGTCGGAAATCACCGTGACCCCGGAATGTACGAATGACGTCCGTCCCGACTGCAATTGCAGCATTCTCAATGCATCCTCAGCATCAGCCGGCTTCTCCAAAAGATGCCCCTCGGTGCCGACGACGAGCGTATCGCACCCGATGATGACCGCTCCTGCGTGTTTGTGAGCGATATCTCTTGCCTTGAGCTGCGAGAGAACCTGCGCTCTCTTCTTCGAATCACGCACCTGACACTCGGATTCATCGATGTGGCTCGGAATGACCTCGAACGGAAGGCCGAGACCTGTGAGAAGAGTTTTCCTTTGTGGGCTTGCCGAAGCAAGGATCAAGCGCGGCATGCTCTAATCATAGCGTTTGTCACCTCGAACTGCTCGAACTGCTGCTTATACCCATCCTCGGAATCCTCGGCACAGTGCGGTTATTGATCAGCCCGTCGAAGAGCGTGGACTTGCTCGATGTGGATCCACGCAGCATGGTGCGCTGTTTGACCTTCGTGTTCTGAATGTCGCTGGATAGTCCAAGAGTGTTGATCGGCGTTTTGCCGCGGATGAGTTGTTTACACAGAGGCATGTACCCCTCGGAAAAACCTTTGTAGTTGTCGCACCGGCCGATCCGCATCGCGCGGGAGAGGGCGGCTCGCTCCTGCTGCGAGAGCTCTTTTTCACTGAGCAAATCCACCGGAACCTTCACGTAATCGGTGGTGGAGACGGGATCGGTGCGGACTTCCTCGGTGATGCGGTCTTCCGTGCCGCTCTTCAAATAGACATCGATGGACGGGCGGTCGTTGATATCGGGCCGCACGAGATTTTTGTAGCCTTGCTGGGTCAGGATCTCGTAGGTCTGGAGCGCTTCGTTGTAATCGTAGCGATCGCGCAGGGAGTATGATCGATGCAAAAGGACCGACGTGCCGTCCGTCGTGCGGAGGATCGAATCCTGACTGATGAAAGACGCCTGCATCGACTGTGAGGCGGCCATGGGAAGTGACGTCCCCATGACGAGGGAGGCGATAAAGATAGCGACGGAGCGGCGAGGAAGAGCCATAAGAAGAGGGTGTGAATGTTTGCCCACCGAAGCTTCAGCGAAGGTGGGTGTGAATATATTATACTATAATTTTTAGTTTATCGCAACCCCGTCGCAATCCGCACCTTCTCCATGGTTTTCGATGCCACCAGCGTAG
>JABFSS010000002.1 GCA_013140485.1 Candidatus Peribacteraceae bacterium | reverse complement strand
TTTGTGAACAGACGAAAAGACGGCTCCGAGTAAAATGCAGATCTCACGATTTATCCCGTGCATAAAGAAGAAGAAGAAGAAGAAGAAGTTCTCTATTGGGTCGGTATTCTGGCAGACGTCACGTCCCGAAAAACATCCGAGACAGCAAAAACGGAATTCATTTCGCTCGCCTCCCATCAGCTCCGGACGCCCCTCAGCGTGCTGCGACTGGTGATCGAGACACTTCTCAAGGGCATCAAGGGTCCACTGACCGCTGATCAGAAGAATCTTGTTGTTGGTGCGGGAGAGTATGCAAAACGAATGGCCGAAACCATCAATACGCTCCTTTCCGTTTCCCTCTCGGATGAAGGAAAAATCGCACTATCGCTTACTGATGTATCGATTGCGGATATCCTAAAAACCGTACAGAGCGACAGCAAAGAAGAGTGTGAAGAGAAGAAATTGGCATGTACCATGCAATGCCAAAAACAGCTCATGGTAAAAACAGATGGGAAATTGCTGACAGAGATCGTTTCAAATCTGGTGACGAACGCCATTCGCTACACTCCTGCGGGCGGAACGATCACCCTCCGGGCATCGGCGAACGCAAAAGCCGTGACGATCGAAATCGAAGATAATGGCATCGGCATCGCACGAGTCGACAAAGATAAAATCTTTAGCAAATTCTTTCGCGCTGAGAATGCCATGAAAATCTGCAGTGACGGAACGGGACTCGGATTGTACCTTGTACACTCCTTTGTTATTCTCTTAGGAGGGACGGTGAGCGTGGAATCCGAAGAAGGCATTGGAAGCACGTTCACGGTCATTCTGCCCATCACTCCCCCACAACCCCGATGAAACGCGTGCTGATCGCCGAAGACGAGAGTTTCATCGCCGAACTGTACAAAACCAACCTGGAGAGCGCGGGTATTTCGACGGGCATCGCGCATGACGGCGAAGAGGCGGTAAACATGATCAAGAAATCGAAGCCCGAACTGTTGTTGCTGGATCTCTTGATGCCCAAGATGGACGGATTTGCCGTGCTCGAATGGCTCAAGGAAAACAAAAAGAAGGGTAATCCTCTGCCGGTCATCATCGTCACGAATCTGAGCCAGAAATTAAGCCAGAAGCGCTGTGAGGAACTGGGCGTCGCCGACTACATCGTGAAGAGCGATGTCGGAATTGACGAAATCCTCACTATTGTCAAAAAGTACCTCAAGAAAAAGTGATGCGACTCTGAGAATCCTAGAGGAAAGTACCTGTGTATTTGGCAATGCAGACAATTTTTGGTACGCTCACGAGCGCACGCTTGTCGTGTTCTTATGTCGCAGAGGAAATACTTCTTGTCCTGGATCATCACACTTGCCGTCCTCTTCTCGTGGATGGCTGTAGCTATACCTGCCCGTGCCGAAGCCGCAGGTTCCTTTTCCGATGTTCCGGAATCGAATCCCGCGTTCGCCGCCATCGAGTACGTCAAAGGGCAAGGCATCATGACCGGCAATCCCAACGGCACATTTGCTCCAGCAGGTCCGTTTACGCGTGCTGCATCGGCAAAGGTCCTCGTGCTCACGAAGATGTCGGAGGCCGACGTCCAGGCGGTGACCGAGCGCACGTTCGGCGACATTCCCGAGGGGGCGTGGTACCGCGTGTACGCCGAAGCAGCCAGGATCAAAGGAATCGTGAGTGCTGCTGCCTCGTTTAACGGCGACCGGACGGTGAAAAAGGCGGAGTTTTTGAAGATGCTGCTGTCGTCGCAGGGAGCGGACCCCAACGCCTTCAGCGAGATCCGGCTGCCGCTCGCAACTGACGTCACCGACCCCGATGCCTGGTTTTACCCGTGGATGCGTAGGGGCATCACGGACTAGCTTATTCAGGTCCAGGAGGACGGCAGGCTCGGCCCCGACCGCGATCTGACGCGCGCCGACGCCGCGCAGCTGCTCTACCGGCAGGCGATGTACCAGGCGGGCAAGCGCACGCAGGCCCTCCTCTCGGAAGAAGAGAGTGAACTCGTGAATGTTCTCCAGGCATTGGAAGCGAAAGAATTCCCTCCCGCCAACATGGCATCGGCACGAGCGCTGCTTGCGGCCCGCGGCGCGCACGCGAGCAAGCCGTCCGTCGCCATCGTGCAAGCCGCCGTGAAGATCGCCGAGTCGTTCCGAGCGCTTGTCCGCGGGTATCAGGCGGGAACCGAAGGCCGGTTGGAGGACGCCCTGGCGCTTGCCAAAGAATCTTGGGCTCTGGCGGAAAAAGCCAAAGCGATCAGCCCGACACTCCAAGAACTCGCCACGCGCGTGCAGGGAATCGCCGAAAGCATGGCGAAGCAAGCGCGGGAAATGATGCAGGGAGGAGCGCCGGCGGCGCCGTAAATAAATATGTCAGCCTACGCTCGTTGCGACGAGCTTCGGCCGACAGCCTTCGTCGTAGATTAGGAGGTGAATGGCTTGCCGGCCGTAGCTTGTGCGCACACAAGCGAAGGCTGGCGGAGAGGGTGGGATTCGAACCCACGAACCCATTGCTGGGTTACCTGATTTCAAGTCAGGCGCCATCGACCACTCGGCCACCTCTCCGATTGGATAATAGCAAGAGAGCATTGATCGTCGCCAGAAAGAACCACCCGATACGGCCCGAATTAATGGATACATCGCTGCGGGAAATCCCCGGGAAACTCTTCACGTATGTGAATATCTGCTACACTCGAGTCAACACCCATGCCTTCCCGTCCCCGCCTCCTCTCTTCGCTTTTTTCGGCTGCGCTCCTGGCGCTGGCAGCTTGCCCGATCTCCGTATCTGCTGCGGAATTCTCCGACGTGCCCAAGAGCCATTTCGCCCATGACGCAATCATCTACCTAGCCAACCGCGACATCTTCGCCGGGTACTCCGACGGGACCTTTAAACCGGATGCGAAAGTGAATCGCGCCGAAGCCTTGAAGATCATCGCGTCCAACTTCATTCCGAAGTCGCAGACCGTGCGCGTGAAGAGCGTCGATTTCACCGATGTGCCCGATGACGCCTGGTATCTGCCGTCGCTCGTGTGGGCGCTGCCGAAGAAGATCGTCAACGGACCTCCCGCCGCGACGTCCTTCTATCCGACACGGACAGTCACAAAGATCGAGTTTCTGAAGATGCTCTTCACCGCGTACGGCGTCGATCCCAAGTCGTTCAACGACATCGCCCTGCCACTCTCGTCCGACGTCACTGACGTCAAGGCCTGGTATTACCCCTCAATGCGCTACGCCGTGGCGACGGCGACCACGATCGTGCCCGAATCGGGCGTGCTCGGACCGGCGCGCGAGCTCACCCGCGCCGACGTCGCGCTCCTGCTCTACCGCTTTACGCTCTACCGCGACGGCCAGCGCACGCAAGAACTGCTGACGGAGACCAAAAAGGATGTAGAGCGCATCATCACCTTTCTCGCCAAGGGCGACGTCCGGAGCGCCGAGTACGCGTCCGCACGTGCCATCCTCATCGCGCGTGGCGCTCTCCAAACGGATCCCGATGCGCCGATCGTGAAAGTCGCGGTGAAGATCGCCGAAGGCTACCGCGCCCTCACACGCGCCTATCGTGCGAGTCTCAACAGCGATCTCGATTCCGTTCGCAAACTCGCCGCCGATGCCGCCACGCTCGCCGGCCAGGCGCGGAAACTCTCGGGAGAAGCAAAAGTGCTCGCAGATCAGTTGGAAAAGTACGCGAAGAGTTTTTCGGATCAGGCCAGAAAATAGATTTCCATTTCCCCTCTCCATCCGCAGAGGGAGAGGGTGCCCGTAGGGCGGGTGAGGGTGAGGGCGGAAGAGGGTCGTTCCACAAACACGGTTTTTCCGCTATACTATGAGGAAATGCCGAATCGAATCCCTGATATTCCCGGAGAAGCCGGACGCGCCGGCAAGGCCGTCTGGAACGTGATGTCACAAACATCCGGGCGAGGAGTTGTCGATACCGGAGTGAACAAGCTCACACACGGATTGGTGGAAACCGCGAAACAATCGTTGCTCGTGCTGCCGTACAACGTTTTCCTGCGGCCGATCTCCGGAACGATCGGTGATCTCGTGCGCGCAACAGGACGCGAAACGCTGACGTGGGCTGGCATCGCGCTGCGCAACATCCCCTGGATTCCCATGCCCGGTCGGCTCGGCACCGGAAACGGGCCTTTCGGCGGAAGAAGCGCGACGGTAGCCTTCCCGCATGAGTCCATCGAGCCTCCCCCTTCGTTTCACGGCCCGAGTGATCTCCGGATCGGGCCGGGGCCGGACTCTCCGCGTCCCGACGCTGAACCTGGATCTCCGGGACGTGCCGCATGATCTCCAGGACGGAGTCTTCGCGTGCCGGGCAATAATCGACGGCAAGACGTTCCCCTCGTCCATGCACAAAGGTTCGCGCCCGACGTTCGGCGATACGCCGAGCTGCGAAGTGCATATCATCGACGAAGTGATTGCGACCCCGCCGGAAACGCTTAAGGTAGAGGTTGTGCAATTTCTGCGCGGAATCCTCAAATTTCCCTCTGCGGAGGCGTTGAGCGGTCAAATGCTGGAAGACAACCGGATGGCGAGCGATATACTGGCAGCATGAGCATCATCAGACGTCTCAAAAATCTCATTGGCGCCCGGCATCCGGTCAGAATGGCATGGCATCACCTGAAGGCCTTGATTGCAGCACTGCGCTACGGCTTTCCCGCACGGAAACTGACGGTCATCGCGATCACGGGCACGGACGGCAAGACGACCACGGTCGCGATGACGGCGCATATCCTGCACGAATCGGGAATCGCAGTGGGCGCGGTCTCGACAAGTTTTTTCCGCATCAAAGACAAGACCGAAGAGAACCCGACGCATAAGACCTCCATCTCGCCCTTCGCATTCCAGAAATTCCTGCGTCGCTGCGTGAATGCCGGATGCACACACGCCGTGACGGAAATTTCTTCGCACGGTCTCGTTCAGCACCGCAATGATTTCCTCTGGCCTGCGGTCGCCGCCATCACGAATATTTCTCCCGAGCATCTCGATTATCACGGCACGATGGAGCAATACAAGAAGGATAAAGCGATTCTGTTCCGGATGCTGAAAAAAGACGGCGTGAGCGTGCTGAATGCCGACGACGAGACGTATGAGGAATACCGCAGTATCCCCGCCGGATGGCGCATCGCCTGGTCGTCGTCGCACGCCTTCGCGTCTGCCATGAATGATCATGACTGCGGATTTTGGGCTTCAGACATTCAAGAAACAGCCGGAGGAATATCCGCTTCGCTCCAATGCAACGCGGAAGAAGACACCTGGAATCTGCAACTTAAAATCCCCGGTCTTTTCAATCTGGAGAATGCGCTCTGTGCCATCAGTTGCGCTCACGCGGCGGAAGTTTCGGTCGATCAGGCCGTGAACGCACTCGGAACTTTCCCAGGAGTCCCCGGACGATTGGAACGCATCGACGAGGACCAGCTCTTCGCCGTGTACGTCGACTTCACGGTGACTCCGAACGCCTACGAGAAGACGCTCTCCGCAATTCGCGCAACACTAGCTCCCGGAGGCCGGCTCCTGGTCCTCACCGGCAGCTGCGGTGACCGGATGCCCGAGAAGCGCCCGGTGATCGGGAAGATCGTGAGTGAACTGGCGGACGTGGTCGTGGTAAGTGAAGACGAAACAATCACGGAAGATCAGCACAAAGTGATCGACGAAGTCTGGGCGGGCATCGATCAGAACGCCGTCGAAGCGCACAAGATCTTCGACCGCCGGGAAGGCATCCGGTTCCTGCTCAAGAACGCACAAGCCGGTGATGCCGTCGCACTGTGCGGAATGGGTGCCTGTACGACGATGCAGACGAGGGAAGGATTGAGAAAGTGGGATGAGAGGGAGGTTGCAAGGTCGTTATTAAGGCAAACGAAGGAAACGACGTAAACAAGGAAAACGAGGATCCTCGTTTTCTTCGTTTGCTTTGATTGCCTCTTTTTCTTTTCAAAGATGTAGAATGACTTCCATGAATATAGTCGCTGGCATTGACGAGGTGGGTCGCGGCTCTGTCGCGGGGCCCGTGGTTGCCGGGGCATGCGTGATCACCACCCCCCTCTTCCCACGCAAACGATCATTCCCCTGCTGGTCGCCTTTTGAACAGAAAACTGATGCTGATGTTCTCATTGCCGGTAGCAAACTCCTGAGTCCTGAAGAACGCGAAGCCTCCTCCACGTGGATTACTTCGAACTGCGCATTCGGGGTGGGAGTCGTCAGTGCGTTGGTGATCGATAAACGGGGAATTCTGTACGCGACGAACCAGGCGATGCTCCTCGCACTAGAAGATCTCCGGTCGAAGACCCATGTCGATTCCCTGATCGTCGACGGCCGCGACCGTTTTCGCTTTCCGCTGCCCCATCAGACGATCATCCGCGGAGACCAATCGGAACCCGCCATCGCAGCCGCCTCGATCGTGGCCAAAGTATTCCGGGACAACATGATGCGGGAGTACGCGAAAGAATTTCCTCTCTTCGGATTCGAGCATCACAAAGGCTACGGAGCGCCCGGACATCTCGCACTCATCAAAGAACATGGCCCGTGCGCGATTCACCGGAAAAGTTTTCTTCGTGCTCATCTTGAGAATCAGCCCCTCGATCTTGTGCACAGCATTTGATCAGTTTTTTGCTCTTCCAGTAAACGTTTTCAAGCGATTCCAGAGACAAATTCCCAACCCCGCAAACAGAAGCGGCAGCGTCAGTAGTTGCCCTCTGGTGAGCACAATGCCCGCAATGTCCGTCAGCGGATACTGCTGTTCACGCAGATACTCGAGCAGGAAGCGTCCGACTCCGTAGAGAATCAAGAATGCTGCAGCGGTGCATCCCCAGCGGTGTTTCTGTTCACGGGTCAACCGCAGATACCAAAAACAGACGGCAGCGATGAGCAGATCTTTGCCGACGGCATAGAGCTGTATCGGATGCCGGAATCCTTCGGCGCCGGGGAACGACATTCCCCACGGGAGCGACGTGACCGTGCCGTAGAGTTCTTGATTCAGAAAGTTCCCGAACCTCCCAAGCGCAAGCCCGATCGCGACGGGAATGACAACAATATCGCCGAGGACCAGCAGGGGAATCTTGTTCGAGCGGCTCCAGAACCACAGAACGATAATGACGCCGATGAGTCCTCCATGAAACGCCATGCCGCCCTGCCACACGGCGAAAATTTGTGAAGGATTGGCGGCGAAAAATTGCGGCTCATAGAAGAGCACGTAGCCGAGTCTCCCCCCGGCAATCACCCCGACCACCGACCACGAGAGCAGCGAAAACCAGACGTCGCGGTGCACAGTGAGCTTGCGATACGTCTGGAGACGAGGGAGCAGCACCGCAGCAATCAAGAATCCCAACAGATACAGCAACCCGTACCAGTGGACCTCGAAACCGAAGAGATTGAGAGCGACGGCACGTGAGGGGAAGAACGTCATGGACAGGGAAATATAGCTGTTTTATCCATAGTCGTGCTGTATACAAATAACGAAAAATAATTTATAATATCCACATCGTTGTTCGCCCCAAACTCTGTTCTGTGAAAGGAACGTTTCATGATCTTCGCAGCAGCTTACACCTTTAGTGCCGCTTTAGGCACAATCGGTGGAATTGTGATGGCCGGCCAGGGCCAGCACTCCAGTGGCAAGTTGGAATTTTCCGGCTACCTGACCATCCTGGTCGGATTAGCCGGTGTTCCCGCGCTTTACTGGGGCTTCGGCCTCAAAGCGCTCGGCCTGTAACAGAGGCCACGATCAACGTAGGGACGGGAGGACACAGTCGTCTTCTCGTCCCGCTTTCTACTAGAATCACTGCATGTTGATCCTCGGAATCGAAACCTCCTGCGACGAAACCTCCGTCGCCGTCGTGCGCGACGGCGTCGACGTCCTCTCGAATGTGATCTCCAGTTCATGGAAAACGTTTGAGGCACTCGCAGGCGTCATCCCCGAGCAAGCCGCTCGGATGCAGGTGGAATGCATGATCCCAGTGCTTGAACAAGCCCTGAAGGAAGCCAGTGTGACAATGAACGAGATTGACGCAATCGCCGTCACGCGCGGACCCGGCCTCCTCGGTTCGCTTCTTGTTGGAACCGTGACCGCCCGTGCACTCGCGTCCATCCACAAAAAACCTTTGATCGGCGTGCATCACACTCTCGGACATCTCAGTTCAACTTGGCTTGAGAACGGTTCTGTCATCGATTCGAATCAACGAATTAACCAATTAACGAATCCCCGATCACATTCGTCCGAGAACCAGCTTCCACAATTCCCTTTACTGACGCTTTCCGCTTCCGGCGGCCATTCCGACCTCTGGTACCGCGCCTCGCACCCACGGGGAACCCTGCTCGGCAGAACTCGCGATGACGCCGCGGGCGAAGCCTTCGACAAAGGGGCATCGATGCTCGGACTCCCCTACCCCGGCGGTCCCTCGATCCAAAAAGCTGCGGAAGGAGGCGATCCGAATGCGTTTGAATTTCCTTTGCCGCTGCACAACGAAGATACTTTGGATTTTAGTTTTTCCGGCCTCAAGACATCTCTCAAATATCTCCTTCGCGATCTCGAAAGTACGAATAAACCAATAAACCAATTAACCCCTGACCTTTCTGCGTCGTATCAACACGCCATCTGCCGCCACCTCGTCGACCGCATCGACCGCGCGATCAAGAAACATTCCGACGTGAAGGAAATTCATCTTGTCGGCGGCGTGTCGGCGAATATTCAACTGAGGAACCTCACTGCGGACCTTTGTGCGAAGAGGAAAGAACCGTTGATGGTCCGCGTTCCGAAAACGCTCAGTTATTGCACCGACAATGCAGCAATGATCGCGGCGGCGGGGTTCTTCCTGTCACAAGAACTTGGAGAGAAGGCATTTGTGAGATTCGAGACGAAGGCATCGATGTCGCTGCACGAAACGATTCTCTCGGTCTAATATCCCAAACCTCCAAACGCCGGCAAAATCGCCGTAAGGATCAAGCCGATGACGGCGGCGGCCGCGAGGCCGCGGACGAGGGTGGAGCGCTTCATGGTGCGGTGACGGAAATGGAAACGGTTTTCTTGTCGACGTTACTGAACGCGTCTTTGAGCGTCAACGTGACGGTGTAGTCGCCCGGTTCTTCGAAGACGTACACGTATTTTTCGTCGCCGCTCTGCGCCTGGACGATATCGGGTGTGTCATCGCGGCGGACGTCCCACAGGACCGAGCTTGCCTCGCCTGTGGAGCACGCAGAATCGAATTCGACGCCTTTGCCGGCTTGGACTTTGAGTCGGCTGGCGGTGAGGCAAGCGCTCAGGATGGGCTTGCGGATGAGGATGGTCCGCTGCGCGGTGAATTCCTTGCCGGAAATCAGGACGACGGAGAGCTTGATGAGGTACTCGCCCGGCGCTTTAAACGTGTGCTGGACGCGCGCTCCGGCAAGTTCGGGCGTGCGGGTGCCCTGAGCTTCGTCGCCGAAGAGCCACTTGAACCCCGCGACCGTTTCGCCGGGAGGGATAAACGTCTGCGAGCCGTCGAACGTCACTTCGAGCGGGGCCGTGCCGCCGTCGGGAGTGAGGCTGATGACCGGCTCTGCCGACGGGGGCTTCACGTCGAACGTAATCGGCATCCGCATGCTCTTCCCTTCCGCCCCCTCACCCATAAGCGTGACGGGGTAGGTGCCTTCTTTGCGGAAAACTCCGAGCAGCGTGGACCCGTTCGCCTGCGCATCCAGCTCATCGGGCACTTC
>JABFSS010000104.1 GCA_013140485.1 Candidatus Peribacteraceae bacterium | reverse complement strand
ACTTGTAGACGGTCTTCGGCAGGCGGGGCGCCAGCTTCTTCCAGAAGTAGTAGCCGGCCTCGTACTTGTAGACCTTCTCGAAGACGCTGAAACCGAACGGGAACATCAGGAGCGCATGCTTCAGGAACTCGCTCCAGGTGATGCTCATCTCATCGAACAGGGCCCGGTTCAGGAACTCGACCGCTTCCTTTGGCGCTTTGCCGCCGTTGTCGTCGACGTACCACTCCGCGCTGCGGATCGGCAGCTCCAGCGCCAGCAGGATCGCCCGGATCATGCCGTCGCTCTTGCGCATCTTGTCCCACATCTCGATGCCCTTGCGGCCGATCAGCTCCTGGTTGTATTCCTCGTAGAGGAACCCGCTGTAATTCACGGTCCCGGTGCTGCCCAGCTCTTGCACGGTGGGCTGCTTCTTGCCCGCAGCCAGTCTTAATTCGAGTCGTCCGATTTTGAGTTCCATCAGAAATCCTTTCCAGTTAGCCCTGCGGTTTCAGGTCGTCCCCCACCAGTCACCGGCGGCGTTGAATCCGGCTTCTTGTCCAGAGAGCTGCCGCCCGTTTTCCTCATGAGGAGGATCAAGCACCACACCAGCGCGTCCATCAGGTCGTTGTGTTCCCCTTCCGGGAAATCCAAATACTCCTGCAGCATCAGATCGTCTGCGCCGCGTTCGAACGACACCAACCTGTTTTGAAAAAACACCTGCACCAGCAATGCCCGGATCCGCTTGTCCCGGTCGGCGGTAACTTCTTTGATCGGCAAGCCGAGCCGCTTCATGTGCGGCGCGAGCATGCCCATTTGGTTGGTCTCGAAACCCTGCTGTGTGGGCTTCCACATCTGCTGCCACATCTGGCTGAGCGCGATCGCTTCCTGCATCGTGGGATGGCCACGGAAGCGGTCCAGGATGTAGATCAGGCCGGTCTGGCGGTGCCGCCCCACGCAAACGCCGGCGAAGTAGCTGCCGGTCTCGGTCTCCTTGGCCGAAGGGTCCCAGGCCGCGACTATGTCCATGTCCTCCAGCCGGGGCAGCTCGGCCTTGGTGTGAAACTGCAGCCAGTCGAAATGGAACATCTTGCCGACCAGGCCGGAGGGGTCGCATTGCATCTGGCAGCGGAACAGCGCGTCGCCCATCTCGTAATTGCGCATCCGCTCCAGCTCCTTCACCGGGTACTTGGCCGGCCAGAGCGCGGTGCCGTCATCCTTCAGCGATTTGAACTTGGACACCCGGTAGCGCAGGCGCTCCGGCGGCGGGATCCTGTTCCAGCGGTCCTCCAGCCACTGATAGACGTCCTGCGGGTGCCACGGCGTGCCAACGATCATCATCTTTCTGCCCGGCTCCAGGATCGGCAGCAGCGTCTTGCGGATCCAGGTCCGCATCTGCTCCCGCTGGTGTTCGGTCTGGCTGTTCTTGTCGTCGACAACGTCGTCCAGAATGATCTCGTCGACGTGCCGGGACACCACGGACCCGCCCACCCCGATCGCCGTGATGGTCGGCTCCTTCATGACCTTGGTGCGGCCCAGCACGGTGATGGCGTCTTGCCGCCACGTCTGGGCCCGGTCATAGAAAACGCCGAAATCGTCCGTGAGCTTTTCGTTCTGCAGGTGATCCTGGATCTCGCTCAGGAACAGCTCCGCCTGCCCCTTGGTCTTGGAGACGATCAGCGACCGCCAGTTGCGGTCCTGGATGACGTGATGCACGGTGTGCGAGATCGTCCAGCTGGTGGATTTGAGATGGCCGCGCGGGGCCTTCAGCATGTCGCGGATCACGACGTGGTCCTGGGCGAGGTTGTGCCAATCCATGTGGAATGGCTCCACGTCGTAGCCGAGGTACTCGCTCCCCAAATACCAGCTGTGTTTCTTGGCCAGCTGGATCCGCTGCTCTTTAGGGAGCGTCAGTTTCCCGGATACGATTTCGCTGATCTTGTCGAGCTGAGACAATTGCTCTGGCAAGCGCTTCCCCCTCTTGTTCGGAAAGCTCCTTCGGTTTCTCCGAAGGGTTGTTGTTCACCACCACCCCAACCGACACGCCCGGCGCGGGCTTCCCAGCCACCAGCCCCAACCGCTCCATGAAGCCCAGGAACCGGTCATCCTCATCGCCCAGCTGCCCCAGGCAGGTGAGCTTGAAGGCCGGAGACGCGGTCGGCGCCGAAAACAAGAACCAGATCTCCTTCTTCCGCTCCCGGTGGCTGACGACCAGGTCCCGCAGGACGCCGTCCTTGGTCAGCCCCGCGATGTCGGCCCCCAGGATCCGGCCGCCTTCCTGCATCAGCCAGTACGTGGTGCGCAGCGGCAAGTTTTCCAGCTTTGCAATTTCGCTGGCTTCAATGCCCCTGATCAGAAGGCGGTAAACCCTTCTGGCTCGATCTCTTAGTTCTTCGCGGCCTCTCGACGCCATAGTTGCTGGATCACGCCGCGGTCACGCTGGATCCGGCCTTCTGGTAGACCTGCACCAGCCGTTCCAACGCCTGCCCGCGCGTGTTTTTCCCCTCCATTTCTTTCTCAATTTCTGCGATCACTTTCTCGACCAACTCCGCAGCCGGCTTCTTCAGCACGAAGGTCACCACGTTGAGCGCTTCCCGCTCCTCCATCTCAGCGGCCATCTCGATCGTCTTGGTGATGTCGTCCGGCAACTTCAGCAATTCCAACGTGTCCTGCAGCTCTTTTTCTTCGAACCCCAGCTGGCGCTCCAGCTCGGGGACCGGGATTGTCTGCGCCAGGTGGGCGATCACCAGCGCCAGCTTGACCGGCACGAGGTTGCCGCGCAGCTGGTTCATGGTGATGGTGTCCAGCATGGCTTCCTGCTCCGTGGCCGGAAGGACCACGCAGGGGATCTTCAAGGCCCCGGCCTGCTGGGCGGCCCGCCAGCGATGCTCTCCGTCCACGATGACAAACGTGCCTTCCTGCAGGCCCGCCCGGACGTAAATGGCGCTCTTGAAGCCCCGCGCCTTGATGTTGTCGACCAGGTTCTGATAGATCGCCGGCGGCATCGCGTTCGGGTTGTAATCGTTGGGCCGGATCCGCCCCAGCTCGATCAGCGCCACCGAATGAAAGACCTCGATCTGCTCTGCCATGGATCCCCCTATCGCGTAATGACCGCCAGCAACTCTTTTCGGACCGACTCGGCGTCCGACTTGCGCGTGAACGCATACCGGAAATTCAGCGGGTAGCACCGCGCAGCCGGCTCCACCGCCTGCACGGCCTGCTGGAACTCCTCGAAGCTGTACCGCTGGCTGCCGTAGCTGAGCACCACCACCCGGAACTTGCGGGCGGCTTCCAGCAGCTGCTGCAGGAACCGCTTGGCGTCCTGGCTGTTGAAGTCGCTCACCTTCGGCTCGAACCGGCGGCGCTCAAGGATCTGGTCCAGCACGCCGTAAAAGACCTCATAGGGCTGAGCGCCGGCATACGGCGGATCCAGGTAGCAGATGTCCGCTTGGACCTCGTCCAGGCACTGAAAGACGTCCATTTGCCGTGCCTCGTTGATCTGGCCGTTCGGGAACACGGCCCGGTTGATCTGGGCCCGGGCCTCCTGCAGGATCCGGATCGCCGGCATGCAGGTGTAGGGGATCTTCTTGGTGCGCGACCGGCCGAGCCGGTGATATTCCTCGTCCTCCAGGCTTTGGAAATAATTCACCGAGTGGATCTGGCTGTATGGCGTGATCTTCAGCATGTACTTGACCAGCGCCAGCCTCAGCAGCTGCGCCTTGGTGCGGTGTTCGATCGCGTCCACGGCCCCCAGCGCCTGATCCAGAAACTGCGCGTGCTTCCGCATGAACATAGCCGGCACGAAGTTCTGCTCCACGAACGCGCTGCTGGTGGATCCCACGAACAGACGGGCCAGGTCCTCCTCCGAGAGCGTGACCCGGTCGTTCACGATCAGCGAGTCGATGACGATCCGGCTGCGGTCCGCCAGGTCGTTGGAAATCACGCGCATCCCCTGCGCCTTGGCGTACAGCGAGACCGCGCCGCCGCCGGTGAAGCCGTCGACCAGCGTGCAATCCTGCCAGTCCGCCTGCGGGATCACCCGGCCGATCTCCTTGAAGATCGCCGGGCAGAGCGACCGCTTGCCGCCGAAGTAAGGGATCAGCGCTTCAAAGCCGGACCACATCAGCGGGCCCGCCGTCCCAGCACGAAGCGGTTGCACGGTCCGCTGTCGCCGTGGCCGCCGTACCGGTTCTCGCTGCAGGCCCCGGCTCCGCCGTCATGCTGCCGGCGGGGCTCCCCGCACACGCACTCGTCGTCCTGGCTCCCCCGGTTCGAGTCCTGCCGATAAAGAGAGAACCGATACCCGGGCACGGTCGTGCTGCTTCGGCTCATTCCCTCCCCCTTTCGCAAAAAAGAAAAAGGGGCTGAGTAACCGAAGGTGACGAAACCCTTCAGCCACTCAGCCCCTTGCAGTTTTCTGCCTTAGAGCCTACGTGTAGGCGCCGGTCCTATCCGTTTACGGCTTTGGACCTTTGCCGTGGACCACCATCAAGCGTATCACAAACTTGGGGCGGTGATTTTCTCCGGCTTGACAATCCGGCTGTCGACCTGATGCCTGAGCATCTCCGCCTTGCCCTTCACGATCTCAACGGTCACGAAACCATAGCCCGCGGCCTCGACCTCGCGGACCCGCCGCAAGAAATCCGGGAGCCACTCGTAGGACTCTGGAACGGCCCCCGGTCCTCCCCCGGATTTCTGCACGGCTTACTCCTGCGGGTCCGGCATCAGCTGATCTCCTGGATCTGGATCCCGAGCACCGCGTGCATGAGCTTCTTCTTCAGCCGGTAGATCTCGGTCTTGATACCCTTGACGTCCTCGACCACCCACGCGCCCGCGCGGCAATACCGGAAATCGCCGCGGTACTTGCAGACTGGCACGCCGGCTATGACGATCTCGAAGACCGGCTGCAGCTCCAGCTGGGAGATCTTCCCTTCCTTCTGCAGCTCCCGCAGCGCGATGAAGCGATCGGCCTCCCGCTTGGAATCGAACTTCTGTCCGGCGAACTCCACGCGCTTGTTGCCGAAGCGGGTGTCCTGCACCCCGAAGGACCGGAACCGCCGGCGCGGTTTCAGGAACGCCGGGATTGCCATTCCTTCCAGATCCCGACGCCGACAGCGATGGAGAGCACGGCGACGAAAGCGACTCTGTACGCCGCGTCGATCCACTCGATCAGTGCGTCCATCGGTTCGATCACCGGCGTCCGCCCGGCACGATGATCCGCTGCGCGTCCCGGTCCATCTGCTTGAAGTGCTTGAACTTCTCGTACATCAGCTTGGACTCGACGTGCAGCTGCGCCTTGTAGATGAGAGCGGGCCCGGCCAGCAGGAAATCGCAGTTCTTGTGGCCGATGGTGATCGTGCCGTCCGCGTTCTCCAGAATCATGATCATGGGCCGCGTTTCATCCTCCGCGATGCTGACCCGCTCCCCTTCCTGTGGCCCAGGGGGCGGCGTGGGTTGCTCGGTCGGGCCGCTTTCCGGTCCTGGTGTTGGTTGGCCCACCTCTCCGCCTTGTGGTTGATCTCCGTTCTTCATTTTCATTCCCCTCCTGGTTTAAACCCGCAGTCGACGCAGGGCGTCAGCTGCCGTTCCGTGGACATGACCTTCACCCCCAGGGGTGCCTTCTGCTCGAAATAAACGTGGTGCCCGCGCCGATCGCAGATCGGCTGCAGGCGCTTCGGCGGGCGGCGCTGCCATTTCTGCGGCGGCAGTTCCGGTTCCCACGGTTCGGTTTCTTCCGTCATCGCGGGAACTCGCTGTAGACCATGCCGATGACCTCCCGGCCGCCCCACGCTCCGTCTACCTTCCGGGTCCCGCCGTTCTGCTTGTGGAATAGTGCGGTCCCATGCCGGCGGCATTCTTCGGCGATGTCGGCCACCCAGCCGGGATTGAACGGCCGCGGCGCTTGGAAATCGCTCTCGCCGCCGGTGATCACCCAATGGATCCGGCCGAGCTCCACGTCGCCTTCATCCGTGAAAAGCACCCGGTCCTGGAAAGCGTTGTATCGCTCGGCCTCCCACTTGCCGTCCACGAACCGCTTGCCGACCGCCACGCGGGTGAAGTCGATGGGCCCCAGGAGTGGCTCGGCGCTGACAAAGCGCACCCGGGCCGGCGTGTTCATCAGGAGAAAGAGCCGCTCGTCTGCGCGGTCCTGATTCTCCGCGCTCACCCCCAGCCAGACGTTCGGCCAGCCTTCTCCCCAGTTCTTCGGCAGGTGGGCCGCGATCCTCTCCGGCCGCTTCGTCAGGATCAGGTACGTGAACTCCGGCGTGCGGCCGATGATGTCCCACGCCTCCTGCCGCCAAGGATCCGCATCCGGATGGAAGAAGTCGCTCCAGCTGCAGGTGAAAATCTTGGCGCCGGCCGGAACCTTCCCATCGTTCAACCACTTCAACGGCGCTTTGAAGGTGGTAAGGGAGCGGACCACCCGGGTGGGATCCTTGCCGTACCGTTTCATGTCCCGGAACATGTAGCAGTTCTTGCAGCCCTCGGAAACCTTGGTGCAGCCCATCCAGGGGTTCCACGTGGCGTCCGCCCACTCAATGCCAGTGCGCTCAGCCATGCTATTCCCGCTCCTTTTCGTCAGCGATTAATCGCAGCAGCTCTGGCCAACCATTGTTCCGGTTGTGTCCGTAGACGAACCCGCGCCAGATCGTTTTCCCGTTCGCCCGGACCTCCACGCGGTAAAAAGCGTTGGTGTCCGTGGATCCTTCCTGCTGAACAGTCTCCAGGGTCAATGCCATCAGATGATCGGCGTCAGCTTGGTGTCGAAATTCGGCCCGCCGGCCACGGTGGTTTCCACCATCGGCGTGACGATCCCGGTTTCCTTGAACCCGCAGCCCGCCGCCTGGCATTTGATCGGCTCGTTCCCCTTGGCCTGGTGATAGTTGATGAACTGAAGCGCCCGGCAGGCCGGACAGCGAAACCAGTAATTCTCAGGTGCCATTCGTTTCCCCCAACTGTAAAAATGCCGGCGACATGGAGTAAAACAGCCGTACTGCCAACAAATCGCTTCCGGCTTCTCCATGCAAAGCCGAGTAAAGATTTCCCTGCTTCCCGAAGAACTTTGAGACCTGGCGTTTCGTGATTGGGACTCCGTTGAACGCCGGGCCGCAAACTCCCTGAAGTTCCTTCTGAACTTCACGAAAGGTTTTCATGAATTCTCCCCTTTAAGGTGGGTGGCCGGCTGCCGAGTTAAACGGCCCTCTCCCGATATGGTTGGAGTGTGCCCGCTACACCAAACCGACCGCATCAGATCTCCTTGAGCCAGACGTCGACCGGCTCCCCCATCTTTTCCTGCAGGTAATCGGCGGTTCCCTTCTGGAGCGCTTCTTTCATGCCGGTGGTGTCCGTTCCGTCCGGGACCTCCACCTTCATGGTGAGTATCTTCGCGCCGATCCTGATCTCCTGGTTCTCCCCGGTCAGCTCCCGGAGCCGTTCGGTCCAGACTTTGGCGAACTCCGCCGCGCGGCCCTCGCTGAAATAGACCTCAAAGAGCTTGATCATGCCGCCCTCTTTTTGACGATCCGGCCACAATAGTTGATCGTCCATCCGCGTTTTGGCAGATCACTTTTCTTGATCCACCAGTTGCCCCAGCGTGTTGCTTTCAGGTTCCCCTTCCTGATCGCCACGTTCACGTACCTCACCCCACGCAGCCGTTCGGTGTTATTGCGCCGGCCGGCGTTCGGCTTCGGGTAGATCTTAAGGATCCTCACGACTTGGCCGGGCGTAAGCCACCGGTCCTTCCAGGTCCGGCGTGCTTTCAAGACGAGCTCTCGCGCTTTCTCCCAAAAGGCGAAGTCATAACCGGCGCCGATGCCGCGCTTGCAGTGCCTCTCGAGCGCGCCGACACGCTCCGGTTTGAAATAGCACCAGTGATCCGGATTCAGGATCCACTTCATGAGGGAAAGCCGATCGATCACACGCATGGGCCGGGCGCTTGGAAGCCGGCGCACCGGCATAAGGCCGGTGTCCATCAGACGGTGGACCGACTTCCCATCGATCCCCATTCCGTTCGCCACCTGCTCGGCCGTGATGATCTCCGGCGCCTTCGACATAGAGACGAGGTGCATTTCACGCTGGCAGTGCAGCTTTACAGCGATCGGCGTCCGGTCCAGCTGCCGGGCTAGCTCGGCTTGAGAGATCCGGCCCAGGTTATCGCGCACAAACTGCTCCTCTTTCTCGGTCCACACCCGCGCCTTTTGTTTGGCCGCCGGCGAGAAGCACAGCGGGATGGACCGCTTCCCTCCGCGTACACCCGTCTCGGCTTCGGCCAGCGCAATCGCCGCTTCAATGCCGGCTTTATCGGCCATTCCCGTTTCCTTTGGAATCGACCAGGCGGCGGAGAAGAGTTACCGCCGGACACTGAGAACAGATCTTCTGCATGTCTTTCAACGGGCAGTGGCTGCAGTTGTCATCCGCCGCGTGGACCACCATCGACCAGGCCGGCTCGTCCCCTTCCCGCAGCTTGTCCTCCACCTGGTTGCAGCGGTGACACATTTCCTTCGCGGCTGCGCGAATACTCTTCGCCGCTGCGGCGCCGGAAGCGTGCAAGGCCCCGGAGAGCTCCACGGCCGGCCGCTTCAACTTCTTGGCCGGTTTCTTGTCCTCGAGGAGCCGTTCGCAGGCGTTCACGATCGTGGCGATCTTGATATTCGGATTTTCAGCCAGCCGGCACGCTAGCTTGACGCGTACCGCTGGAGTCAGCTGCAGCAGAGCGCGCGCCACGCGCGGATCCGCATGCAGCTTTCCATCGGCTATCAGCTTCTGGATCGGCTCATCGAGATCCGCCAGCACGCGGCGGTTTGAGATACGCACCTCGTAGACGCCGGTGCGTTTGGAGATTTCGCGAATGCTCAGGCCTTCGGCCTCCTGCAGCGCCTTGTAATGGAGCCCTTCGCTCACCGGGTCCACGTCGTAGCGGACCTGGTTTGCGATCACCATGGTCAGCAACTGATCCGCCGCGGCCTGCTCCACGAGCTTGCAATCGAGCGGCGGGCATTTGTTCCCCAGCAGGCGGGCGCCGGCGAGGCGCATGTTGCCGTCCACGACGAGCCACTTCTGGCCGGCTGGATCCTTGGTGACGATCAGCGGTTCGATCACGCCGTTCGAAGCCGCAATGGAATTCGCCATTTCCCGGACGCTCTCAGCAGGATAAAAACGCCGCATGTTGCGCGGATGGGTCAGGAGCTGGTCAGGTTTCAGCCCGAGCAATTCTTTCTTGGTATGGGCGCTCATTCGAAGAAAACCTCCGAGGCTTTGACCCCTCCATCACGGTCATACCCTTCGGCAGCTTCGAGGGTCCGGAGTCGGCCCACAGCGTTTCCAAATCCACCGCCCTGCGCCGAATACCCACTGGCGGCCGCCAGATCTTCCATCGTCATCCGGTTCGGGTAATTCTTCACGAGAGCATCCAGGATGAGATTTTCAGCTTTACTCAGTTTTGGACGGAGCCATTCGCGGACCTCGGCCCCGGTCGGTTTCGGCTCGACGCCGGAACGATCCCCGAAAGCGGCACCTTCAGCAGTGATCTGCCACCCCTTGGCAAATCCCAGGGTTCGAAGGCGTCCAATCGCGTTGCCAAATCCACCGCCGTTGACTGAATAACCGGCATAGAAGGCAACCTTGGCCGGGGTCGCTTTCTCGGACTGGAGCCAGTAAAGAGCCTGGAGGACGCGCTTCTCGGCTTTCCCAAGTGTAGGAATATCTCCGGCCGGCGGCGGGCGATGCGGCGGTGACGTGACTGGCGGCGGCTTCGTGATGGTCAGCGACACCGGCCCAAGCCCGCCTTGGATCAGGGTGGGCGGCTTCTCAGCGATCGGTGCCAGGGTCCGGAACGCCGTCTGCACGGCCTTTTGGTGGACCGCCAGAGCGGCCCGGACCGCCTTACACTCCGGCCCGCAGACCTTTCCGGCCGGTTTGGCGGGCACCGCCGGGATCTGCCGTTCCAGCTCCTGGATCCGCTTGCGCAGCTCCTTTGGGTTCTCCGCCTTGGCCTTCTCGACAGTCGCCTTGATCGCCTGCCCCAGCTTGTCCAGGTCCACCTCGGCCATCTTCTTGGGACCGGCGACGTGCTGGCCGACTTCCGGCGTGGCGCTGGAGTTGAAGGTGTTGCGCTTTCGGAAGTGGATCCGGGCGAATAGATCCGCCGCGGGGTTCCACGCCCAGGCGTCGCCGATCGGAAGCGCCGGCAGGCTGGTCAGCAGCTGCTTGGCCTCCGCCTCCGTGCCGTGCGCGTCGATCCATTCCTCGATCGCCTTGCGGTCGTGGGGCCCGATGATCCGCATGGCGAACAGGGTTTCGCACTGGCTGCGGACGTTCGTGTTCAGCAGCGCCGGCCGCTGGCTGATTACGGTCAGGCCCAGCCCGCGCTTGCGGCCCTGCAGGACAATGTCCTCGATCGCGCCCAGGAGCCGGGCGGCTTCCGGCATCGTCCGGACGTTCTGCGGCGCGATCGTGTGCGCCTCGTCCATGAAGAAGTGAATCGGCTCCCGGTTCTTGTGGTAGAGCGTTTCGCAGAAATCCGTCATGAAGCGGATCCGCGCCGCCTTGCGCATGAGGGAGCAATCGAGGATCGCCGGGATCCGGTTCTCCACGATCGCCGTGGCAATGGTCTCGCCGGCGGTTTCCTCGAGCGGGACGTCCGCATGCTCCCCGCCAAAGACGACGATCGAGTAGCCAGCCTTCTTACCATCGGCCGAGGATTTCAGGCCCCACCATGCGCCGGTCGGGTCGTAGACCACGATCGGGAGCTGCTGCTCCAGCATTTCCTCCGCCATCACGGACGCGCCATGCGTCTTGCCGACGCCTCGGATCGCCAGGATCGCGTTGGTGTGCGTGATGGAGTTGATCGGCAGGGTGAACGGCTTGTGGGTCCCCACGGTGTGGCCAATTGAAAGCTGCTTCGTCACGATTCTGCCTCCAATTCGTCTGCAAAAAAATAAATGGTCTGCGCTTTTGCCTCGTCAAAATATCGAACCTGGTACTGCCAATTCGCTCCATCGCTGAACAGTCCGACAAGCCGACCCGCCCGCTTCAACTCCTTGATCTTCACGCGCTGGCCGATCTCGAATACCGGGGGCGACGTCATCACTCCTCCACAAAAACCAAGTCGTCATTCGTGACCAGGTATTTCCGGCCGCAGTCAATGCACCGTTCGTAGTCGCCGCGCTCATCACGGCCTGCGGCCGCGCGCCGATCGCAGTTGCAGTCAATCTCCGGGCTGCGATCGCTCATCGTTTTTTCCTGCAAGCTCGGCGGTAGGCGGCGTACAGCGGGTGCGGTTTCATCTTCAGCTTCGGAAGCGTCCTGTCCATGTCGATGCCCATCGCCTCGGCGTGAGCCCTATAATCTGCCCGAAGCTCTCTCATGAAAGCCCGGCCATCGGGGCTGTTGTCGTCGGCAGATTGCTCCATCAGATCCGCGATCTTCACCAACTGCTCGGCGTGGTGCTTTCTGTCGGATGGCTGGGGGTCGCTCATGATCGCTTCGCTACCGCACATCGAGTGCAGATCGTCCGTTTCTTATCGGCCCATCCACAGGGGATAGCCCCCGGCAGACTAAGGCAGGGCGTGAATTCCTGACAGCCGCAAAACCTGCACGTACCCGGCCGCGGCTTCTTGGAGTAGTGCCGGTCCAGCAGCTTGAGCGCTTTTTTCAACTGGCAGCGGAGATCCTTCTTCCCCCAAAAGGTCACCGCGCTCGAATCGTCGTCACCCTTTCGATGAACGAAAGGGAACCCAAGATAAAAACGGACCCCGGTAAAAACCTGTCCGTCAATCACCTTGCAAATGATCTGGATCCGGGCGGTCATTTCCTCCGCGTAGACGTTGACGCGCATCAGCTTTCCCTCTCTGACGCCGCGCCATGGACCGGGCAATCCGGAAGCGCTTGGCTGACGATCCCCTTCTCAGCGTGGCAGCCGGTGCAGCGCTTGCGCGGAGGTCCGGCCGGCGCGGGAGGATCCTGATCCCGCAGCCGCCGGACCTCGCCCACCAGCTTGATGTTGTCCAACCGCAGCGACTTCATGGCCACGATCAGCCGGCCGCGGGCTTCCGCCTCCGCTTCGATGTAATCCGCCATCGCGCGGAGTGATCCGGCGATCGCCTGCTCCGGCGTCGTGGCGGCCGGTTCCGCCTCCGCCGCGGCCCGCCGGCGGCGCACCAGCTTGGCGTTGGCCTGTTCGACGGTCATGCCGCCGTGCTTCTTGCAGTTCGCGTTGACCTCCACGATCGGCGTTCCCTTCCCACCATCCAACCGGCAGCAGCAGCGAAGGCGGCGCTTCACGTCTTCTTTCCCGCTTTGGGTGCAGACGTCTGCACTGGCGTGACCCGATCGATGACGGCCTTCATGTCCACCCCGAAGGCCTTGCATTGCGTTTCGATCTCGGTCTCCCCTTCGTCGTCGAAGGAGTACAGCAGCGAGACATACATGGCGTGGCGGAGCATTTCTTCCGCGCTCTTGCCCGGCACGTAGAACTTCATGGCAGCCTTGAGATCTCCGGAGAGATAGAACCGGCTGATTGCTTCGACAATCTTTTTCCCCACCTGCGGAATGGGAGCTTTCTTGACAGCCTCCGCAAGCGCCTTGAGGATCTCGGGGAGTGCCCGATTGAACCGCTCCTGCTCCAGCTGCTCTTTTCGGCGTTCCTCCTCGATACGCTCTTTCTCTTTCCGGGCGTTCTCGGAAACGCTCACCCCTGCCGGCAGGGGGCCGGTTTGGCCGCGATTCTTCGCGCGCGCGCGTTGCCACTCCGCCCAGTGGGTTTTGCATTTCTCCTTCTGCAGGCATACCCGAAAGGCCTTCGCGCGGTTCTCGCCGGCGACCACGACGCCGATCACGGAGAAATCGCACGGCTTCGAGCCTTGCTTGCCGTCGGCCCGCTTCCACGACAGCGGGGAGACGTGCTTCTCGCCGCCGGTCCGGGCCGTATCCTGCACGTAGCCCAGGCTGATGGCGACGATCTTGTCCGACTTCTTTTTAGGATCGGCCGATTTCAGCAGGGCCGTCGTCTCAGGAAAGAGCATCGGGTCGACGTCGCGCTCCGGAACAAAACGGCAGTGTTCGTCGATGAACTGCTGCAGCTCTCGGACGCTGACCGCTTTCTTTCCATCGGAGTCTGCGACGATTTCCTTGAAATGCGCGTGCTCGTGCTGATAGAGCCCGCGATCGTGAACCAGCTTCTGATCCTTCGCTGAAAGCCGGGCCAGCAGGATCGCGTGGCCGGCCGTGATCTTGTCTTCTGAAAACTCCTTCCGTAACGGCTCGATCAGGTTAAGCAGCTTGATCCGATCGTAGACGTACTTCACGGACCGGCCGATGCGCTCGGCAATTCGCGCGGCATCGTAGGGGGCCTCTCCCTTCGGCCGTATGGCGATCAGCTGCCGGTAACCCTCGGCTTCTTCCATCGGGTGGAGATCCTCGCGCTGCAGGTTCTCGATCACCTGAATCTCCAGAACCGCCTGATCAGAGAGCTCCCGGACCGTAGCCGGGATCTCCTTCAGCTCGGCGGCCTTGGCTGCGCGGAAGCGGCGCTCACCGGCGACAATCTCGAACGTGCCGGATCCGTTGAGCGGCCGCACCAGGATCGGCTGCAGGATGCCGTGCTTCTTCACGCTGATGGAGAGCTCCTGCAACGCGGCCGCATCAAAGTTTTTTCGCGGATTTGTCTTCGACGGAGTTACCTTGCTGATTTCCAGATGCACCATTTCGATCGTGTTAGTTCCAGACATTGTTTGTTCTCCCAGGTTTAACTTCTGCGTTCTGCCGTAACTTCAAAAAGAGTGGCGGGGGCAGGAATCGGACCTGCGATCTCCGGGATATGGGCCCGGCGAGATACCACTTCTCCACCCCGCTGTGAGTCAAAGAGGTGGGCAAGCCCCCCGCAGATCTCCGCCGACAGCAGCTGCTTGCCCATGTTGATCAATGGATCCTCTCTGTTTCCGCCCGGCCAGTTGGGCCCGGCTTCCCCTTCGAATCGCCATGTGATCTGCTGTCCGCTCCCTGCGGGTCATAGATGCTTACGAACCGATCCGTTCGATCAAGCCACCCTGGCCGCGGACCTCAAACTTCCGCGTTCCGGTGGGCTTGGCCTTCACCAGCATTCCCTTGGTCGGATACGCCTTCTTCCACTTCCAGCGGGAGCGCCGCTGCCCTTCCGCGACTGGGCGATCCTCCCACTTGCGGTCCTCGGAGCCGTCCCATTCCTGACCGTGGTAGTCGTAGCCGCGGCCGGTCCGCTCGGGGTCCGTGGTCCATTCGATGTAGCTGCCCACCAGGATGCCGTATGGCACGAACCAGAAAGCGGTAAGCTCCTGGAATGCGGCGGCACCCGCTTGGCCCGAGACGGCGGCCAGGTAAACCGGAACTCCGGCGACCAGCAACGTGTGCAACGCGGCGTCAACTTCCTCCTTCGAATCCTCCGCCCGCGCCCCTCCGGCCGGCGCGACCAGCAGAGCCAGCGCCAGCAGTCCAACCATCAGCTTCTTCATGCGTCTTTCCTCCCTTTTTCGGTTTGCGTTTCTTCTTCTGCCAGCTTGGCGCCGGCATGCTCTTGTTTGTTCGGGGTTAGCAGGTGGCCCCCGGTGCAGTTGCTCGTTTCGTCGATCGGATCATGGACCGTCGGCAATCCGCAGACCCGGCAACGGTCAATTCCTTGCATATGCCCTCCTGGGGTGTTCCCGATAAAAGGAGTGCTGGCCGATCTTGACCAGGAACTTCATCCGCCGCCGGTCCCAATCCTTCGGCCATCCGAAGGTTTGGACGTTCTCGTAGTGGGTTGCCCCTCGGCAAACCTGAGAGCCATTTCGCACAGCGCGGATCGCGCGGCGGGCGTGACGCCGGGACACAGATTCAGCTGCAAGGAACCGGCGCAGGTCCGGCCGGCGGAGGCCGACGAATCCCCGGGTCCGCCAGTTTCGATTTCGTAAGACTTCGGCAACGGCGACTTTGCCTTGGAAGCTCTCGCCGGCCGCTTCGGTGACGATGACGGCAACGTATAGATCCTCCTTTTGTGGGTTGTATTCCGCGTAAGCGGTCAAGCAGTTGCAGAACGAGATCACGCCGCAAACCAGGCCGATCAACCCTGTGCGCATGAGGCCTCCCGCTTTTCCAGCCAAGCCCGCAGCTCCGCGATCAGGTTGTTCAGGTCGAAGAAATAGCGGGGGAAGCCGGCCTGCTGGTCCACCGAAATCGGGACCGGCCCGATCGAGTAGATCTGCAGGACGTACTCGCCCCGGTCCGGAACCGAGCGCTTCTGGATGCAGATCCGAACGTTCTTCCAGAAGATGCCCATCCAGCCGATTTCCTCCATGACCTTGCGGACCTTATCGGCGTTCAAGTTGAACGCGTCCATCACGCGGCCCTCGTTTGGGCCGGCGGGAACCCGAACAGGTCCAGCTGCTTGTCCTGCACCCGTGCCCAGGTCGTGGCGTTGTTGCGGGAGATCCGGCATTCCCGGCGGCCGTGCTTGCCCACCAGCCCCGCGGTCCGCAGCTCGAACACGCGGCCGGTGACGCAGTTGATCGGCCAGCCCAGCTCCCGGCAGATCTCCAGATTGGTGATGCCGGCCGGGTGGCGCTCGATCACCTCCAGCACCATCAGCTGCCGGCGGCCCAGCTTTTCCCGAATGCCCCGGTAGGCTTCCCGGGACGTCTGTGTCGCGCTCATGGGTTGACCCTCTTGGCAATCCGTTCCGCGTGGTACGTCTCGACCGCCTTCAATGCGTAGGCCTTCCAGCTCCGGACGCCGGGGGCGCCGGTGATCTTCTTCACCAAGTGGGAGAATTCCTCAGCCAGGTGTTCCGGCCCGGGTTGCTGGTCTTTGAAGCCGATCAGGAATTTCGAAAGGATGACGCTGGGATCCCCCTGCAACTTGGATTCCAGCTGGCGCAGCGCGGCGTTGACCTTTTCGGATTCTTTGCCGTTGGCTTTGAGACCTGTTGAAAAGTCGGTTGGGGACTTTAGTCGATCTGGAGAAGGCAGACTGGAAACAGCAGACTGAAGACTGGAGACTGGAGTGTTGCCATTTGGTTGAACCACCCTTGAAGCAATCAGGAGACGCTTATCTTTAATCCAGTCAATGGCTTCCGGACCTTTTTCCGCGTTGCACTTTCGACAGAGCGGCTGGATATTGTTGAGCTGATCGCTTCCCCCCTGGTACACCGGAACAACATGGTCCTTTACGAGTTCAAGGGTGGTTGAACCACATCTAGGGCATACTTCCCCGATCACTGAGAGCATAAAAAGCCATTCTTCTTCGGTGTGACTCCCTTTCGCCCGAGCGGCTCGAATGCGGGCGCTCCGAATGCCCCCAGCGGAGCTTTTCTCACGCCAGAGCTTCTGCTTTAGCCCTTCCTGAACGAGCCGGTAATGGATAAACCCGTCACCTTTTTGCTTGAAACACCGCTCGATTTCGGGCCAGAGCTTCTTCATGCGGTCAACCTGAACACCACAAAGCCTGGACAAAGCACTGACGTCGGACGGAATGGAACCCTCCAACCAGCAGTGACAGAGCAACGTGATGTAGATCCCTTTCTGCTCGTTGGTCATGGACACCACATTGGCGTCCGAGAGCCAGTCCTTCGGATAGAACTGGAATGCCGGGCTCTTATTCATGGCCAACCAAAACGTGAATCAACGCATTCCCTCCCAGGTGTGCCCTGCTCGGAGCCGTCGGGGAGAGCGGCCCCGGCAGGGGTGAATCAACCTTCGATCCGTTCAGCAACCCAGCGCGTTTCCTCGTTCACTTGGCCCCCTATGGTCTGTGCTTGGCATCGCAGTAGCTTCCGTATCCCGACTTGAACCAAATCGTGTCGCCCGGCTTGATCACGCACATGCCCGGGTGGGATCCCCCCATGCAGCTGCTCTCCTTCTTGGCCGTCATCTTTCGATAGCCGGCGGCCTGCTCGGCGTCGCTGGGGATCCGTCCTGGTCCCTTGCGGTTGCCCTGCGCGTCCCGGTTTCCTGGGGCGTTGTATTGGGCATCGGCCTTCCGTTGTTCCTCTGTCCTGGGGTCCTCCCCGAAGCCAATGTCTTTCGCTGTAACGCCGGTGGCCGGAGCCGCTTGCCGGCCGGTGTCTGGCCGCTCCGGCAGCTGACTTCCTGCCTTCCGCGGCCGGTCCTCCACGACCCCTTGCTCGTCGTACCAGGGCTCGGCATCCTTCCGCCGCCATTGCGGTTTGTCGTACTTCTGCCGATCGCGCCAAACCCTCACGCAATGGTCCTTCTGGAACTGCGTCACGAACCGCTTGTCCCAGCACTCGGCGGCGATCCCGATGTCCTTGCAGCAGCGCACAAGCGCGTTGCTCTTGGCCCCTTCCAGCGCCTGAGCGTAGGTCATGCGCTTATTGCTCTCCTGGTACTCGCACTCCCCGATCGCCTCAGCGATGAACCGCCCATCCACATAGAAGGCGTATTCCCGCATCACCACCCCGCTCTGCAGGATGGGCTTACCGATCGGACACAGCGCCCAGCCGCCCGCCCCGAACGCCTTGTTGAGCCGCATGCGGTACTTCACCTGGGTGAGATAAACTTCCCCGGTCGGCAAAATATCCAGATCCTCCGGGTCGGTCTTGTCTTGGAGGATCTTCTGCTGCGCGTCCGTAAACGGCTTGGACCCCAGATTCGCGGTCAAGTAGGACGTGTCCCGCTCTGCCGGCGGTCTGGCCGGTTGCTGTGGCCCCGCTGGTCCCGGCACTCCGGGTGTCTGACCTGCTTGTGCGGCGTCATCTTTTTTCGTTTCCATGGTTCCCCCCATTGACTTCACCCGGGGCCGGCGGTATCATTTCGATACCGACATTCCCAGGTCGGTTAGCGTTCTGCTTGCGGCCTATTGGTGTTCCAGCACCGATAGGCCGTTTCACTTCCCCACCAAAAACGTGATCACCGCTCCAAACCCGGTCCCCAGCAGGAACCATGCGGCGGCCGCGGCCCGGGGATCCCTCGGCAGGATGCGGACCTCGCGCTCCTTCGCTCCTTCGACGCGGCCATGGTTGTGCCGCGAATCCCACAGCCACCGGAGAGTGCTGGGCTTCAAACCCAGCTCCATCGCCCGGCGGTTCACGCAAACGTCGCAATCCAGCGGAAGCCGGGGCCGGTGGTCCATGTGGTCCAGCTCCGCCTTGGTCAACGGAATCACCTGCGCTGTCGCGTTCATCTGCCCTCCTTCTTTCCGTTCATTCGTTTCTCCAGCCAGCGCTGCAGCTTGTCGGATGGAACGCGCCAATGCTTGCCGACCCGAACGGCCGGCAGTTGTCCGGTCTCGCAATAAAAGTAGGTGGTCGAGAGAGCCAGGGAGAGATGCTTTGAAACCTGCTGGGGTGTAAGAAACAACGCTGCTTCCATCACAATTTCCTCGCTACTTCGGAGATTTCGTTCGCCTTCTTCCGAATGGCCGCGGCCAACTGGCGCTCCTTCTGCTTGGGATCGTCGTTGTCGTGGTCCTGGGTTTCCTGCTGGTTCAAGAGGGTGATGATGTAGGCGATCTGCGCGTCCTGCTGGGGGTTCATCTTTCCGTAGAAGTCGCGGCGCAGCTCGTGGAGGCCGGCAAGAGCTTTGGTGCGCGGCGCGTCGTCAGCGTAATCCCCGGAGAGAGAGGCCCCGCACAGCCCTTCCAGTTGGGCGGTTTGGTCGACCAATGACCGGCAGGCGGACTGCAGGTCAACTTTCTTTTCTTCTCGCTTCGTGCTTTCCAACTTGTTCCGTCCCATATACGGATCCCTCTATATTGATGGACTGTCCATCAATGTTTTAGGCAAAAAAATATCCCTTCTCCACTTTGAAACCCTTGGCCATCTTGGCGATCGTTTTCACGCCCGGATTCCTCTTTCCGTTCTCCAGCTGCCCCATCTCCGACGTGCTGAGCTTGCAGAGAGAGCCCGTCTTCTCCAGCGAGTAGCCCCGCTCTACCCGGAGCTGGTAGAGCCGTTCCGGCTTGAACCCTCCCTTCCGAATCGTCACTGCGGTGTCCATGCTTAAAGTATGCCTTATTGATTGACCCGCCGTCAATATCTTTTTTTACGCAATTCCACAGTTGGGGGTAGCATAAATCTATGATGAACTCTCAGTCAATAGCGATCGGGAACCTGGTCCGGGACGCGCGGGAGCAGTTGGATCTGAAGGGCGACGCGCTGGCCCGGATGGTGGACTGCGACCCTTCCTACATCACGAAGATCGAGAAAGGCCGCTCGATTCCTTCCCCGGAAATGGCCGTGAAGTTCGAGAAGGCCTTGCAGTTGAAACCCAATGAACTGCTCCACATGGTGCTGAAAGCCCGCGGCGTGCCGGATGTCGGAATGGTCCGCGACGCGGGCCCCGGATACCGGGGCGATGTCCCGGAAGCGCATTCCCCCAAGGGATTCGTGAAGGTCCCTATCCTGGGATCCGCGCCGGCCGGAGAAAAAACCTCCAGTGAGGATGCGGTGGAGGGCTGGGTTTCCCTGCCCCGAGAAATGACCGGTGGACGCCACAGCTATCTGCTGCGCGTCAAAGGGGACTCCATGATCGGCGTGGGGATCAAGCCCGGGGATTTGGTGATCGTGGATGCCGACGCCCAGCCCAACAACGGCGACGTGGTCGTGATCCGGATCGACGGCGAGACCTGCATCAAAAAGTTTTACAAGCACGGCCGGGTGATCGTCTTGGAGCCAGCCAATCCCACCTATGAGAGGAAGGAATACTCCTCAAAGCACGACATTCATCTGCGCGGCGTGGTGCGCGGCGTCCTCTGGAAAGGGTTCCTCAAATGAAGATCCTGAAGGTCCTGGGGGTGGGTTTCCTGCTGCTGGTGGTAATCGGCCTGTTCGTGCCGGACAAGAAAGCCCCGGCCCGGCCGGCCGCGCCGCCGTCCGTGGCGGTCCCGGTCGCTTCCATCTCGGCGCTGGATCTCTACGCCGAATTCGACACCAACGCAATCGCCGCTGAAAAGCGGTATGCCCGGGCCCCGCTGATCGTCTTTGGCCATATCAAGCGGATCGACAAGGAGCTCGGCCGGCCTTACGTCACTCTGGCCACCCGGGATCCGGCGTGGATGGTCCAGTGCTACTTCCCTGCTGTTCTTGAACCACAGCTGGTGAATCTCCGGCCGGACCAGTTCGTCCGGATCCAGGGGCGCTTGGCCGGAAAGCAGCTGAACGTCCAACTGGAAGACTGCACCCTGCTGGAGGCAAAGTGATGGACTCGACAACTGTGCTGGCCATGTGGGGCGCCCTGGTGTCCACCGCACTGGCGGGCTTTGAGGGCGCCAAGTTCTACGAAGGCCGGTCTCCAGTCGTAGTGATGTTGAAGCGGAACATGAAGGTTTATCCCAAGACTACCCAATATGGGGATAAGACCTACATCGTCATCACGGCCGCGAATCGCGGAAAGTCGCCGGTCTACATCAGTAATGCCGGCATGATGGTCCGCAAGAAGCCGGGCAGTGATGCCGGCGGCTTCATTGCAGCGGATGCCATGCGCGGATCTGGCGAACCGATTCTGGAAGGCACCGGCCGGGATTTCTTCCTGGACATGGAGGATTTGGAAAAGAAGCACGGCTACGGCCAAAATGAATACGTCGCTTTCGTTTCCGATCGGACCGGCCGGACGTTCTACTCCCACAACTGGTTTCAACGGCTGATCCGGACCCGCAAGCTGCAGTGACCCGGCGGACCGGGAAGAAGGTCCGACACGTGTTGATGCACCACGGCCGAAACGGCCATCACGTATCGGACCTCGTTTATATCGAGGACGAGCCGCACGTGGTGCTGGAGTGGAAGATTTTCCAAGATGGCAGCGAAACACCGAATGTAGCGATCCGGCTGGATCCCAAATACCTGCATCCGCTGAAAGGATTCCCCGGGGAAGATTACCTCTATGAACAGCAGCTCTACTGGCCTGATGAACCCCCACGTTGATAAGGATTTCTAATGTCCAGCCTTTACCGTCGGGGAAACCCAAAAACTGGTATCCTCTGGTACCGTGCCTATGACAGGTCGACCGGTCAAAAACTCCGTTTCAGCCTCAAGACCCGCGATAAACGAGTCGCTCGCTACAGACAGGCCGAGCACGATAAAAAACTAGCCCTGGGTCGCCTGGGTCCGGACTCTGGCCTTACCTTCCAGGGCGCCGCCGAAACTTACATCGCATATTGCAAGCGTAAGAACAAGGCCAGCACGTGGAAGGCCGACCAGGCCCGTCTGCAGCTGATCAGCTCGAAGATCGGCGCCTTGCGAATCCTGGAGGTGGATCCGCCTAAAATCCGGGCCTGCATTGATCAGCTGGCCGCAGAAAAAAAGTACACCCCCAGCAACCGAAACCGGCTCCTGAAGGTCCTGCGGACCATGGCCAAGTGGCTGCTGTTTGAGAACCAGATCCACGAGAACTTCACCCAGGGGATCCCCAACGTCCGGGAGCCTAAGAGGGAGCGGACTTGGCTGAGGGAAGACCAGAGAGAAAAGCTTCTCAAGATCGCCCAGGAGCAAAACCCAACCACCTTCCCTCGGATCGCGCTGGGATTCTTTGCCGGGCTGCGCCGTGGGGAGATCGCCCACCTGGAGGTGACCGACGTGGACTTCGCCGGCCGGACCATCAAAATCCAGCCCAAACCCCACTTCAACTGGAACCCCAAGTGGCTGCGGACCCGCACCCTGCCCCTGAACCCACGCCTGGGCAAGCTGCTTAGTCAGATTGCCCCCAAGGAGGGGCTCTTCTTCAAGGGGCCCAACGGAAGGCCGGTGATTCCATCAGAGGAGCCGCTCAAGCACTTGTACAAGCAGATTGGGCTTCACGACACCGGTGGAGATGCCTGGCACGTGCTGCGGCATACCTTCGCCACACTCTACCTCCAGGCCGGCGGCAGCCTCTGGAAACTGCAGCGCTGGCTCGGGCACGAGGATCCCCGCACGACCGCGGAGTACGCCCATATGGCGGGAGTGTACGACAAGGAGATCAACCGGGTCTAAAAAGAAAAACCGGGCCCACAGGGGCCCGGTGGCCGCAAGGCACGAGACCTTGCGGGGATGACGCCTTCAGATCGCTGAGGCGACCTGCTGGGTGAAGTTGATCGCGGACGGCTTGTTCAACACCTGCAGCAAGCCATCGAACATCTCCATCAGGAGGTATTCCTGAGCTTCCTTCATCTCAGGAAACAGGCGCGTAAAATCTTCGATGATGAACCCAACCACGCGGTGGTTCTCATCGAAGCGCCCCACCACTTCCGCGCTCAAGGTTAAGTTCTTCGTCCGATCGGGATTGGCGGCCGCGTGAAGCACGTACATCGTGTCGCTCTCCCGATCCCAGTTAATCCGGATGTCCTTCGCTGGGCTCATAGCGGTATCACCCCCTTTGACGGCCAACCATTCGCCGGGTAAAAAGAACGGATCTCGTAAGTTCCATCCGACTGTTTGAGCAATCCGATGCGGAGGGCCCTGTTGAAAGGCAGGAAGTCCGAGACGCGTTTCTGGATGAATACCTTGGCGGGATTGGCTTCATATTGGTACACCCCCTCGTCTCCCTGGTTTTTCGGCGGGTCCGTCACGATCTCCGTGACGAGCTGGAGTTTGCTGCCCACCTCCGGATGCTCCGGCTGGATATGGCAACGGAAACATCCGCTCTCCAGGAAAACCCGCGCGCCGAGCCGCTTGCAAACCACGTCGATCAGCAACAAGCGTTCTTGGCGTCCTATTCAAGAATACCCGATACGAGGAAGTTTGTTGCTGGGAGGAGCCCCACATAAGCAGGGTACCAGGGGGCCCACTGGCGTGTCAAAGGATTCCTTGGGACACATTTTTGGGGCACAGTCTTTTGATTCTCAGTCGATAGAATGGTGAAGTTGCCCTTGCACCCCATGCAAGCGCTCTAGCCAAGCTGAGCCACGCCCCGCTCCGACGATCTTCCTTCAAAACCCTATTTTCCGACGTAGAATCAACTTCCAGCTATTCTAGTAATTCCAGCAGTTCCAGTTATCACCACGCCTCAAACCTCATTTGGGGCACAATTTAGGGCACAGAACGCCGGGTGGCAATTGCGTCCAAATCGCCCCTTCCAGTCAAACCTGAAAGTCGAGTATTTTATCATGAATTCAAAGAAAGCGGGCCCCCGGCTTCCGCCAAGCCGAGGGCCCCTGTACCGCGCAGTAGGAGCGCGGCGGCCGGCTAAGAGGAGCCGGCCTTGATGGTAAGCCGTGCAGACGTCTGCACGGCCGGGTTAAGGAGCAGCTGGAGGAAGCAGGGACGCGGCTTTCATTTCGGGCGTCAGCTTGACCTCGTCCAGTTTCTTGCTCAGTCCGGCGACGATCGGGGCGATGGCCCCGAAGATCAGCGCGGCAACGGGGTGCAGCTTGATCCATTCCAGAAACCGCGGCTCGGCCATGAGCGCGGGGATCACCGCCACCAGGATCGCCACGAACACCTTATAGCCGCGTTGAAGCGGCGACCCTTTCCCGCCCACGATCTCCATCACGCCTCGGTTTACGTCCGTAAGCACCTGCACTGATTTCTCCAACCACGGAACCGAATCCCCCAAGTGCCCCATGTAGGGCTTCTCTGCGGTGGACTCCCCGAGTCGGCGGGAGCGCCCAAGATTGGCGAACCCGAAGATCGGAAGAAGGACCAGCAGAGCCGTAGCGGCGTACTGGCCCACAACCGGGATGTTCCTGGCCAGGTCCGCTTTCGACTGGGCATCAGCCTTGATGTGCGCCTTCTCCGGCTCGGTCGCCTGATGCTTCCCAGACCAGTAATCGGTCCACTTCTGTCGAACCCCCGCGCAGCCGGCCAGCAAGCCGAGCGCCAACATCAACACCACCACGAAACCGATCTGCTTTCTCATGCTATCCTCCCTCGTGTGTTCCTCGCGCCCATATCACGAGGGGCCATTCCAACGATTGTCAGCTTCTTACCCTCTCCGCCTCCGCGAGTGTTTTCATCGCATCCTTCTTTGGTCGTCCTGGTAGAAAACTCCAGGGAGTCGCTTGCTGCCATCCAGGATGGCGTCGAGCTTGTCGTTCAACCGCGCCTGGGTTTTCATATATTCCCGGACCGTGGTCAGCTCGATGTCCTGCCGATTGTTGATCTCGTAGTTCCGGATCCCCAACCCAAGTGATCCGAGGAAAATAGTCGTCAGGATGCCGGTCATGATGGACCAGAAAACCTTACTCCCAACATCGTTTCTCCGGTCGTAGATCTGCCGGTCCGTCGACTCGCTCGGATCCCTGTTCACAAGAATTTGACGATCCATGCCGGCACGCAGGCCGCAATCGCAGAAAACCCGGTGAGTCCTTCGGCCAGCTTCCAGGGCATCCTGATGCTCGGGTGATTGGAGAGCCAGACGGATCCCACCCAGACCACCGCCGGCAGGGCGCAGATCGGGACCCAGAGCCATGCGCCAGCACTGATGGTGAGGATCAAAGCCGGAACGCTGAGACGAAGGCCCAGCAGCCAGAGCGCCTTCCAGTTGCGCTGATCAATCAGCTTGCCGTACCCTTCGCTGGCAGCGATGCAAAGCCCGATCGCGGCGATGGCGGTGACCCCCCAGAAGATGCTGCAAGCGATCGAGTTGAAAGCGAGGAAAAGCGGGACACCGAAGCGCCGCCAATACTTCCCCTCCAGCCAGTTCACCTTCTGCGGAACGTCCGCGCCGCCCAGCTGCCAGAGATAGGCCGCCACGAACGGAGCGAACAGCAACGTCCAGACAAAATCTTTCATGAGTTCCTCCTTACAGGTTCCAATTCGACAGCATTAAGCGTAGGCCGCCGCATCGTCCGGGTGGGCCAGAAATTCGGTCGGGATCGTGCCCAGGACCAGGCAGGCGCCATCCGTCCGAAAAGAACAGGTTCCACCCGCTCCATTGATTAACCGTACTTGCAGCGCAAGTGAAGTTGCCGCCGCATCAATCGCTCTCGTCACTTCCAGAGTAACCCAGCTACCGTCATCAGGAAGCGCAACGGCGGCTCCGTCGGTGTTCCCCACCCCGTCGCTGATTCGCAGTTGCGCCGTGATTGACGCTGCGCCGCTCGCTTGCCGCACCCGGCACCATCCAGAAAATGTTTTGCCTCGAAAATAGGTGTTCACGATTGCGCTGATCGTTGCAAGCGGCGTCTGAGTTAAGGTTCCCGTACCGGCCGGATTGACCACCGTAATATCAGAGCTGTTTCCAAATTGCCCGCTGCCTGTATCCTGCCCATGCCCTGAAGCTAAATCTCCAGCCCGCGTCCAGTTGTCAGCATCGGCCCCCGTGTATTCCTCAAACGATCCGTTTTTCAAAAGATTGTCGGCCCGCTGCGCATTTGAAGCCAGCAACGTCGCTCCGAACAGCTGGGCCTCCACGGTCCCGTCCCCACTGGCGTTCGCCGTGAGTGCACGCGCGAAGGCACCATCTACGAGGTCGGCGGACCCGCCGTCCTTCGCGCGTGTCGACGTAGTCGAGGTGACAAGCACGTTGCCCTTGACGACCGCCCCGGTCACTTTCACGGTGACGACCCGGCCGCTCGACTGAACCGCTCCGACGGCATTGTCAGCGATGGTTTCCCGAACCACGTATACGTTCCGTTTCAGGTTGGCGGTGGTAGTGGTCGCGAAAGCAGCGTCGTTTCCGGTGTCTTGAACGACTACATCGCCAGCGGCCCGGGAAGCGCCCGATTTATTCGTCAGCGTTTGAACCGGGCCGCGCCGGAGCCGTTCCAGGATCGTGGAGTCCGGCCCTTGAACGAGCAGGCCCAAGTACGTCTGGATCGCCGTGACTTCGTCCTGGAGACTGTTGGGCTGGCTGGCCTGCGCCAGGTCCACGTTGTCGATCAGGTCGACGTAGGTCTTGATAGCTCCCGGATAAACAGCGGTGCCCACGGGTTACGCCAGCCTCTTGTACAGCGTTGATTTGTCAAGCACGAGCTGGCGCAGTGACGCTTCGTTTCGCAGCGAGCTGTCAATCCGGAGGATCCGCTGGTCCGCGCAGACCAGCACGATCACCACCTGTTCTTTAATCCCCTCGGGTCCGACCTCTTTTTTTAGACGCTCGTAGGCCGGCGCCGGCAGTAACAGAATGGCCTCCTCAACAAGATGGACAGTGGTGACAACGTCGTCATTGCCACACTTTGCGCAAGGCGGGATCTCCTGGATCCACTCCGCACTGAGCCCGGCCGCCATAGGAAACCGTTCCAGCACGTTGTGTTCCCCGAACGTCAATGTGATCAATTGCCCTTTCTGGGCATTCTTCCAACTCATAGCTGGCCTCCCCAGATCAAAGTTGATGGACTATCCGTAAATTTCTCAGGCAAAAAATCCGCTTCATGCTCTCGCTCGGACTTCCTCGAGCCGCAAGCCCATCTCCCGGATCACCTCGACCAACTCCGGTCGGCGCTGGCCCAGCTCGATCCGGACATCCAGGCGGCCGCCGCGGTTGAGACTGTACCGGATGTTGTTGGGCTGATAGGAAAACTCGCCACCCCAGAGAAATGTGCCCCACTTCTTTGTTCCCCAGGTAGTTCCACCCAAGATCCCGCGCAAAATGATGGTGCCCAACGGCGTGGAGCTTTCGATCAGCGATTCCACCTTGTAGATCGATGCCGAGGCCCGCCGCGCCAGCGCGGCGCTCTCCCGCAAGATCGCCGCACCATAAGCGTCCGCCACCGCGTTGGTCGTGATGGCGTTGTTGACCACAACCCTCTCCCGCAGGCCATACTTGGTGATGCTGGCCGCGTCCGAGACCACGCGCCGGAACTTCACGCCGGCCACGTCCCCGCCCTCGATGATCACTCGGTTGATGATCGTGCCGAAGGAGTCCAGCACCCGGAACTCCTCCACGTCCTTGCCCGCGATGTACCGCTTCAAGATCGTGCTGGACCGGGCCTGAAAGAAGAACTCCCGCGTGCGGTCCACGCCCCACTCCCGCGTGCCGACCGTTTCCGCCAGCGTCTTGATCGCCTGGTCCGCCGGCACGTCCTTGAACTGGATGCTGTCCAGCGTCACGCCGGTAGTGGCGATCTTGGCCGCGTTGCGCACGATCTTCGTGTTCGGCACGATTAGGTTGGTCAGGATGTCGTCCACGATCGCGCTGACCTCGGTGGTGGTGTACGTCTGGTTGACGTTGATCCGCTGCAGTTGCGCGATGTAGCCGAATCCGTCCACCGACACCCGCTCCTTCTCCCCGAAGATCGGCTCCCGCTGCTCCAGAAAGCCCCTCCACCACAGGTCGTAATCGTTGGTGGCCGGATTCCGCAGCTTGATCTGCACGTCGTAGTCCACGGACAGGTTGCCGAAATCCTCGATCTTCCGGTTCAGCACCATCCGCAGCGCGTCGCAGCCTCCGATGCGGGAGTAGCCCCACTGCAGGGACTCGATCTCGTCCTCCAACCGGCCCACCAAGTTGAAGTTGTTGTCCCGCAGCTCCACCAGGTACTCGATCCCCGATTCCTGGACGATGACAACCGGGGGATCGGCGCCAACCTGCGGGAAGTACCGCGGCGGGAAATACCGCCCCGGGAAAAAACGCCCTGCAAACATTAGGTTGCGTCACGCGTGACCGCCGATCGGTTGCCGCTGGCGTCCACCGTCGCCGAGATCCGGTCCTTCGAATCGGCCATGTCCCGGATGGCCACGGTGGTTGTCGCCGCACCGGAGAGCTTGCCGGCCGCCACCGCTAGGAGGATCCGCATCGCCTGCCGGATGGTCCAGCTGGTTTCCACGCCGGCGGCGCGATCCAGCAGCGCATCCGCATTCGCGTTGGCCGTCGGAATATCCCCAACGGCTGCCGGAGCGGCCGGGATTAGGTCCGTCTTGGCCTTGATCGCCGCGATTTCCGTATCCAGGAAGTCATCGATGATCGTCAGCGCGGCGGCAATGTCGCTGGCGTCGGCAGGGTCTGACGGTAGGTTGTCCGTCTTCGCTTTAATCGCGGCGATCTCGGTGTCTAAGAAATCGTCGATCGTGTTGATCAGCGCGGCGAGATCCCCGGCCGTCTGCGCGGTCCCAGCCAGGAACCCGACATCCACGCGCCCGCGCGGAAGGATCAGGAACACGGAATCCGACGACGGGTTGGTGATCCAGTTCGGCGTGATGGTCGCAACCTTCGTGGAGCCGACGTAATCGCTAATGAACCGTGCCTGCCCGAACCCGGTACCGCTGATGATGGCCACCAAGCACCCGTTGAACAGGTCGTCCGTGGCCGATGCGCTAGCGTCCAGCGTGATCGTCCCGGCCGCCCCCGCCTGAGCCGTGGCCCGCCGCAAATAGCTCTTGTACCCGGTCCCGTCGAATTCTGCTTCCAGGTTGTCCGCCGCCACCGTATCGCCCGAGATCTCCACCACCTCCGTCTTGAGCGTATCGGCCCCAAACAGGGAATCCCACACGTTCGCCGGAACCACCATGAAGTCCATCCAAACCGGCAACGCTCCGCTCTCATGCACCATAACCCTCAGGCGGCCCAAGGTGTTCGTGTCGGTGGCATCAAGGGGCACATCGTAATAGCCGATCTCATCATGGGTCGCAGAAGTGGCTTCGTTCTTTTGGGCCATATCGCCGCCGTTCTTGGAAAGCCGCACGTCGGCCTGAGAAATCGTCAGCGCTGTTTCGGCAGTTTTCCCGTCAGTATCATCCACGAACGGGCCGAGCTTCAGCGTTACAGCGGTAGACTGTTTAAGCCACATTAGATGTTCCCCCTCCTTAGTCGAAATTGGTGCATTGATCGAGGCGGCTGTGTGGATCCACCAGCTGCCGCCTCCGCATAAGCGGCCGCCACCGTCGCCCAGTCTCTGTTGTTGTTGACCCAAGAATTGCTCATCACGGTTGCAGCAGGGGTCGCAACAGGCCCTTCATAGGTAGCGATCACTCTAAGATTTCCATCTGAAAGTTGAGAGAGCTGGATTTGACCCGCTCCGGGTGTCAAGGTTTTCTGGTGATCTGCGATCTGCGCCGAATCCACAACCCAGGCATCAACGGTCACCGTCGTAACGGTCACGGTGATCGGCGAACTTCCGGTCCCGCTATTTTTAGCAAAGGCTTCCGGGGCCTGCTGTGCAACACCAGTAAGACTGGTGGCTACACCAATTCCAGCGGCAACGGTTCCGGCCCAGGTAATCACTACATTATTCGCCCCCGTTGCAGGGCCAAACAAATACCATTGAGAAGACGTGTTCGTTCCGTTGACTGATTGCTCGTCGATCTTTGTCATTCCTACTGCGGCGTAGGTGACGCTGTTTACGACTCGGTCTGCGGTGGTGGCGTCTTCTGCGTGCGCCCCGACGATCAACATTAAATTCGATCCGGTACAGGTATGAGAAAAAGTAAGCGAACTGGCGGCCGCCACGTTCCCGGTATCGCTCACATCCAGAGCAATCGCCATCAGAGCCCCTTTATAATGCCGTTCACGATAGTCACGCCAGGAATCGGAATTAGGCTGATCGTCGTCAGCTTGCCCGGCTCGCCTGTGTAATCTTGCCAGGGAATCTTCAAGCTCCCCTCGTTGTCGAGATCTCCGAGGAAAATCTGAACCATCGCGTCGTCATGGACAATCGCATCCCCAAGCTGCGTTTCTCCGTCGATATATCTCCCGCCGATTGCTTTTGCTTTCCCGGTAGACCAGGCCGTTTCCCATTCTGTCTGAGAACCGTTAAACCCTGACGGCTTATTCGGGAATCTCGACACGGCAAGATCCTGGTACGCTTTTTCTGTGATCGGCTCCTTCACCCATCGGCCCGATACGGAATCAATCCATAGAATGTAATTCTTTAGATCCACCAGCGGCTTAAGAATTCGGATCGGCCTATCCATGTTTCTGCTCGGTCATCTGGCGCACGTCGGTCAACCCAAGCTCCAAAAAATGATCCTGCTCGATGCCAGCGTGCGTAATGCTGGCCAGCTGCAGTAGCACTGGACTGCCTGGATCATCTGACCCTCCGATTGGTTTAGGCGTATCGGTCTCGGTGTTCTACGCTGATCGTGCAGTTTTGGCCGGTGTATTTGAGGCTATTGCTGCCAGCGTCCAAGATGAACTGAACCAGATCCCCGTTGAAAGTGGCCAGCGCGTCGACGCCGTCGTTCTTGACGGTGCCGACGTCCGTATCCACCACCAGTGCCTTGCTGGTCGCTACGGTCCCGCTCCAGGTCCACTTCTTGCCGTTGGTGGTGTTCTCAAACGTGACGCTGGTGATCGTGTTCCCCTGGTCCGCGGTCAGCGTGATCTTCGGCCGCGCGTAGGCGGATCCCCCATTCGTGACCCCGAAGGTGGTGGGGCTGGAGGAAATCACCTGTGGCGTCGTGGTCAGAGAGGTGCTTTCCCAGAAAGGCGCGGCCGCCACGAAGCCCACGCTGAACAGCACGACGGTCAGTGGCGTGCCGGCGCGATACCGGTAGGAGAGAGAGTCCCGCTGCGCCTCAATACGCCGGTCGTTGTAGATGGTCAGGTACTGCTTGCCGTTGTTCAGCTCCTTCACGATCGCGTCCCAGGAGGTCTGCGTGGCCGCCAAGGTTGCGCCCACCAGCTGGCCACGGACCTTGATCCGGCGGGCCCCAAACTTGCCGACGTCAATCTTGGCGCCGTCCAGCCGAGGCAGCAGCACGACGTTGTCCCGGCGATCGTATTCCTCGCTCCACTCCTCGACCAGGTCGTCCAGGTTGGCGGTCCCGAACCGCAGCTGCAGGGTGGATGGCATCAGCCCACCGTGACCGGGCGGCGCAGCCCCAGTTCCATCATGTAGCCCAGCTCCTCGGCGATCTTGACAGCGATCGTCCGAATGTCGTCATCGGACCGGACCGTCAGCCCGGGGATGTTCATGGTGACGTTCACGCCGCCCATGCCGCCGGCCTTATTCAGAGGGATCACCGCCTCCGGACCGCGCTCACCGATCAGCGCCAACGTCGGCTCCGTGACGATGCCGCCCTTGGCTAAGGCCGTAACGCCGGCGGAGGCGGTTGCAATCCCCTGCGCCAACCCCACCACGCCAGCGATCCCGGCCGCCGCCGGTCCGGCGTTTCCGCCGAACGTCGCCAGGGACACGAACGCGGCCGCCGGCGCCCACGCGCTGGCCACGGCTGAGCCGGTCACGGCTGCCACCTTCGCCGCCACCACGTGCAGGATCTTGGAGGTGACGAACGAAATGGCCATTTCAGCCATGAAATCCACGATCGACTTGACCATCTGCTGGCCCAACTGCGAGAAGGCTTCTTTGGCCGTGGCGGTCCCCAGCACGATCGAGGACAGGGCGCTGCTCATACCCTGGTGGAACGTTTTCAGCGTCGTGGCCGTGAAGTTCTTCATGAAGCCCTGAACGGTATCCCAGCCGGTCCCGATCCGCTGGGTGATGAACTCGCTGTATTCGGCCAAACCGTCCATGATGCCCCGGAAGAAATCCCGGCTGGTCTGCGCGCGCGCGACCAGCTGTTCGTCAATGGCGATCCCCATTTCCTCGAAGACGACCTTGATCTCCTCGCTGGTCATCCGGGTGGTTTCCAGCAGTTCCTGCATAAGCCCCTGCAGCTGCTCCCGGTTGAAGCCCATGGGACCAACCGCCTCGGCGGATCCACCCCCCCCTGGGGGCAATAGCCCACCGGTCGACAGTCCACCCATCTGTGCCTGCGGCAGCCCCGCAGGCCCGGGCCCGGCCGCGACAGCTGCTTCTGCTTCGCCGCCGCCGAACAGAAACCCTTTGGCCCGCTTGACGGCGTCGGCCAGCTTGTTCCAGAGAGCAATCGCCTTCTCCACCACAAAGTTGATCCCCTTGATGGCGATCTCCATGAGCCCCCAGGCCGCCACCAGCGGCCCCACGATGATGAAAACGGCCTGCAGGACGCCCGGAACCGCGGCGAAGCCTGCAATCAAGGCCGGGAGCGCCAGTCCGATCGCTCCGATGACGGTCAGCAAAACACCCATGATCGCCGCGGAACCGACCATCACCTTGGTCAGCACCGGGTGTTCATCGGCAAACTGCTTGAAGCCGGCCACCAGCTGCCGGAGGGATTCGGTCATCCGGATCACCACCGGCAGCAGCTGCACGCCGAGCGTTTCCTGAAGCTCCCCGAACGTCTGCTTGAGCGCTGCCATCCGGCCCTGCAGGGACGCCCCCTCTTTCGCGGCCAGGCTGCCGAACACCTGCTGGATGGACTTCAGCGCCAGCTCCTGCTTCTGCGTGGCCGTCATGGCGTTGATCTGCTCCTGGGTGAGGTTGCGCAGCCCGGGCACGTACCGCCGGAGCGCTTCCACGTTGCCGTCCATGGCCTGCGCGACGACGCGCTGCGCGGAGTCCAGGTTCACGAACCCGGTGGCGGCCAGGTCCAGCGAGGCCTGCGTGGCCCGCATGGCGGTGTCCAGGTCCTTGGTGGCGGGCAGCATGCGGGCCACGATCGCGCCGACCGCTTCGTCGCTGTGCCCGGTCAGCTCCATCATGGCCGTGGAGAACGCCTTGATCTTGGGAACGGTCTGCTCCACCGACAGCCCGGTGTTGGCCACCTGCTGCGTGACGATGGACCATGCCCGCTCGGAGTCGGCGGCCGCCTTGACGAACAGCGCCATGGATCCGGTGATCGCCGCGCCGGCGCCGGTCATGATCAAGCCGGCCTTTTTGAACGCCTCGGCATGGGTATCCACCCCGCGGGAGAGCGCCTGGAATACTGCGCTTGCCTCATCCCGTGCCTTGACTACGACTTCGACGACGTTACCGGTTGCCATTGAACGCTTTTGCGATCCCCGCGGTTACGATGTTCGTCTCGATCTCAATTTGCTTCTTCCGGTCCTCGGTGTATTCCCCGACGTACAGCTCCACTTCGGGGATCGTCATGCCGAGAACTTCTTTCAGGCTGAAGCCACACTTGGCTCGGAGGACGTAGAAGACGGCTGGCCAGGTGCTGTCTCCTCTAATTCGCCGACGCTTTTTTTTAAAGCGTCCACGAGCGTGCCTTCCGCAGCTCCAAACGGGATCCCGGAAACGGCTGCGATCCGGGCCACCAGTGTCATGAGCTTTTCGCCGTCATTGGGGCCCATCAGCGAACCAATCCGGCGCTCGTTGAACGCCCACTCCTGGTTGTCGATTTGGTCTTGGGTGAGGCCGGTCTTGCGGACGCCGAGCCAGATGAAGAACAGCATGTTCTTGATCTTCATAAGCTCCTGCATGTTGCCGGCGATACCTCCCAGCCGGTCATCCAGGTCCGCGAGCTCGGAAACAGTGAAAGGCGAGATCGTGAACTGCTTGCCGCCGATCTCGATCTGATGCCCCAACCGCTTGGCGAGGACCGCCAGCGGGCTAGGTTCTTGTGAGGGTGCGATTTTCTCCGCCGACATAGCTGTTGGCTCCTTTAACTTCGCTGTCCCGCCCATCAAGGTGCTTGAAGTCGGGACCGTAATAACTTCGGAAAACTTCTTGCCCATCGACATCTTCCAGGATCTCCAGCCGGGCCCGCTTCTTGGCCACGACGGAGAACGCAAACTTCAACAGACGCGGCTGCTCCTTGCCGTTGATCAGGACCCGTGTACCTTCAGCAGACCCGTCTGACACGATTTCCAACTTCATGACCTGCCCTCCAACTTCAGGTGAAACGTTAAACCGAGGTGACGGTGTTCGTGAGGATCGCCTTCAGCTCCTTGTCCGTCGCGTCCCGAAACGCCATGCCGGCGATCTCGTAGGTCACCCGGCCGCCGTCGTTGATCAGCGGATGCGCCTTGGTGAGCCGCGACACGTTGCACAGCAGCTGCAGCTTGTAGGGGATCGCCCCCTCGATGATCTCGCCGGTGAAGGTCAGCTCCAGCACCCGCTTCGTGGCCGCCCGCCAGTCATCGAACTGCGTGATGCTGTCGAATTCCATCGTGAACGAGAACGTGACGGCAACCTTGCTCCCGCCCCGGATCGGCTCCTTGATCAGGCGGCTGCCGATGAACCGGCGCTCCACGTCCAGGTTGTTGTTGAGCGTGATCTTGGCTTCGCTCACCTCGACCTGGGATCCCGCCCACTTGCAGACGGCGTCCGCGAAATGGAACGGCCGCCGCGTCGGCAGCGTTTCGCTCGATTTCGCACCCTTGGCGACGTCCTTCCCGACGATCTGGGCTGTGCAGCGCAGCCGGTCGTCCAACCCGATCGCAAACTCCAGCTGGTTGACCTTGCAACCGGAGTAGATGAAGGACGGCGAGCCGCCGGGGGCGTCCTTGTGGATCTCCACGGTCAGGCCGGTGGGCAGCGCGTCGGCGATCGTGAAGGTATGCTCCCGCGAGTTGGTCCCGCCGCCGGGCACTGCCGTGGCCACGGATCCGAAGGCGTTCTTCAGCAGCAGCTCGGCGCCCTCCTCCGGAAACTCGAAGATGAGCGGCCCCGCCACAGAGATCTTCCCCTGCGCGTAATGCTTGGCCTCGTCATGGCCGATCGTGGCGATGGAGTTGGACAGCATTGCTTCTTCTTCCAGGTCGATCCCATCCCCGCCCTTGACCAGCTCGAGGAACTTGGTGCGTGCGACGGCGGTGCCCCACGTGGATTCGGCACCGATGCCGATAAAGGATTTGTGTCCGAATGCCATTTAAGCCCCCTCCTTTTTCTTGCCTTCTTGAACGAAGTTGCCAGACGCCAATAAACTCTTGGCGGCCTCGTCGGTGACCTCGATGACATCGCCGCGCTTGATCTTGCACCGATCGCCGGTCTGCTGCGGTGCGTTCAAAACGACGCCCCACGAGAGGCTGACCGTCGGGATGCTGCCCTGATATTTCAGTTTCGCCATGGTTCCTCCTACCGTTTGAAGGTGCTGACTTCGCAGGTCAGCCGGTGGGCCCGCATGAAAGCGTCCTCAACCGGCAGAACGTTGCTGATCAGAGCGTCGTCCACGTTGATCCACTCGCACTTGTTGTTTAGGGTCCGCTTGGCGTACAGCACCTCCCGGATCGCCCGCGCGTACCGCATGATGCGGACCTCCAGAACCTCCTCAAAGACGTATTCCCGGCCGCCCTTGGTCAGCTTCAGGTTGGGATCCGATCCCACGTAGGTCTCGATCTCCACCCGCAGCATGTCCCGGCCGGTGGACAGCGAGCTGGAGTCCACGCTGTAACCCCGCCCCATCACCACCACGAACGGGCACTGGTTGATGTTGAACGACTTGTCGATGTCGCTTACGTAGAACCGCTGGATGTCGTCCAGCGTGATGCCGTCGCCGTACTCGGTGTCCAGAGCGTCCAGCTTGGCCGGCAGGTCCGTGGCCAGGACGCTCACGATCTCGAAAACGACTTCCTCCAGCGTGTTTCCCATCAGGCGGTCCCCGCCACCAGCTCGTAGTACCAGCGCCGGAAGATCTGCACCCAGCGCAGCTTCTGCGGCTCGCTCAGCTGGATCACCTTGCGCTGCGGCATGCGCCGGGTCCCGAACTGGTGCAGCGCCGCCAGGTTCCAGCCGTTGACCGGGATGTCCACCCCGGCCCGGAACTGCACCTTGGACACCTCATGCTTGGCCCCCGGCGCTTTCGGATCCGTGGCGGCCTTGCTGAGATTCCCCCGCAGGACCAGGAGCGGCCGGCCGGGGAAGCGCTGGTCCTTCCAAAGACGATAAGCCGGTGAGAGGGCCGGCCATTTCTGTTTGCCTTCGGCAGCGCCTTCGGCTTCAAACGTGGCCCGTTGGCCCTCATAGAAATCCCGGCTTATCAGGTTCAATGGCACGCTGAAATCCTTCACCCCCTCCGAGATGTGGCGCAGCTCGCGCGACAGCTGCACGTCGCCGCCCACCTCGAACTGCAGCGTGAATGCCATCAGAACACCTGATCCATGGTGAAGCTGGGCAGCCGCTCGTTGCCGTCGCTGTCCAGCGCCCCAGTGCTGATGCACCGCTCCGCTTGCGTGTTGACGATCGGAGCGTCTGTAAGGCGGACGGTTTCTTTCTCCAGCAGATCGAGCCAGTCCGTGAACGTCTTGTTCCAGGCCGCCGCCTTCGGATGGACCTTGTCCCCCTGCTGGTCCGTCCGCTCGATCACCATGGCCGCCGCCTTATGGGTGACCAACATCTTCACCACCTTGAGCGCGGCCGAGCCGGTGATCGGCACCGTGTAGATGTTCTGCAACGCCGCGTCCACCATGGCCTCGACCTGGCTGAGGATCTCGGTCAGATCAGCGGTCGTGACCTTCGTGGTGTCGGAGAAAGTCATCCCCGGCAGCAGCTTGGCGACGTCGGCAGCGACAGCGTAGGCCATGGCGGGTTATTTCTTGCCCTTGTGGCCCTTGTCCTTGTGATCCTTCCCCTTGGCCCCCGGCGCGGCCGATCCGGAGCCGCCCTCGGGAGGATCCCCAGCTGCGCCGCCTGCGGCCGCTTCCATCTCGCCGGTGGTGTCACCCGGCTCCGCCGACGGGCCCGGCGGGTCGCCGGCCTGGCCCGCTCCCGCGGGATCCTCAGCGCCGCCCTGTTGGGAATCGCCCGCCGAACCCGCCGGGGGATCCCCGGCCTCTCCGGCCGGCGCGGCCGATTCGGAGCCGGAAACCTTCTCAGCGAGGCCAGCCTGGATCAGAACCTGCGCGGCCGGCGCGTCCTCGAAATCCGAAACCTGCCCGGCGCCGTAGCTAACGCCGTCGTGCGTGACATTTTTCAGGAACTTGATTTGCATCGCTCTTGCCCTCCTGTTGAGAAAGAAGGGCGATCCAGTGCTGACACTCCTGGATCGCCCCATCGTAGGTGTTCAGACTGGCCATGGCTTCCACCCTGCCCGCCTGCAGGCCTTCCAGACGCTTCTGCAGGTCAGCCAAGCTGATCTGCATCGGCTTACGTGGGCTCGACCGCGTAACCGACCAGCCAGTAGGCGGTGCCGTTGACCAGCACCTTGATCTTGGCCCGCGGCTGAGAGGGGCTATAGTCCGACCCCTTCACATCCCAGACCGCGCCGTGCGTGCTGGTGAGGGCCAGGACGGCGTCATACGCCTTGCCGCCGCTCTCCGGCACCTCGATCTTGATGGCCTGCTTCTTGCCGGTGATCGTGCCAGCCGGCAGGTAGCTGCGGATCCGGATGCCGGTCACGTCACCACCGATCGCCCGGGCCCCGCCCTCATCGGCCACCAGCTCGAGGTTCAACGCCCGCACGTCAGCGGAAATATCGCCGGTCGTGCCTTTCAGGTAGGCGTCCACGTGCAGACCGATCAGGTTGGCGCCGAGCTTGCCGTCCAGAAAGCGCGGCGAGATCTGACCGCCTATGATGGTTGCCGTGCCGCTGGCAGCGTTGCCGGCCGGCTTGACCTGGAAACCGATGTTGTCGCCGGAAGTGGCCGCGTAGTTGCGGCTGTTGAGCTTGATGACTTTCGTGTCGCCCTTGGTCTTGACGTCCAGATGCGCATCGGTCTTGGCTTCCAGCCCATCCAGTCCAGCGATGCGCCCCGCCAGCATCTTTCCCCGCGTTACGCGAACAGCCATTGGTTTTCCCTCCCTATGCGAGAAGGGGCAGGCCGAGGTGACGTTGAGCCACTCTGACCTGCCCCGATCTCAGGTGAATTCTTACGCTACGGCGTCTTTGATCAGGTACGCGACATCCGCAGCAACGAGCTTCTCGTCCACCACGTGGCTCACGCGGAAGACATCCGACTTGGCGGTCTCTTCCCGGTAGCGCTCGGTCTGCCAGTCACGCGACATGAACGTGACGCCGAACGTGAGGCTCCGCAGGGTCGGCCGGCCCGGCTTCCGGTAATACAGCAGCGCGTCCTTGCCCCAAACGTAGCCGAGGCTGACGGTCTGCCCTTCCTTGGCCGAATTCTTCACGGCGCGGCTGACGTACACCGCATCGAGGCCCAGCAACGCGGCCAGGAGATCCGTGGTCATCACGCCCTTCTGGGTGTGCTTGATCCGGTCCAACAGGTCCGGGTGGTGCTTCAGCTTCGCCCACACCGCGTATCCCATCACCATGGTGTTGGGGCGCATGCCGGTGGCCGCCTGGACGGCGTCGATACCCGTTTCGATGGCTGCAAACGGGTCCGAATCGTCGTAATCGCTCCACTGGCTGGTGCCGGAAAGCGTGGTGTTCAGGGTCACGTTGGCCGTGCTGGTGACCAAACTGGTCACGCGCGTCTCATGCAGCAGGAGCATGGCCTTCGTGAGCGTGCCGGTGGTGTCCTGGTCCTGATCCATGGGCGCGTCGGTGTTCTGGCGCTCCCGGTCGTCGATCAGGTCCTCCAGCCCGTACTCCTCGCACTTATAGGAGTCGGTGTCCGTTTCCCAGCTGATCCGCTTGTACTTCGTGCGGATCGCCCGCTTGGCGTCGGGCAGCTGGAAGTTGTTCCCCTTCTTGTATTTCAGGAACTTGTCCGACTCGAACTTCACCTGCAACGCCGGCAAAACCTGGAGTCCGACGAACGCAGCTTCCTCGTTCGCGTACTCGATGCTGAAGTCCGTCAGCAGACGGTCGATGTGGGCGACTTCAGCGAACCGCCACTTCCCATGCGCTTCTTGCATTTGGCTTCTCCTCCCGGTTTAGTAGCGGTACTTGACCAGCCGAACTTCGGCGATGTCGTTGAGGACACCGGCCTCGAGAGCTTCGGCCACAACGAAGTCACCCGCCGACGTGGTAGCGATCAACTTGCCGTTCGCATCCGTCGTCAGCTGGTCCCCCTCATCCACCGTCCCGCCCAGAATCGCCTTGGACGTGCCCAGGACGGCGATATTGGCCGCTTCGCCGCTGGCCGGCTTGTTCTGCAAAATGCCGAGGTTGCCCTTCGCCGTGGCGCTGGAAGCCAAGGCGGCCTTGCCGTTCGCATCCTGCGCGATGCAGTAATATTTCTTCGCGCTCAGATCGGCGGCCGCTTCCTTCGTGATGCTCATCAGAACGTGTTCCTGAGACATTCGTTTTCTCCTCCCTGTGGGGTCCGGTTAGCTGATTCGCGGAGTTTCCTTGAGCCGGTACTGTTCGTACAGCTCAGGATTCTCTTTGCCCGCGCGGCTGAGCGCTTCCGAGAACTTCATGCCCTGATTGGCCGCCTGGAGCTCCTTGGCCTTGGCATGCAGCTGCTCACTGGCGCTCTTGCCCTCGTCGCCGGATCCTTGCCCAGCGCCGCCCTGCTCGGTGGTGCGCTCGCTCAGCTTCACCACGACCGGCGCATCCTTCACGAAGGAAGCAAACCCGGTCGGGTCCTTCAGGGCGTACCCCTTCGCCCATTCGCGCTGCGCGGGGGTGATCTTGCCGGCCCGGACCGCAGCTTCGACGGACTTGTCGGCCTCCATCTCTTTCAGCTTCGCCTCGGCCTGGTCCGCCTTGGCTTGCAGGGCGACCGCGCCGTCCGTAAGCTTCCTAACTTCAGCTTTGAGATCGTTGTGTTCCTTGAGCGAAACCGTTTCCATTGCCCCCTCCTCCTTGAGCGCTTTTTCAGCGCGATTGACCAACGAGAGCGCCTGTTCCGAGGCCTTGACGACCTCGACGTCCTTCAGGATGGCCAGGATGGCCTCCGGGAGATCCTTCAGCACCGACAGGACCTTCTTCTCCTTGTCGGCTTCGGAAAGCGCCTCGTCGTAGATGCAATCCCCGACGAGGTTGCTGGCGGTCATCAGCAGGTCCTGCGCGTTGCTGAGCACGTTCACCGCCTTGTCGACCACTTCCCGGCTTTTCATCGCATCCAAGAGCTCACCGAACTTCATGCCCTGCTTCATGCCCTTTCCCTCCGAGAAGACCGCCATGCCCGCTTCCTCGGTGAGGACGACCGACTCCATCCCCTTCAGGAACGGGCGATTTGTCAGCGCGACGCCATAGATCACGTTCTCCACAATCCGCTGCGTTTCTGGATCCTTGTACCGGAAGTCGAATTCCGGGCTGATGTACCGGAACTCGCCGGAGGCGACCAGTGTTTCCCCGCGCGGCGTCCACTCCACGAAGGCCCACAGCTCGTGGCCGTTGTCCCGGGCCTCCATCTGCCGGATCCAGCCGGCGGCGCCTTTCTCCGGCTCATGCTCGCAGTCGACGGCGATGTCCACCCCGCGCACGTTCTGCTCGAAATTCTCCTTGAACATGAGAATGTCGGAGGGCTGGATGGAGAACTCGCCGTACTGCGGGTGACGCCATTCGCCGGTCCGCATGATCTGGATCCAGCTGCATTTCTTGCCGGCGACGGTTTCGATGGTCGACTGCTCCATCTGATCGACAAACCGCCAGCGGTTAGTTAGCTGGGACTTAGCTAGTGCGTTCTTAGGATTCTTAGTTGCGCTAAGCATTTTTTTGTTTTTTATGCCCTTAAGCCGAGCATAGCTTTTTTAGGAATCACGCAACAAGATTTCCAAACCGCCCGACGAGCTCCGACGGCGGTTCCTCCCAGGTGATCAACACGTTCTCCTCCTCTTGGCGAATGAATACCCACACGCACCGGCAGTTGTTATGCACCGGCGGCGTGAAGCGATCGAACGCGGGATTGTCCAGCGTGAGCACCTTGCCGTCCAAAAACTCGCACAGCTGGCAGATCTTCTGGTCCAGGATCCCGCTGTACTGCGCCGCCTGCAGCTCGGAGTGCTGCTCCGCGGCGGCCGCGCGGCCCATGTTCACCGCTTCGATCACGGTGACGCCGGCGGTGGCCTGCAGCTCCCGCTCCGCCAGGTCCCCGATCGCCTGCTTCACATCGAACACCACCGCTTTGGGCGATTTCCCGGAGCTGATGCTGCGCAGCGCCGTCAGGATCGCGCTGGTGCGGAGCTTGGCGGCGTGCAGCTCAGCGATCGAGTCGCCCTTCACGTTGACCCACTGCGCCAGCACGGACGGAAAGGCGGCCGCCTTCAGCTCCATCTCCTTCTCGACCGCGTCTTTCCCAAAGCGGGCCAGATCGTCCACGATGCTGCGGACCGTGCTGCTGTACTTACCGGTCAGCGGCACGACGATGTCCATCAGGTCTTTGAGCCGGCCGCTTTCAGCCGCCGCCGAGACGCCCTTCAGGATCTCGTCCCGCTGGTCCATCCAGATCGCCTTCAGCTGCGCGATCAGCTTCTCCTCGCCGGTGACGAACCGGTCCTCCAGCTCGGCCAGGTCCAGCACCGCTTCGTGCTTAGTCAGCTTCCGGCGCAGCGCGAGCTCGCCGCCGGCCAACCGGATCCGCGGCCGCTCCGATGCCTTGACCGGCTTGGCCGGGTCCTGGGGGTTCTTCGGATCCTGGGGATTCTGCCCGGGCGGGACCGGCGCCGGCGGCTGCCGCCGCTTCTGGCGCTCCTCCGGCGAATCGTCCCGCTGCGCTTCCGGCAGGCCCAACAGATCCCGCATGAAATCCTCCAACTCGTCATCCGGAAGAACGATCTTTCCGCTGACCAAGTTGTTGATCCCCTCCGTCATCTTCTGCTTGTCGATGCTGCCGAGCTTGCTGACCTTCAGCTGAGGCAGCGCCTTCAGGCCGGCGAAGTTGTATTCCAGCAGCTGCTTGGCCGCGTGCCGGTTGATGATCTCCGCCACGTGGTTGGCCGCGCAGCTGAGGTTCATCAGGAAGAAATCCGACTGGTCGGCGCTGAGCGCCCAGGACCCCTTGCCTCCGGATTCCCCACCGAGCTGTAGGAACTGAGCCAGCACGGATTGCGCGATCTTGGTGTCGTGGTGCTGGATAAACTCGACGATGTCGCGGGATTTCAGGTCATGCGCCAAATCCTTCAAATCCCAGCCGGCCGGCAGCACGACCCCGGCTTCCTCGTTGACCCGCAGCTTTTTGATCAGCTCCTCGAGCGCGGCCCGTTCGTTGGGCCCTCCCGCCTCGCCCATGGTGCCCACCAGCGTGCCGACCGCGCTGCGCTCAATCCCGATCGCGCCGATCCGGTACAGCTTGTCCTTGATGTACCAGTGCTTATAGGCCGGCCGGAGGACGCTCATCCCCTCGTAGTTGGAACCCTCCCGATCGTGGGAGAAAACCAGCAGGCTCTCGACGGGCAGGTCCACGTACTTGAACTGCTTGCCGATCTGCACGTATTGCTGGATCCCCTGCAGGCCGCCGGACGGGTCCATGTACCACTTGTAGACGGTCTTCGGCAGGCGGGGCGCCAGCTTCTTCCAGAAGTAGTAGCCGGCCTCGTACTTGTAGACCTTCTCGGAGACGCTGAAACCGAACGGGAACATCAGGAGCGCATGCTTCAGGAACTCGCTCCAGGTGATGCTCATCTCATCGAAC
>JABFSS010000038.1 GCA_013140485.1 Candidatus Peribacteraceae bacterium | reverse complement strand
GTCTCCGTCAGCGATGACGGCACCTTCGGCGGCAGCGGCATTCGCTGGACCAAAGTGGCCGTTTTCAACGGCAACACGCGCAAGCTTTCTGTTCACGTCGTCGTGAGCCCGAACGCGGAAAAAGACCAGATGCTTATCGCACGCGTTCTTGCCGACGGCAGCGAGGCGACGGATACCACGATGATCGGCGGCCGCGCCATTCCGTACGTCGAAAACCAGCTTGAACTGAGCATCACGGACCACCGCGACCGCGCGGGCCCCGGCGACGTGCTCGAGTACGTCGTGCTCGTGCGCAACCCCGAGTCGAACGGCACCGTCGAGCATGTCCGCGTGAAAATCCCCGTCGCGCTCCGCGACGTCGATGCGCCGGGAGCGGACTTCGTGGGAAGCGAAATCGTCTGGAAAAACGTGACGCTGAACCCGCACGACGAACGTGCCTTCACCTTCCGCGCCACCGTCGACGATCGCGCGCCCAAGGGCTATCCGATCCAGGTCGTTGCGCGCGTCGGAAACGTCGTCGCGTTCGACAGGACGAACACCGGAGGCGATCCCTACTCACTGTTCTCGTCCATCACCGATAATCGCGACGCGGCCGGTCGCGGCGAGCTCCTCACGTACGTGATTCATATTGATAACACCTCGGGGCGTCTCGATCCGCATGCCAACATCGACGCCGCCATTCCTCAGTATTCCGAATTCGTCTCGGCGAGCGAAGGCGGTGTGCGCGACCGCGAAAATATCCGCTGGCTCGACATGCTCGTAGCGCCCAACGGCAGCAGAGACCTTGAGTTTACCGTCCGCGTCCGCAGCGACGCGCCCGAAGGCACGCTCCTCCGCGCAACCTCGATGGTCCAGGGGCAAGTCAGCAGCGACGTGACACAGGTGACGGGTGACGGATTCAGTTACCGCCCCGGCGGCACGTTCGCCGGACCGCGCGACGTCGAAAAGACCAGCGATCGTCTCTCCGCAAAAGCCGGCAGTTCGGTTTCGTACACGGTCACCGTCCGCAACAGCCACGACAACGATATCCGCGGCATCTCCGTCAACGACGTCTTTGACTCGTCCGAATTCACGGTCACCGATCCGGGAGCCGGTCAGGTCCGCAACGGAAAAATCACGTGGCAGATCGAGAAGCTCCAACCGGGCGAAAGTCGCACCTTCAGTTACCGCGGCCGCCTCTCTCGCTCACTCCGTGTCGGCCAGGAAGTCCTCAACACCGCTCGCGCCTACAGCTCAGACGTCGGCTACGTTGCTGCGTCGACCTCGTCCGTGGACGTGGGATACGACTCCTACGCGAACAGTGACTTCTACGACTACCCGAATCTCCCGGTCACCGGCATCGGCGACTACTTCGGCGCCATTGAGAATACGCGGCAATTCCTCAGCCCGGTGAGCGCAGCTGCGGGCGGCAATGCTTCGCCTCTTCTTCTCTGGTTCGTGGTGATTGCGGCGGGATTGATGGGTGGTGTGGCGATGGGGAAGAAATTCGTTCAATAACGAATGAACAAACGCAACCCGCTGTAGTAGGGGCAAGGCATGCCTTGCCCCTACATTGCGAATTTCCCGGTCTTGTCATTCATCAATTCTCTCCATCACAAACTCCTTCACTTTCTGCGGAAGAGCTTCCACCGCGCAGTCCACAGTCTTCTGTTCCGCCGCGGGCGGAATGCTCAAGACCCACGCCGCAAGATCTTCGCCGGCTTGCGGGGTCCCGACACCGATTCGTAGACGCGGAAACTCCTCACCGAGAACGACGACGATGGATCGTAAGCCGTTGTGCGTTCCCGGTCCGCCCTTCATCCGTAAACGGATATCGCCGAGAGGAAGATCAATGTCGTCGCACAGAACGAGGATCTGCTCGCGCGGATTGAGTTTGTAGAACTCCACCAGTTTGCGAATGCATTCCCCCGAGCGGTTCATGTACGTGGTCGGCTGCACGAGCAGGACGGGAACGGTGATGATCCGCGCTTCCTGCATGCGGCAGAGAAACTTTTGGCTCTCGGTCCATTCCCCTTCTCCGAAATTTTTTGAAAGAAGATCGACAGCGCGGAACCCGGCGTTGTGCCGCGTCTTGGCATGCTCCTTGCCGGGATTCCCCAGGCCGACGATGACGAGATGCGGTTTCATGTGAATTTGCGGATGACGCGATCGAATGCATCCATCGCTCGGTTCACCTGCACCTCAGTAAGCCTCAGCCCGGGCTCATGCGCAATGCGGTTGCGCAACTTGTGCGCGTCCCAGACGCCGTCGAGTCCCGGCAGAATTTTCCCGGCCCCGCGCAGCTTGTCCGCCATGGAGCCCGTGAATCCCAATGCTTCCAGAAGCCGTGCTATGACGGAGTCGGCTTCCAACAGACGACGATGCGGGTCGGTTTGTGATTGCGCACTTTGCCATTGCGACAGAATCATCGAACGCTTCGACGCGGCTAGTCGACGCGGCTTGAGGAAGGTCCACGTCAGATAGGCGACGCAGACGATGACCACGATGGCGGGAAAAAACCACAACATCAGGAATTCGAGGAACCCACGCGGGAAGAACGAAAGGACGCTTTGGGCCGTTTGGCTGGTGCCGGGGATGCGGGAGGAATCACGTCATTCTTCTTCAGAGTCTTCTCCTGCACGTGCTGCGCGACAAACTGCGAGAGCAGTTCCTCGATATGCTTGGAGTTCTTCAAATTCTTCGTGTGCAAGTAGGCTTCCATGTTCTGCAGAATCGCCGATTCCACGCGGCGCGGCCGCGAGACATGATCGATAGCGATCGTCGAGCCGGTTGAAATTTTTTCGACCGAGACGGTCCCGTACCGCAGCAGAGTTCCCGTCACGCCGTGCGTTTCGGTGCTCACGCCCTGGATGTCGCTATAGAGAACGCGGGAGGATTGCCGATGAAACCAGCCGAGCCATTCCAGATCGATGACGCCGTGGCTCGTGATGATCCACGCATCCAGATAGTAATCGAAGAAACTCCTCAGCAGCCACACGAGAGACGCGATGCCCCACAGCCCCCCGACCATCGCCGCGAGCTGAGAGTGCCGCAGGATCAACAGAGCATCTGCCAGAAGAAATGACACCGTGGGCCAGATCAGAAACCGAAGTCCCATAAGCCAGTGCTTATGGACGATCATTCTGATTTCTTCGTCGTCTTCCAAATGCTTTTTAAACAGATATCCGTCGAGCATAGACACAGTCTATCTTGCCGGGGAAACCTCTGTACACCGGGAGAGGGCGGCGGTAGGCTCCTTCGGCATGCGTTTGAAGAAACACGGATTCTGGTATCACCTCCTCGACGTCCTATTTAATATCGTCGTGATCGTAGCGATCGTGGCGGGAATCCGGACGTTCCTCGTGTCGCCGTTCCAGGTCGAAGGCAGTTCGATGGTCGATACACTGACGGACAAGGAATACATAATCATCAACAAGTTTGCGTTTCTGCTCGGGACTCCGGGCCGAGGCGACGTCGTCGTGTTCCGTCCGCCGAATGAGCCCAAGAAGTATTACGTCAAGCGCGTGATCGGCTTGCCGGGTGATGCTGTCACCATCAAGAACGGCTTCGTGTTTGTAAAGACGCCGGACGAAAAAGACGTCACCAAGCTGGACGAATCGAGTTACCTGAGCCCAAGGAATTTGGGACACACCTTTAAGCATCCTCCCAGCAGCGGCGACCAGACTCTCGTCTCGTACGATGTGCCGGAGGGAAAGTACTTCCTTCTCGGGGACAACCGTCAGGGAAGCCTGGATTCCCGAAGCTTTACGGGAGAAAACGGCGAACCGGAGCCGTTTGTGCAGGAGAGTGAAATCAAAGGCCGTGTGTGGTTCATCGCGCTGCCCATTACGAAGATTCACGCGCTGGAAGCGCCGGAGTACGGATTGTAAGCAAACGAAGAAAACAATGTAATCGAGGAAAACGAGGATCCTCGTATTCTTTGTTTTCCTTGGTTACCTCGTTTCCTTTCGACCGTGATTTTCCCTTGCACCAGCTCACCAATCCTGTAGGATACATACAGTCCCCTCGGGGATTTTTTCATATCCGAACGATCATGATTACCGCAACCACAACGTACATCACCGAAGCAATCCAGGAACTGGAGCTCGTGCGCTGGCCGACGCGGCAACAGGCGGTGCGTCTCTCCGTCGTCGTCTTGATATTCACGGTCGTCTCCGCAGCGATTTTCGGTTTTGTCGATTTCTTACTGAGCGAAGGGCTTCACTATCTCCTCTCGACAACGATCTGATATGGGCAAGCAGGACCCACGCGCCGGCAGAAACTGGTATGTGCTCCACACGTATTCGGGCTACGAAGACAGCGTGAAGCAAGCGCTTGAACAGCGAATTGAGTCGCTTGGCATGCAAGATTACATCTTCACGGTGATGGTGCCGAAAGAGAAGCAGCTCGTCTTTAAGAAGGGCGAGCCGGTCGAAGAAGAGCGCAAGCTCTTCCCGGGCTATGTACTCGTGAACATGGTCGTCACAGATGATTCGTGGTACGTCGTTCGTAATACGCCCAACGTCACGGGCTTCGTCGGTTCGGGAAATATTCCCGTTGCCGTCAGTCCCGAAGAATTCGGCGTCATCGAGCGCCGCATCGGCGAGGAACAGGCCAAGTTCCGCAGCGACTTCCAGGTCGGCGATCTCGTGGTGATCATCGATGGGCCGTTCAAGAACTACGAAGGCACAGTCCAGAGCGTCGATGTGAACAAAGGAAAGCTGAACGTGGCGGTATTGATCTTCGACCGCGAAACACCAGTGGAGTTGGACTTTACGCAGGTGAAGAAGAAATAGCGTATGAATTTTGAATTATTTGATGAAGACGCGATTCTCCACGAAGTTGCAAAGGATGTTGGAGAGGAATTTGTTCAGAAAAACCTAGAACGAGTGAAATTGGAAATTCGTTCATCTCATAAACTAATCCTTGCTTGTGGTTTAGAAATGTACAACTCACTGTATATCGGCCTTGCGGATATCAATGTATTCGCGCAAAGCACAGTAAGAGAGATGTGGTCGAATTGGCTTTTTTACATTACTGGTTTCCTTTCAGGGCAAAGCTTGAAAGGCGATCTTCAGCGATGGAACGACGAAGACAAAATTTCTCATGCGGTGTTTCGAGCGATATCTAGAGTTCTTGAAGAAAAGTAATCTGATCTAGAATGTCTGTATGCCTGCTGCACGCATCGTCATTACCGGCCTCGTCCAAGGAGTCTTCTTTCGCGCGCAAGCCAAAGAAAAAGCGGATGAGCTGGCTCTGACCGGTTGGGTGCGCAACAACAATGAGGGATCTGTGGAGATCGTCGCGCAGGGGCCTCAGGACAAGTTGAAGGAACTGGAAGCCTGGTGCCACACGGGTCCGGCGAAAGCGAAAGTCACCAACGTGACGGTTACGGAAGAACCGGAGAAGGAGTTGCCGGCATTCGAGATTTGGTATTGATTTTCCACATCAGGAGAATTCCCAAGATGACCGCCTGTAGGATTTGCCCGAGCGAATATCCGAGCGGGAGCGAGAAAACGGCAAGTCGAGCGGTGAAGAACCACGCAATTCCGACGGAGAGGAACGCCGACGACACGACGATGATCGCAGGTGTGACGGTGTCCTTGTACGCATAGAAGCCGCGTAGTAGCAGGTGCGATGCGCTCTCAAACGACGCACTGATGGCGTAGAGGATCAAGGCCGTGCGGAAGACCGGATACCACGTATCGTCCTGCAGATGCACGAGGCGCGCGGCGACCGGCGCGAGTGCCATGAGGAGAATGCTCGCCGGAATCAGCATCAGGAGCATGATCCCGAGACCTTTCTCGACGTATATCTTGAATCTTTTCGCCTCCCCGCGCGCAGCCGCCTGGCTCATGAGCGAATACGCCGACTGCGCAAGCGCGATACCCGCAATTCCGACCAGCACGCTCTGGAAGTTCCGGGCGTATGCGTTGATGGTGATCGATCCCCTGTCGAGTCCGGAGGCGATCGTATCGAATAGCAGAAGCTGCAGTTGCAACGCGCCGAGTGCGAACATGCGCGGCAGCATCAAGATGCCCATGTTGTGCAGATCGGGGTGCCAGATTTTTTTCGGAATGCGAAATCCGTAGTGGAAGACCGCCGTGGCGCGGATGATCACTAAGGCGACTGCGCCCGCGACCGTGCCCATCATCGGGCCGTAGACGCCATAGAACGGCGTGAGCCAGAGAGTTCCCGCAATGGTGCCGAGCGTGTAGAGGATCGGCGTGATGCCGTACATCCAGTAGCGCTGCTCGGTGATCAAGTACTGACCGAACGCGTTGCCGAACACGAACAGAAAGTTCGTCAGCAACGCCATTTGCCCGAAACGGATGTAGAGCGCGAGGTCTGTCCCCGTAAAACTCACCAGATAGCCGGCGATCCACGGAAACCCGAGCCCGAGCCCGAGCGCGATGAGACCGAAAAAAGCACCACCCATCGCCATCGTCCCCGTGAGGACTTGGTCGATTTCGCTTCGCCTCCCGTGAGCTTTATGCGCAGCCAGAATCGGTACGAAGACCGTTCCGAGAGCCGACATGATGCAGATCTGGAAGAGCAGATCACTTGGGCGAAACGAAGCGACGTAGACGTCCACGACACCCAGACCGGGGAAGGTTCGCGCGAGGAGGTTATCGCGAAAAAGACCGGCTAGAGACGCTCCGAACTGCGTCAATGCAAGCACGATGGCTCCTCCCATGAGGCGGTGCTGGTGGAGGAAGGCGGGAACGCGCACCGTGAAATCATGCACGGAATGACAGAAAGACATGATGGACTTATTTATCATATAATGTTATAATTTCAACAGATCATTTTGATGATTGTTCGCCCCATTCTGGATCACACCCAAAACGATCCCGTGACGAGCTACCACTCTTCACGCCGGTCGTGAAGTAAGTGGGATCCTCGCCATGGGGCAAAGGAGAAGCAATGGACTATTTGATGCCGCCAGGCCCACCCAACGACGCGGGGTGCTTATATTTTATAAGCATCCCAGTGGCGGCCATTGTGGCCTGCCTTCTGTTACTTTGGGCCTTCGGGGCCTTGTAGTACCCATGGCACCCGTCGTCTCTCATGAGACGGCGGGCCATTTTGTCATGTGCACATTTCTTCCGTATCCTCTCGCCATAGAAGCTCCGACACTCCAATTTTCGGCAATGACGGACGCGCAAGTGAAGGAATCACTCAAAAAATACTCGATCGGGCTGACAGTGGACGAGGCACGGAAGATCGAAACGATGCTTGGACGAGCGCCAACCGTCGTCGAAGCCGTCATTTGGGGAATTCAGGGCAGCGAGCATTCCAGTTACAAATCGTCCCGGCGTTTTTTAAAGATGTTCCCGACGACCGGCAAGCATGTGATCCTCGGTCCCAAGGAAGACAGCGGCATCGTCGCGATGACGGACGGACCGCCGGGAAAGCGCTGGGGCATCGTCATCTCGCACGAGTCGCACAATCATCCGTCGCAGATCGTTCCGTTCGAAGGAGCGGCGACAGGCGTGGGCGGAACCGTCCGTGATGTCGCCTGCATGGGCGCTCGCGTCGTCGGCTGCATGGATCTGCTTCGTCTGGGTGACCTCAAGACTCCCGAGAGCCGCGGCATTGCGAAGGAAGTGATGCGAGGGATCGGCGGGTACGGGAATCCTCTCGGTGTGCCGAACCTGGGCGGCGATACGGTCTTCGATGCCGGGTTCAACAGCAACTGTCTGGTCAACGCGATCGCCATCGGCATCGTGCGCGAAGACGAAGTGATCCACAGCGAAGTGCCCGAAGAAGCGGCAGCCGAAGGCTACGATATGATTCTGATCGGCAAACCGACGGATCGGAGCGGCTTTGGCGGCGCGGCCTTCGCAAGCGTATCGATGGAGGAGGAGAAGAAAGAGCAGAACAGTGGAGCGGTGCAGGAACCCAATCCTTTTTTGGAACGTCATATCCTTGTGAGTACCTACGCATTGTTCGACTGGCTTGTTGAAACCGGGAATCTCCATCGCGTCAGTTTTAAAGATCTCGGCGCTGGTGGCGTCGTGTGTGCCACCGTCGAACAGGTGGCGGGCAAGAACTTCGGCGCAGATGTGGAACTCTCAAAGGTGCACGTCTCGATCGACAAGCTTCCGCCGGAAGTAATCGCGTGTGCCGAAACGCAGGAACGCTTCTGCTGGACCTGCCATCCGTCTCTCACCGAACACATTCTGAAGCACTACAACGAAACCTGGGACCTCCCGAGCGTCGCAGAAAAGGCGAGAGCCAGTGTCATCGGGAAAGTGAACGGCAGCGGCATCTACCATCTCACGCACAACGGCATGACCGTCTGCAAAGCCAAATCCCAAGACATTACGAGCGGCTTGCTCTACACGCGTCCAACGAAGCTGTCTGAGACGAAACGTTCAGAACCGGATATTTCATGTGACGAATCTGGCCGCATTCAAATAAACCAATTAACCAATCAACAAACTTTTCAAACAACGATCACCAGTGTCTTCAAAGCGATGCTATCGCACCCCAACCACGCGTCAAAATCCCGCGTCTTCCGTCACTTCGACAAATCCGTCATCGGCAACACGGTCCTCGATGCGGGCGAAGCAGACGCGTCGGTGATCATGCCGCTACAAGACCTGGCATCGTACGTTCCGGGCGGAGTGCATCCGGGATGGGAATTGGCGAAAAGTGAGGAGTGCGTCGGCGCCGTCTTCGCCGGCGATGGCAATCCGCGGTACGGGAGAATTTCGGCATACGGGCAGGGCGCTCTGGCGGCTCTGGAGTCGATGATGAACGTGGCCGCGGTTGGCGGGACTCCCCGAGCACTGACGGACTGTTTGAACTACGGCAATCCCGAAATTCCCGAGCATCTGGCTTCCCTGGAAGAAGGCGTTCGCGGAATCAGCGACGCGGCGAGAACAGTCACATTCGATGGCGAAGGCGTCCCCGTCATCTCCGGGAATGTCAGTTTGTACAATTCACTCTCCAACGGCAGCGCAATCCCCGCCTCCGCGATCGTGTGCTGCATCGGCGTGATGCCGGATGCAAGAAAAGCAGTCACACAGCAATTGAAGAAGCCCGGCTCGCGTCTTTTCCTCATCGGCGAACGGAAAAACGAATGCGGCGGATCGGCCTACTACGAAGTTCTGGAATCGATGATGAAAGCGGAACGCGATGGACTCCTGGGCTGTGCACTTCCAAGGCCTGATTTTGAGGAGTCTGCGAAGCAGATGCGGTTGATCATTCGGGCAATCGATGCGGGCCTTGTCCTTTCCTCCCATGACATCAGCGACGGAGGACTGCTCCTGGCGCTCTTCGAAATGCTCTGCCCGCAGCGCAAGATCGACCGTCATCTCGGTGTGAGTCTCGACCTCTCGACGCTGCAGTCCCCCCTCTCCGCAGACCGCTTGCTCTTCTCGCAGACGCCCGGGTTTCTGGTGGAGGTGGATTCTTCCGGCGCGGCGGAGTTCACGTCACTTGCACAGAAACATGGAGCTGTAGTGATGGATATCGGTGAATCGAACTCCCGTGGACGGATGTCGGTAAGAAATGGCGATGCGGTTCTGATGGACGAAGACGTCAAAATTTTGTTGAGAATGTGGGAAACCTCGCTCGCGGAAGTTCTGGACGCCCGCTAAACTCCCCGCATGCTCACTTCTTTGCGACTGCCTGCAGCCGGTTACCTTATTGCGTTGCTTTCGTTTCCGATATTTCCTGTCATAGCCCAAGACGCCCAGTCCGACGCGCCTCCGTCCGGAACCATTATTATTGAGCAAACCAGAGAAGTGGATACCGTTGGAAAATGGACCTTGCTCCAGCCGAATCACGAATCCCTCGAACGGACCGAC
>JABFSS010000112.1 GCA_013140485.1 Candidatus Peribacteraceae bacterium | reverse complement strand
CTGCCACCCAGCGCTTGACGCTTGAGGTGACCTTTCTCGCCGGGAACGTCGTCCCGAGTTCGGCGCCCGAAAGCAGCTTCCCGATCACGTCCGGCTCGGTTCCCTTTGCGATGTGCGTCGTGACGCCGAGCGTCGCGAGGCGCTGTGCATTGCGGCACTTGGTCTGCATGCCGCCGCGTCCGAACGACGATTTCTCTTGGCGCAGATGATCTTTCCAGTCGCCCTCTTTATTCGCGATTCGAAGAACTGCGCTGGTACCGTCTTCATTCTGGATCTGAATCCCGTCGACGCTCGTGAGGAGCATCAAGGCATCGGCCCCGACCATCGACGCGATCAGCGCTGCGAGTTCATCATTATCCGTGAACATCAGTTCGCTCACCGAGACGACGTCATTCTCGTTCACGACGGGCACGATTCCTTCTTCCAGTAATGCCGTGAAACAGTCGCGCATGTTCAAATAATGCTGGCGGTCGCGGAAGTCTTCCTTGGTTGCGAGTACTTGGGCGCAGATCATTTTATGTTTTGCAAAGAGCCCACCGTAGCGATGGATCAGCTCTGCCTGTCCGACGGCGGCGAGCACTTGCCGCGCGGCGACATCTGAAAGCTTCTTTGTGGGTTTGACCAACGCCCGCCCGGCAGCCATCGCTCCGGACGAGACGAGTATCACGTCGACGTTTCCTTCCCGCGCCTGAGCGATCTGTTGCACCAGCGACGCCATGACGGAATCATCAAGCAGGCCAGTCTGCTTGGTCAGCACGTTGGTACCGACTTTGATGACGATGCGGTGGTAGCGGGAAGAGGAGCTCATGGGAGGTTGCTCCAGTATAGCGTCAATTCCCGAGAAATCTCTCAATCGCCTCCGCGTCATTCCGGTCAATCGGCACCCCGTTGATCGTCCGGTTCAGAATCCTTTTATAGTGGATCATGTCGCGCGGATCTTTCACCGGCACTTTTGTTCCCAGTACTTCCTGCATCTGCGCAGTCGAGAGATTGCCGGGAACAGCAACCCATTGGCGCTCCTGCTTGTCGAATACTTTCTCCGATTCTATTCCTTCGATGTCGAAGTATTGCCCTTTGTAGTTCACGATGAGTACCAGGAGATCCCAGTCATCGTCGACGAAATGCACTGGTCCCGATTCGACGTACTGCCGCGTCACCTCGGCAATTTCCTTCAGCGTGTCACTTGGCACGTCGATATCGATGTCATCCAGAGGGCGAGTGGATCCGTAAGAGCGAGCAGCGAGCCCGCCGGTAATCTGGAACGGAATTATCCGTTCGTTCAATATCCCCGTCATCCATCGGAGCGCTTCGGCGGCGAGTGCGAGATCGGCCATGGGGGAAGTCTACTTCGCGGTGAACGCGAACGTGGAGAGAATATCTTTTGCAACGGCCATCATCGCGTCGGTCGTGTCCTTGATGAGAGCATTCCGCACGATCATGAGCGAGACGCCTGATGTGCCGTCGGGATTGTTGATGTGAAACGCCGGATGCGGAGGATCGGACGTCGTCGTATAGGCAAAGCCGTCGGCATGCGCGAAGCGCATTTTTTGGTGATCGGGATAGTTTGTTTTGTCCCAGTCCTCCAGACTGTCGTAGTCGATGAAGCCGTAGTCGACGATACTGATCGCGGCATTCGCTTCGGCCTGACCGCACCGCAGGAGTTGATCAGGCGATGTTTCCATTCCTTCACATGCTTTGAGAGCTTTTGCGGCATCCGGTTCGTACATCCACGCAATGAGACCGAGAGCGGCCCCCTCATCCGTCTTGTCCAAGATTTGCCAATCGGCGGGATAGTCGAATGTGAATGCATGAGTCGTGTTCACGTAGGTTTTCTTCTCCACCGTGCCCGGGAGAGTGCCGGCGGGCTTGGTACAAGCGGCGAGGAACAGCAGTCCGATGCCGATGATGGGGAGAATGCGTTTCATATTCTGTTCCATTCTACTCACAAAGCTCTGGAAATCCATATTCCCCATCGGGGCGCTTTCTCGCTATACTCACGCGCCCGCAGGTCGAAGACCTGCGCTAGTTTTCGCTCTCTATGGATCACGGTGATGTCCTCCTTCGGTTCCAAGATGTGGTCTTCCATTACGATCACCACAAGCCCGTGCTCAACGGCGCAAGTTTTTCGGTACGCGAGAATACCAAACTCACGATCATGGGGCAGAACGGCGCGGGCAAGAGCACGATCTTCAAACTGATCACGGGAGCTCTCAAGCCGCAGGAAGGCGCAATTCACATCACGAGGGGAACGACGATCGGCATCGCGAAGCAGGTGATTGCGCATGATGATTTGAAGAAGACCGTCCGTGAATTCTTCGAAGGTGCTTTTCCGGAAAAGAAGCACGACATCGAGCGGCACATCACGCGGGTCTTGGATGTCGTCCATTTAGTCGCTCCATTGGATAAAAAGCTCAGTGCTTTCTCGGGCGGCCAGAAAGCGCGTCTGCTCCTGGCGTTCGCACTCATTCAAGAGCCGGACATTCTGCTGCTCGACGAGCCGACGAACAACTTGGACCGGGAGGGGATCGAGCATCTGACGGGCTTCCTCGTGATGTACGAAAAGACCTGCATCGTCATCTCCCATGACGCGGCGTTCCTCAACAGCTTCACGCACGGCGTGCTCCATCTCGATTCATTCACGCACCTGGTGACGCAGTACGTGGGCGATTACTTCGATGTCGTCGAGCAGATCGAGGCGCAAATCGAGCGCGAGCAGCGGCTCAACGCCCGGATGGAAAAGGATATTCAGGGACAGAAGGACAAGATCAACTTCTTCTCGCACAAGGGTGGAAAAATGCGCAAGCTTTCGAGCAAAATGCGCGATGCGGTCGAAGAAGCCGAGGAGAACAAGGTCGAGGTCCGCCGTGACGACAA
>JABFSS010000115.1 GCA_013140485.1 Candidatus Peribacteraceae bacterium | reverse complement strand
CCTTGGCAACGGCCGCCTTCTTCGCAGAGACGCTCGCATCGATATCGGCCTTGTGGCGCTGGGTGAAGCGCTCGGTCTCGTTCTTCTTTTTTGCGGTGTCCTGGTCCAGTTGTTGCCGATGCTGCCGCTCTTCCGTGAGCAGATCCGCACGCTTCTTCTGCATCTGTTTCGTCAGTTCGTCCAGGCGGGGCTTGCCTGCCGGACCCAGTCCCTGCAGTTGCGCTCCGGCACGCGCTTCTTCGTCGTAGAGCTTCCGCTCCAAATCTCGGTATTGCCGCGTCATCTCGTCTCGTTTGCGGAGACTCTCATGCTCAATATCGTTCTTCGTCTGGAGATCGTGCGCATCCGCCTTTATTTTTTCCTGATAGGCGTCGTTTTCGAAACGAATCATCTCCGCCTTCAGTTCCTGGTCGCGCTGGTACTTCTTTCGATCCTGTAAAGCCTTCGCCGCCGCGGCTGCGCGGAACGATTCGAAGAATTTTCGTTGTTTCTCTTCATAGTCGCGGTCTTTTTGCTTCTTCTCTTTGACGTACCGGGCGTCCGCGGCCCGCTTTTTCTTATCGGCGACAATTTCTTCTTTCTGCTTCACCTGCCCGGCGCGCCACGCCTTATCCTGTTTCTTCTTTTTGTCGGTTGCCTTTGTTTCTTCCGCAATCGCGCCCTCTCCCCTCTTCTGAAAACCGGATTCTTCTTCCTGATGCGCCGAACGCCTTCGTTCGTCACTTTTTTTCTGTCCTTCCATACCGGCAAGACTTTTTTCGTGAAATTCCTCAAGAGTTTTCTTCTTCCGTGCGTCATCTGCGGCTTTTTGGTCCGGCATAGAAGAAGCATGAATCAAGAATTATGAATTATGAAGCCCGTTTATCCATTTTTCACGCTTCATCATTCATTCTCCGGTTATTCCTGCACGATCTTCACCCCCAATTCTTTCAACTGCCTCTCGGGCATCGGCGATGGGGCTCCCATCAGCAGGTCTTTCGCCTTCTGATCTTTTGGGAACGGCGTCACTTCGCGGATATTCGGCTCTCCGGCCAAAATCATCACGACACGGTCGATGCCGTACGCGAAGCCTCCGTGCGGCGGCGCGCCGTACTCGAACGCTTTGAGCATGTGGCCAAATCGTCGTTCAGCATCCTCTCTGCTGATCCCCAGCATATCGAACACTTCCGATTGTAGTTGGCGGTTGTGAATACGGATGGAGCCGGAACCGAGTTCGTAGCCGTCGAGAACCAGGTCGTAGCAGATCGCATGGACTTCCAGCGGCTTCTCTTTCCGGTTTTTCCATTGCTCCGGGTTCGGGCTGGTGAAGGGGTGATGCGAGAATGTCAAAGATCCATCGTCTTGTTCCTCGAACATCGGGAAGTCGGTGACCCAGAACATCGCGTGGATCGACGTATCAATTAAATTGAAACGCTTCGCCGCCTCGCCACGAACTTTGGAGAGACTCGCGCATGCAATCCTGAACTTGTCGGCGCCGAAGAAGATTGCATCGCCGGTCTGCGCGCCCGTCGCCTTTTGCAACTGATCCAGAACGCCGTCTTTGAAGAATTTGAGCAGTGGCGACGAGGGGCCATCATCTTTAAAGAGAATGTAAGCGAGACCTTTCGCTTTCATTTCCTTCGCGAGCTCTGTCCATGTATCGATTTCACTGCGGGTGAGAGCAGCGCCTCCCGGGACTCTCAAAGCACGAACGGTGCCGTTCTTCGCAAGCGCATCCTCAAACACTTTAAATCCGCTGCCCTTGGCGATTTCCGACACATCGGTCAGCGGCAGCTCGTAGCGGAGATCGGGCTTGTCGGAGCCGTACTTCTCCATCACTTCAATCCATTTGAATCGTTCCACCTTCCCACCCCGGAGCTTCTTGGTGCTGCATTCCTTGAGAATCTTCATCAGCGATCCTTCGATGATGCCTTGTACGTCTTCCTGCGTGCCGAAGCTCATTTCGAAGTCGAGCTGCAGGAACTCCGGCTGGCGGTCCCCTCTCAAGTCTTCGTCCCGAAAACAGCGCGCGATTTGAAAATACCGGTCGAGTCCGCCGACCATGCACAGCTGCTTCAGCTGCTGCGGGCTCTGCGGTAGGACGAAGAAGTTTCCGGGATACAAACGCGAAGGAACCACGTATTCGCGTGCGCCCTCCGGCGTTCCTTTGATCAAGCACGGCGTATCGATCTCCAAACATCCTTCTTCGACGAAATGTTTGCGGATGATCTGGAAGACTTTTGAGCGTAGCTCGAGGTTCTTGCGCAGGCGCTCGCGGCGCATATCGAGATAGCGGTAGGTCAAACGCAGTTCTTCGTTGATCTCTTTGTCCTGATCAATTTCAAACGGCGGCGTCTGGGCCTCGTTGAGGACTTCAAGTGTTTCGACCGTCACTTCGATTGCACCCGTGAGGCTCTCGGCTTTTTCGGCGCCTTCAATGCGCTTTTGCACTTTTCCGACGATCTTTAAAACCCATTCCGGTCGGACTTTTTCCGCAGCCTGGAATGCCGCGCTGTTATCCGGATGGATCACGACCTGCGTCAGGCCATAACGATCTCGCAGATCGATGAAGATCAGTCCGCCGTGGTCGCGGCGGCGGTGGACCCAGCCGCAGAGAGTCACGGATTGGCCCGAAGGGCCCCCCTTGGGGCCGGCATGATCAACGCGGAGTTCGCCGCAGGTGTGGGTACGGAGCATGGATGGAGATATAAAGAATTTCGCCTACTATACAGAAAGGCGGCGGCAATATTGCGAATTTGTTAAAATTAGTGTATAATAATTTTGTGCAGCGAATAGAAATTCCTCTCATCTCTTCTGACCAACCTGCGGAATCTCCCGATGTGTCTCCGGCAATGCGGGCTGTCTTGGGTCAGCCTCTGAAGAACATCATTGCCGATTATGGCCGGTGTACCGTGGAGCAGTCCCGGATCGCATACAAACATTTTACGCTCGATATGACGGTGGGCGACTTTTTGCAGAAACTTGATGCAATTAAGAACATCATTTGCCGGTACGCCCATGATAAAGACGTCGGTACGGGTCTCAACTATCCGGCAAGAGAATGTCTCTACCACAACGACAATGGCGACTGCGGACATCAGGGGTTGCGTTCTATGAATGAATACAGAAAAGGAGACGGCACCTCAATTGTTGGAACCGGCACCGAGGATAATGCGGCAGCACGGTGCGAGTATGCGTTCTTTTTTTTAGAAGCGATGGGGAAGGGGCCCTATACGAGACAAAAAGAAATTGTGCGAGCCACCGTTCGGCGTTTGAACGAAACGGATGATCGGGTCGTAAACGGGACAATCAGCGACGAAGAATCTGCCGGCGTGCAGAGGGAAAACGGTCCCGCAATTGTCGCCATTGCCCAGGAACTTGCCGCAGACATTCGTGCGATGGCCAAAGAGATTGCGGCAGGGACGCGACAGAAAACTCTTGCGGGGATTCCGAACGCCTCAAAAAAGGGCGTCGCATTCGACGTCAGTCTCTTATTGCAATAGAAGAACGCTCTCCCGGATCCGCACCCTCATCTAATAATTATATGTCCAATAAAGAAATAGTACCCGACCTGCCCACTCCGAAATCACTCAAAGCAGCTCTGTGGGCCCGTATAGATCATGAGAGCAGGCAGGAATATACACAGATGATTCAGGATGACCTGGATACTGCCCGAGCAGAACTAATGCAGTCCCATCTGTTGGGCAGTAAAGCATCTGAGATACAGTTTCTGCAGGTAGTTATCGACAAACTGGATAAGGCCATTGTTCGGCAGCGAAATTCATTCGGCAAAAAGCTGGAGCAGATCGAGCTGCTCTACGGGCGTCTGTGCATGAGAGTGCTTCAGGAAGATACGAAGTTTGCGCGTGATATAAAAAGGGCTACCGAAGAAAAAATATTTAAGGATCCCGCTGATTCTGCGAAAAGAGCCAGTGAAAAAATGGATGCGGATACTGAAAAAGCGAAAAAATCACTGGAAAAATGGCGCAAAAATCAAAAGAAACTGGACGCGAAATTTGCCCATCTACTAGCAGTAAAGGAAGGGAGAGCAGTAAAGGGAGTAGATATCACAGTTGATGAGTTCACCGAAGAAGAAGCATCTGAAGACTCAGTAGAACTGGCGGCGAAAGCCATCCAAAAAAGAGCACAAAAAGGAGAAAGAGCTGGTTCTGCCGTTCATGAAAAGGAGCCCGCCAACGCGAGAGTATTTACTCCATTAACAAATCCTCAAGAAGCCATCGATATTATCCGTGATGCTCTGCTGAGACTGGATCTCGCATCCGTTCCCGTAGGTGATGATGACACGAAAGCAGCGAAAAAAAAGAAGTGATCATTTAAACAAACGCCCCAACTCCTCCTTAAACTCCTCCACATCTTTGAATTCCCGATGCACACTCGCAAAACGGATATAGGCGACTTGGTCGAGCTTCTTTAATTCTTTCATCACATCCGTGCCGATGGTCGTGGATGCCACTTCCTTCTTATTCGCTGCCCATTTCTCTTCAAGCTTGTTCAAGAGTTTATCAATCTGATCCTGCTTGATCGGCCGCTTGGTGCACGAGAGCCAAATGCCGCGCTCAAGTTTCGTTCGCGAATACGGCTCGCTGGTTCCATCGCGCTTCACGACAATCAGCGAACTCAGCTCCTGCCGCTCGAACGTTGTGAACCGGTGCTGGCACTTGGGGCACTCGCGGCGGCGGCGCACGGCACGGCCTTCTTCAGAAAGTCGAGAATCGATCACCGACGTATCCTCAAATTTGCATCGAGGGCAGAACATGCCCTAATGGTAGCGGAAAATCAGGCAATGGGAATATCCCCTTTCCGCAGAGTTTTTGCATCTTTTGCAGATGTGAAATCAATGACTGTCGACGGCGGAGTCGGTGGCAATTTCCCGGAATCCAGAATCAGATCGGGTTGAAATTTCTGGTCCTTGAATTGTTCTACGATATCTTCTGCGGAGTACGGATTCGGCTGGCCGTGGAGGTTCGCTGACGTGGTACTCAACGGCGAGCCGAATTCCCGCACAAGTTGTGCCGCTAGAGAGAAGGAAGAAATTCTGATGCCCATGCTTTGTTTATTGGTTAATTGGTTAATTGGTTGCTCTGGAGGAATGGCAAAGAGAATAGTCGGTGTTTTCGACAGGAGTGGCAGAATTATCGTCAACGGCCCCGGCAGATATTCGTCTGCAAGTTTCTGCGCCTCGTCGTTCCATACTACGTATTTTTTGGCTTCATCAAGGGAAGAAAAGAGTGCACTTACTGGTTGGTAGAGCGGGCGATGCTTGATCGCGAAGAGTTTCTTTACGGCGTCCGGATTCTTCAAGTCACATGCGAAGCCGTAACACGTCTCTGTCGCGTGGGCGATAACTCCACCGTCGTGAAGAATCTTCAGCGCCAGCTCGATGCCGTCGGCTGCTGGAAGAATATTCATCAGACCTGCGCGGTATATTTACTCATCACCTCTTCAATTTTCTTCTCCAGAATTGTCGACATCGTGATGGTCATGGGCACGGGGACGAGTTGCTCGCCGATTTTGAGCTGGACGCGTTCTTTGCCGGGGAACGTCTCGAATGTGCGTTTGAGGTCGAGGAGGAGTTGGCGGGGCGCGCGTGGGGGTAATTGAATGGTGTGGATGGAGATTTGGTCAGAGATGGTGGGGGGAGCTGTTTTTGTTGGCTCGAGTACTTTCGAATCTCCGACCATCTTCAGTGAATCAAGAACCTCATCAACCTTCATTCCGGAGACTATCCATCTGCCCAGCGGTCCTAAAAAATCATCCGTGATTCCGTTCTCGGTTCCCATCTCGGTTCCCAACTTCACCGTTTCCCCCGCGATCACGTTCCCCTCTTCGTCGACGAGATCGATGTGCTCTTCGGCCACTTCGCGAGCGACGCGCTGGATGCCGGATTTCGCTTCTTCTTCGTCGAAAAATCCTTCTTTGCGGGCGTTCGTGATCATCGTGGAGAGGGATGCGCGCTTCACCGCCTCGCCTCGAATCTGCAGCTGTCCGGCGCGCAGGTCGAGCGTTCCGCCGATCACGAGAACGGTATCGGCCTGGCCGAGGACGGAAGCGACTTCGGTGAACGTGCGGGGGAAGAGTGTCACTTCCATGCGGCCCGTGGGGTCTTCGAGCGTCAAGATGGCCATCGTTTCGCCTTTCTTCGTCGTGAGCTTCTTCAAGTTCTCCTCAATGCCGGCGATGGTGACGCGCTTGCCAACCTCTTTCGCGGTGAGATGTGCAATCAACTGCGCCTTCTTGCCGATGTACTTCTTGAGTCCCGCGAGCGGATGGCTGCTCACGTACATGCCGAGCGTTTCCTTCTCCCACTTGAGTTTTTCCGACGGCGTGGCCGGCGTCGTCTGCGGAAATTCAATACGCGCGTCCGCGATTCCCCCACCCATACTCCCGAACAAGTCGCCCTGCCCGCCGCCGGTATCGCCTGCTGCTTTGGAGAATTCAACGATGCTCTCGTAATTGTCGATGATCGCCCGTCGCTCGCCGAGCGAATCCATAGCGCCGCTTTTACTCAACGCTTCGAGCGTCTTCTTGTTGAGCGCTTTGTTGGGAATTCGTCGCGCAAAATCTTCCAGTGACGCGAACGGACCAGCCTGTTCTCTCACCTGGATGATCTGGAGGACGGTGCTATCGCCGATGCCTTTGACGGCGCTCAATCCGAATCTGATCGAGCCAGAAGATGTTTTGGCGGGCCTGCCGGCCGTAGCTCCCGCAGGAGCGAAGGCCGGGATTGCCGTGAAATGACGCAATGATTCATTGATGTCCGGCGGCAGAACCTGGATGCCCATGGCGCGGCATTCTTCGATTTCGATCATCACCCGTTCAGTCACGTCGCTGTCCGCGGAGAGGAGGGCTGCCATGAATTCGGTCGGGTAGTGCGACTTGAGGTACGCGGTTTGGTACGCAATCAGCGCGTAGCCGGCGGCGTGCGCCTTGGGGAAGCCGTATCCGGCGAACGGCATGATGATGTCGTCGAAGACTTTCTCTGCGATTTTGCCGTTGCCTTTCTTCTGCGCGCCGGCGAGGAATTTTTCCCGTTGTGCCATCAGTTCTTTGCGGATCTTCTTGCCGATCGCGCGGCGCAGAATATCGGCTTCGCCCAGCGAATACCCGGCGAACGTGCGCGCGAGCTGGAGAATTTGTTCCTGGTAGACGCCGATGCCGTAGGTTTCTTTGAAGATGTGTTCCAGGTCCGGGTGAATGTACGTCACTTCTTCCTGGCCGTGCTTACGCTTGATAAAACTTGGGATCCAGTCCATCGGTCCGGGCCGGTAGAGCGCCGCCATCGCGGTGATGTCCTCAAACCGCGTCGGTTTGAGCTGCTTCAAGTACCGCCGCATGCCTGCCGATTCAAACTGGAAGACGCCCGTAGTCTCACCGCGCCGCAGCAGCGCGTACGTGTCGTCGTCATCCAAAGGAATCTTGGCGATTTCGATCTTCTTCCCGTGCAAACGCTCGATGATTTCGAGCGTCGTCTGGATCACGGTTAGGTTCGTGAGCCCGAGGAAGTCCATCTTCAAGAGCCCCAGAGCCTCGAGCGGCTTGGCCGACGTCTGCGTGATGATGATCTCCTCGTCTTTCGGTGCGCGTTGCAGCGCGGTGTATTCGACCGCGGCTTTGTCGGAAATCACGACGCCGCACGCGTGGACGGACACATGCCGCGCCTTGCCTTCGAGCTTGAGCGCCGCGGTGATGATTTTGCGGTACGTCTCGTTGCTCTCATAGACCGCTTTCATTTCGTCCGTTTCGAGCGCTTCCTTCAACTTCGTCCCGGGGCGGTCGGAGATGAGTTTGACGAGCGTGTTCATTTCCAAAAACGGCATGCCGTACGCGCGGCCAACGTCTTTGACCGCCGCGCGGGCGGCGAGTGTCCCGAACGTGCAAATTTGCACGACCTTGTCGGGACCGTACTTCTGCCGCACGTAATTCAGAATTTCGTCGCGGCGGTTATCCGCAAAATCGGTGTCGATATCCGGCATGGTGATGCGTTCGGGGTTGAGAAATCGTTCGAACAGCAGTCCATGTTCGAGCGGATCAAGCGACGTGATGCCGAGCGAGTAACTGACGATGGAGCCCGCCGCCGATCCTCGCCCAGGCCCCACGGTGATGGCCCGGCGGCGGGCTTCGGCGATAAAGTCGGCGACGATCAAGAAGTATCCGGAGAATCCCATGTCTTCGATAATCTTCAGCTCGTGTTCCAGTCGTTCCTTCTGCTCGCTCGTCTGTTTCGGATACCGGATTTTGAATCCCTTCTCACACTGCTCGCGCAGTTCCTGCAATTCCGTCCGTCCGGCCGCGACAGGAAATCGGGGAATCTTGTACTTGTTGAAGTCGAAGGAGAGATGACAGCGGTCGGCGATGGTGCGCGTGGCTTCGAGCGCTTCGGGCACGTGCGAGAACGCCTTCTCCAGCTCTTCGAACGGGCGCATTGAGAAATCACTGTCGCGCATCGAAAATCGTCCGGGGTCGCTCACCTGTGCGTTCTTCTGGATACAGAGGAGCACATCGTGCGCTTCGGCGTCCTCGGGGCGGCAGTAGTGGCTGTTGCAGGTCACGACCGTGGGCACGTGCAGTGTCTTTGCGTACTGAATCAGCTGCTGGTTCACCTCGCGCTGCCCCGGCACGTTCGGCAGGTCCATCAATTCGTAGTACACGTTCTTCTCGCCGAAATACGAGCGGTATTCTTCCGTCAGCGTTTTGATCCGCTCGCCGTCTTCCGCGAGCGCCGCCTGGGGAATCGCGCCGCCGATGGGGCCGGTGAGCGCAATCAATCCCTTCCCGAACTCCTTCAGCAGTTCCTTATCCACGCGCGGCTTGTAGTACATGCCGTCGAGCGCCGCCGCCGACGCGAGACAGAGCAAATTACGGTAGCCCTCTTCGGTCTCCGCGAGCAGCGTGAGCGGATAGCGTTTGGTATCGACGCCACTCTCCTTATCATGTCGCGTCCGGGCCGCGACATACGTCTCCATTCCGAGGAGCGGCTTCACTTTTTTCTTCTCGGCCTCCTGGAAAAATTCAATCAGCCCGTACGTGTATCCTTTGTCGCACAATCCGACGGCGTTCTGGCCGAGTTCCACGGCGCGTTCCACAATCTCCGCCGCGCTCGGAAGAGCCTCAAGGAGAGAGTAGGTCGAGTGGCAATGGAGATGGACAAAATCAGTAGCTTTCACAGAAAGAGAATAGCAGGTGAAGGCCATTTTTCCGCTCTAAAACACTCTCAAAAATAGCGTCTGGTGGCCGTAATCTTTCATTCTTATTCTACAAACCCTCTACCCACACTCCGTCGCCATCGCCCATGTCGTCTGATCCTACGGATTCATCGGGAAAGTCACCTCCACCACTACCATCATCCACTTCTCCCGGAGCGCTATTGAGCGAGGAAGAACGTGAAGACGCCGAACCGGTCGGTTCCGGTCTCTCCGAACTGCAGCGCCTGAAGACGGGCGAATATATGGCGTCACGCGTGTTCTTGAGGAGAGTCGATACTTGTTCCATCCGGGACATTTCCGCCTGGAGGTAGTACCAGAGATCCATGATGTTGAGCGGCGCCGTGTTATCCACTCCGAGCTGTTCGGTGAGCACCTTCAGTGCTCGTGACAACTGGTTCATCGCTTGCTCGTTCATTGCGCATTCCAGCAGTTCGGCTGCCCGCAATATTTCTCTATTCATCTCCTGCTCCATTTTCCGGCAGTCATCGCCCGTTGGCGTCATACCGCCTTTCGGAAAAGATGCTTGCTCCAACTGTCTCTTTATTCCCGTGAAGATTTCCTCCCACACGTGGACAATCGTTTCCCCCTTTGCGACCTTTTTGTAGTCGTCGGGGTACATCGTCTTCTGCCCCGAGCATCCGTCGTCTCCGGCACTCTACTTACTCGTCTGCTTTCCGTCCTCTGAGGAGTTCGTTCCTGATCGTGTCGAGGAAGAAGACCTCGCCGACGAAAATG
>JABFSS010000097.1 GCA_013140485.1 Candidatus Peribacteraceae bacterium | reverse complement strand
CACGCGGCACGACGTTCCAGGCGGTCATCGACCGGATGAAGGACGGTTCGCTGACCGCGAAATGTCTTGGACTCGTCACTGACCGTGAGGATCGGGGATGCACCGAGAAGGCAAAGGCGGCGGGGCTGCCTGTCACGATTGTTGAAAAGAAAGAAGGGGAATCGCGGGAACAATTTGATCGGAGGTTGAATGAGGCCATTGCACAACTGACGAAAGAATCACGAATCACGAATCATGATTTTTTCATCGCGGCTTTGGGGTGGATGTCGATTCTTTGCCCTTGGTTCATCAATCAATGGAAGAACAGGATCATCAACGTGCATCCGGCGCTGCTCCCCAAGTACGGCGGAGCCGGAATGTACGGGGATAAAGTCCATCAAGCGGTTCTCGATTCCGGCGACAAGGAATCCGGCATCACGATTCATCTGATGGACGAAGGTGTCGATACGGGGAAAATTTTGCTGCAGAAAACCTGTCCCGTGCTGCCGGGCGATACTGTTGTGTCATTAAAGGAGAGGGTGCAGGGGCTGGAAAAAGAATGGTATCCGAAGGTGCTGCAAATGATCGAGAGAGGGGAACTCAATTTGTGAAGGTTCCTCGTACGCCCGTTCATCCCGAGTAGCTCGCCGGAGGCGAGCGTACGAGGGACATCACCTCAGTATATCCCGAAACAAATCCTTCTCCGGCTCAATTCCCGGTACCCAGCCTTCCCAATCACTGAGCGTCAGCCCGTGGTCGCGGATGATCACAGCGGGCACGGACTGCGCGCCGTTGCCCATCAGAAAATTCGCGGCAGTCGCGAGCTGGTCCGCCGCCGCTTCCGTGGTCATCCGGAGCGGTCTGCCAAAGAGATCGGGTCCCGTATTCGGCTGCAGAGGATCGAGCCCGCTGACCGTCAGCGCGAATGCGGTCACGCCCAGGCGGCGCGGGCGACAGCAGGAATCGGTGATGATGACCGCAAGAGAAGGGGGCAAAGGTGACAAATGCCGCAAAGGCGACAAAGGCAGCGGATTTCCTTTGTCACGTTTGTCACTTTTGCGGCCTTTGTGCCCTTTCGTTCGCTTCTCCAGCTCCTCCCGCAACTTCCGTGCACTCAAAACAGGATCCTTCGGCCAACCAATGGCGAATCCCGTTCCTGCGTTACTCTCGTCGAGTCCGGCACTGGCTACCAAAATAGACCAGACATTCTTGTCATCCCGAGTAGCGCCGTCGCGGCGCGTATCGAGGGACGGACGCACGTCCGTCAGTCCTCCGCCGATGCACGTTCCCACGATCGTTCCGTGGAGGCGCCGGCATTCTTGCAGGACCGCTTCAGAGAATTGCGGCGACCGGCCGGTTTTTTCACTCAGTTCACGCGCGGCGTCGGACGGTGTGATCAGCGAGAGATCGATTGCCGCTCCTTCCACCGTCGCGACGGCTTTGGACGAGACAACGACGATATCGCCGGGCAAAATTTCTGCGCCTGCACAGAGAAGTGCAGCGAGGTCGTCTCCGGTTTTCAGGACAGGTGTTTTGATGGGCAGCACGAGCATGGGTCCACGATAGCAAAAATCACCGTGTCATCTTTGCCGCTTTTGTCACTTTTGTCGCCTTTGTGCCTTTTCACCGAACTGTTACGCTCTTCGCCAGATGGCTTTTCCACTCCGCCCCCGAACCGTTGCGCTTACCCTGTCGGGGTTGATCGTTGTCCTTCTGCTGGCATTCGCCGTCCTTTCCGAGAGTTCATTTTCACCGGCGGCGATGCGTGGGCAGGTGACTTGTCCTCTTCTTGCGGCATGCACGACTGACAGCGATTGCGAAGAGATCGATCTTGGAGCGGGCTGCTCGGGCTATACCTGCATTTCTCTCACGTGTGGTGTGGCTTGCAGCACTCCGGCGGCCCCCGGTGCGCCCGATCTTGAGGCCGCCAGTGATACTGGAATAAGCACTACTGACAACTACACCAAGAACACGACGCCAACGTTTACAGGAACGTGCACAACGGGCTACACGGTCAAGCTCATGCTGGTAGGCGCGCAAGTGGGGAGCAATTATACCTGTGCCGGTGGTGCGTACAGCATCGCCCCCACGAGCGCGCTGAGTGAGGGCGCGAAAGCGCTGACTGCGACCCAGACCACCCCCGAAGGCTGCTTGTCCGGCGATTCCGCGAGTTTGACGGTCAATATCGACACCTCCCTGACGGGCAGCTTTTCTCCTGCGGATGATGCCACGGGCGTCGGTCTCACCGATAACCTGGTGATCACGTCCGGCGTGCCTGAAGGACATCTTCTGTATGCCGCTGCCGACAAGAACATCGTGATCAAGAAAACATCCAACAACAGTCTTGTGGAAACCATTGCTGCGAACAATATGTCATTAGTTTCCATCTCGACGGCATCGTTGATCGTGACCATCACGATCGATCCGATCTCGACGCTCGAGGCGAACACCGAGTACTACGTCCTGATTGATTCGGGAGCATTTACTGATGTGTCCGGCAACGAGTATGCGGGCATCAGTTCCACGACCGCATGGAGCTTCACCACTGTCACGTCGTCCTGCGGCGACGGCACCGTGGGTGGATCCGAGGCGTGCGATCAAGGAGCGAACAACGGCGTATCGGGCTACTGCTGTACGGCGGGATGCGCCTTCACGACCGCCGGGACGTCCTGTCGCGCGGCCACCACCACCTGCGACGCGGCCGAAAGCTGTACGGGCTCAAGCGCAACGTGTCCTGCCGATGCCTACACACCTTCCAGTACCGAGTGTCAAGCTGCCGACACCATCGGAGATTGCTACGCAGCGGCGTATTGCACCGGGAGCAGTACCACATGCCCCGATCGAGGTGCCGCGACTGCCGGAACTTCCTGCCGCGCCTCTACGAATAATTCAACGACAATTCTCTGCGACAAAGCGGACGTCTGCGACGGCAGCAGCACCAGTTGCACGAACATTTTTGAATCTGGCTTGGTCGTCTTGGGCGGCGTCTGCTGCTCGGGTACCAGCGCCACCGCCACCACGACATCCTGCCAAGTCGCGTGTCGTGACGGCAACGTCGATGCCGGCGAGAAGTGCGATGACGGCAACCAGAACAACAATGATATGTGCTCGAACGTCTGCACCATCGCGAAATGCGGCGACGGTATCGTTCAAGGAGTCGCTGGGGAAAGCTGCGACGACGGCAATACGGACAACAACGACGGCTGTCGCAACAACTGCACGGTGGGCAGCGATGGCGGAAGCACCGGCGGGGGCATGACGGGAGGCGGTCCCGGAGGCGGAATCCCTGGCGGAGGTATTCCCGGCGGAGGCATTCCCGGCGGCGGCGTGCCCGGCGGAATCCCTGGCGGAGGTATTCCCGGCGGAGGTATTCCCGGCGGCGGAGTGTCCGGCAACACGAGCGGCTGCGTCCCGGTCACGACATCGAATTCCAGCGGTAGTCCGGGGGCGTCGCCCGAGCCACCGAAGAGCGGCTTCGAAAAGTTCGTCACGATGCTTCTGGAGATGGTCGGCGTGGAGTCCGCCCCACCGGTGACGACGTGGGACTGTTCGAGTCCGAGGAAAATCCGGTGCTGCACGATAGACGGTCATGCCTACGGGAAAGCGGCCGATGGGACGTTTGTGACGGATGATGCCGTTCCACCGGGAGTTTCCGTCAACTGGGGTGTGAGTCCCAAGGACTGCGCTCTGAAAAACGCGATCGGCGATCAGGCCGACCCGGCGGCGCTCGGCGTGTGTGACTCCACGGTGATTGAAGTTCCCATCGATGACAACGGAGACGGCGTTGCCGATTCCACGGGAAAATTCGTCTGCTTGAAAAGCAGCACAGCAGGCTACTGCCAGACGAGCGGCGGAAAGATCTACACCAAGTTCGACGGCGGAATGGGAGGAACCACCGGAGGCGCAGCGACGGGATTGGGAATTACGGGAGGCGGGGGCACGTTGAGGTGATCCGGATCACTCACATTGTGCATGACGATCTGGTATGCTCGCTCTCAAGATGCAGTTGCCATTCTCATCGCGCATACTGGTTTTGCCGCTCTTCGCGCTGATCGCCGTCGGTGCCTCCGTCGTCCTGTTGGCCCCCGACCAGAAACTGTCTCTTCAGGCGTGTCTCGGAGACGGGAATTCGTGCACGTTGAATGGTGATTGCTGCACTGGGGTCTGTGCGGGTCTTATCTGCGGTTGTCATGGCGCTGGAAGCACATGTTCCGGCACTCAGGATTGTTGCAGTCCTGCCCAGTACGTATGCGACGCTTTGACGTGCCGGGGCGTCAACGGCGCGGCGTGCACGAATGATGCCCAGTGCTCCACAGCCCTAGGATTGACGTGCATCGCGAACATATGTCAATCCGGCGGCGCCGTTTGCGGAAACGGAGCCGTGACCGGAGCGGAGCAATGTGACGATGGCAACACGACGAACGGCGACTGCTGTTCGTCAACATGTTCGTATGAGGCGAGCGGCGCTTCCTGCGGCGCGACGAAGGGGGTATGCGATGTTCAAGATACGTGTAACGGTTCGGGGACGTGCACGGACAACGGCTACCAAGCGAGCGGTACCAGTTGCCGCGCAGCAGTGGGAGTGTGCGATGAGGCGGAAACGTGCACCGGCAGCAGCGGTTCCTGTCCGAGTGACGGCAAACTCTCCTCCGTGTGCCGTGCGGTCGCGGGCCTTTGCGACAGTGAGGAGTCCTGTGACGGAGTGAATGACGCGTGCCCTGCCGATGCGTTCCTCTCCGCTGCAAGCACGTGTCGCGCAGATGCGGGTCAGTGCGACGTGGCGGAAAATTGCACGGGTGCGTCCGCATCGTGTCCTTCCGATTCGTTCGAGGCGGACGGGACGACGTGCAGTTCGGGTCAATGCGCAGCCGGGTCCTGCGTATCGTGCGTGAACAACACTCCGTGCACGGCGCTCAACACCACCTGCGCGACGTATACCTGTGACGTCGCGAATCATGTTTGCGAGGCATCGTACACGGCCTCTGGCACTGCCTGCACTGCTGACGCCGAAGCATGTACTCAAGATATTTGCAGCGGGAGCAGCGCGACATGCTCCCATCCCGCCGGCAACTCCGGCACCTCCTGTCGCGCGAAAGCCGGCGTCTGCGACGTCGCCGAAGCCTGCAATGGAAGCAGTACCACCTGTCCCACGGACGGCTTCGCCTCCACCTGTACGCAAATCTCCCCAACCGAGTGGTGCACGGGCAACGACGCGTCGACCACCTCGATCACTTGCACCAACAACTGCGGCAACGGCGTGGTCAATCAGGGAGAAGAATGCGACGATGGCAATCAAAATAACAGCGACAGTTGCACGAATGTCTGCAGAAAAGCCTACTGCGGCGACGGCATTCTCGGACCCGGCGAACAGTGCGAGCCGCCCAATACCACCGGCTGCCGCTTCAATTGCACGGTTCCCAGCAGCGGCACCACCGGCGGGGGAGTGACGGGCGGCACGACGGGCGGTCCCGGCGGAATCCCCGGCGGAGGCGTGCCCGGCGGATTCTCCTCCTCGTCCAATCCGGGCGGCTGCGTCGCCGTCGGCGTTACTACCGGCGTCGGCAATCCCGGCGGCCACGGAATGCTGTCGTCGTTCACAACCTTCGTCATGGACCTGCTCGGCTTTGAACCTGCGCCCCTGGTATCGTGGCAGTGTCCCAAGAATATCCGGTGCTGTTCCAATGACGGACGTGCCTATGGAAAACTGTCGAACGGGACGGAAGTGACGGACGGATTCCTTCCTCCGGGCGTCACGGGCAATCAAGTGCAATGGGGTCTGACTCCCAAGGAATGCGCCGTGAAAGATGCCATCGGCGACAAACCCGCGGATCAGGCGATGATCGGGATATGCGATTCAACCGTCGTGGATGTTCCCATCGACGACGACAGAGACGGTGTTACCGATTCCACCAAGAAATTCGTCTGCCTGAAAACCAGCACGCCGCGTACCTGCCGGACGAGTGGGGGACAGTCGTACAACTACTGAGACTGTCGATGGGGTTCGGCATCATGGTCCGGAGGAAGATGACGCTCCTGACGCGGATGAGAATCCCCTTTGCGCGATCGTGGTATTGATTGTGTGATTGTCATTTGACGGATGACAATCGTCTTGGAGCAATGGTACAGTTTTCGCCATGATCCGTTCCGCTCGTTATCGGCAGTTTTGCGCCATAGGCGCACTGCTGATTCCGGCGTCTTTTTTCGCGCTGCTGATCCTCCAAGGATGGACAGTCCTCGTACCGTCGTCCACGGATGCTCCGGTGTGGTGTTGCTTCCGCGGCCGTCACGCGTGTGCGGGAGGATACGATGCCGACCGCTGTGTGAGCGACGGCGCGGTCGCTTTTAGCAGCAAGCGGGATCTGTGCCTCGCCGCTTGCGTTTCCGCCCTCCTCTCGCCGAATGCCGCCCAGGTCTCCCCGTAACGGCACACTGCTGCTCCTGGGAGCACTGGCCGTCGTCGTGACGGCGGGCCTCGTCATCAGTCGACCGTCCATGTTCCGCGGGCAGGCGGGAGGCAAAAATTCGTCCGCGGGCGTGAGTGACGTGGTGTGCGGTTGCCCCTGCTTGCAGATGGACGCGGATGCCTGCATTGATCAGGGTGACACGCAATTTTCGTTGTCGATGCAAGATGTCTGGGACATTTGCGCCAACTATTGCGCCACCCAAAACAGTTCCAGCAGCGAGAGCAGCTCGGCAATCGTCAGCAGCTCGTCGAGTTCGTCCGCGCAAAATTCTTCGTCCGCTTCTTCGGCGACGTCCTCCAGCGTGTCGTCGACTTCCTCTTCCGCCCAGTCGTCATCGGCGAGTTCTTCCTCCGCAACTTCATCGAGTAGCAGCTCCTCGTCGGTGAGCACATGTCCTGCGTGCGACATGGACTGTACCGACAGCACGGGGCCGGTGTGTGATTTTCAAAACAATCCGACCTGCGCGAGTTCGGATGTGGTCTGCCCTGTCAGTACGCCGAAGTGTGATATCGGTGGAACGCTGTTCTGTGCAAATAACGCAACACCCAAATGTGCTCCGTCCCCGGCGTGCACGAGTTGCATTCAAAATCAGTGCGGTAGTTCGTCGTCGAGCAGTACGAGCTCAAGCAGTTCATCTTTGTTCGTCTGCGCCGCATCGCCGCAAACCATCACCGTTCTCGCGGGAGACAAAGACGGTTTTGGCATCGGTGTGACGCCGGGCGCCAACTACCCGGATCTCAATGCTTTCACGCCCGCCCCTTCCGATCCCGCAGTCATGGATCGCCCTCTCGTGGCGAATTCCTGGGCTCCCGCCGCAAGCGCAAATAGCCTGCTGACGAGCCCGAACGCGCGCAAAGCCGGCCCCTTTACGATCGCCGCGCCTGCCGTCGCGTCGAACGCCGTCGTGAATAATGCGACCCTCACGCTGATGGTGGCCGATATTGATGACGCCGGCAGCGTCGTCAACGACAGACTGTTCATCGACGACCAGGAAGTGCCGGATGCGTTCGACGACGTCAGCCAGTTCGTCGCGGGCATCGCGGGAAAGTCGGGCACCGTGCAGATTTCCCTCAGCGCGGATCTCGTGCGCGCGGCGCTTGCCGACGGTCAAATGGAGGTGCTCGTGGACGAGCCCACTCGCAACGGCCAGTTCCTGCAAGACGGAGAGGAAGCTTTGTCGGAGATCTTCGCGATCGACTACGCCGAATTGTCCTTCACGGTTGCTTGTCCTTCGAGTTCGTCGTCCTCGGTATCGAGCAGTTCTTCTTCCACCAGCAGCAGTTCCAGCAGTTCCTCAAGCTCATCCACGAGCAGCAGTTCCAGCAGTTCCTCAAGCTCATCCACGAGCAGCAGTTCCAGTTCGTCGTCCAGTTCTTCCTCGAAACCGCAGGAATGCAGCGAGGTTGAATGCGCGCTCGGCGGCAATGCCGCGTGCATTGGCCAGGGGCTCGGATGCAAGCAGCTCACGGTGCAGCCGTGCGCGAGATGCGAGGGGCTCTGCGGCAATCACGCGCTCGACTTCGGCGAAGAATGCGACGACGGCGATACGGGCGACGGCGACGGCTGCGACCATGCGTGCAAGCTCGAAGGGACGTTCTGCGCGGCGAGCTCTTCATCGGCCGGCACGTCCGCCACCTCTTCATCATCAGCAATAGCAACGACGGGCGCATGCAATGTGTGTCCGGGAGAACCTCCGCAGTCATGGACGTGGACCGTGCCGGCGGGAACCTTTCCGGATGTCCTGCTCCCTTCCGCCGGGGGTGGAAGCAATTTCAGTGTTCTCAACGGCAGAACGGTTACATTCCAGCTCGATGATCGCATGATCGGCGGAGCATGCCGTTGGGGAAACAATGAATATTTTTATGGCACCCCGGGACTGCGTATTGTTATGGATGTTCGCATAGGCAACTATACCTCTTCGGATCGCGGGCCGTTTGGCGCAATGACGTTGCACATGGACGGACTCGCCAACTGGACGTACATCTTTCCGCAAGCGATTGATTGCTCACAGAGTGTCACTGTTCCGCACAACGCAGGCGGAACTCCTCCCATATCCGTCCCTCAAACGATCATCCTCACTCCGGTGCCGTAGCATTGGTGTATCTCCTTCATGCGCATTTCTCACGTCACTGCCGGCTTTCTCGCTCTCTCCGTCGCTCTCGCGGGGACCGTCTCGACGGTCTACCTGGGTCTCGGCAGCAGGCTGACGGGACAGGCGACAAGCGGGCTCATCGTCTGCGCCGCGCCCGTTCCCAATGCCGGGAAAGGTTTGTACGTGAAAGACCCCCAGACGTCCGCGTTCACGGTCCTCGCCCAAAACGTCATCCGGGCGGTCATGAGCTCGAATGGCGACTTCATCGCGTACGAAGCACAAGATCCGGCGTCTCCGTCCTTACCTTCCCAATTCTTCTTCTACGATCGCACGACGGGCACACGGACGTCGATCCCCTCCGATTATCTTTCGAGTCTGCCGTTTTCTGAGTACGCCGTTATCCAGAGCCTCGGCCTTGCGATCAGCCAAGATGGACACTACGTCATCTACGGCAAGAAATTGTCGGGATATAATCTGTACGCCACCATTGTGTTTGATACTCGGACGCACGCGCAGGACGTTGAACGGATCATCACCAACAACAATGGCTTCACGCAGATTCCCGTCACATCGGGCTATCTGTATTATAACTCCGCCAAAAATATCTTCGCGGGCATGAATCCCTATCGGGATTACGGAGAAGGAGGTCCATCGCCATGCGACTTTCCCGCACAATCGAGTTCGTCGTCCTCTTCCTCCGGCGCTGACTCGTCCTCCCCCTCCTGCGGAGACGGCATTTGCCAGCAACGCACAAGTTCGGGAGCATATTGGGAAAGTAAAAATAACTGCGACCCCGCGTCCGGTGTTGATCTCTGTTCGGGTCATCATCCTTGCGTACTCGATTGCTCAGACTGCACGTATGCGCAATGCGGTTACAACAATCTGGGAGCCGGCATATGCCCTGACGGAAGCACGCAGGGAACGGACTGTATGCGCGTCCACGGCGTGTGTCGATGGGCTCCGATTCAATGTTCGTCCGGCGGATCCTCATCATCAAAAGGCAATTCCTCCGTCGCAAGTTCAGCCAACAGCAGCGTCACCTTCTGCGGCGCGGTCTGCGGCGATAAAATCGTCATGGAACCCGAGGAGTGCGACTACGGCTCCAAGAATTCCAACCTCACAAAGGACGCTTGCCGCTCCAATTGCAAAAAAGCGCACTGTGGCGACAACGTCGTTGATTCGGGCGAATTCTGCGATGACGGCAACACGCAGAACGGCGACGGATGCGCGAGCAACTGCACGATCCAAAGCACCAGTTCGTCCACCAGCAGCTCCAAGAGTTCCAGTTCGTCGAAGAGCAGTAGCTCGTCCAAGAGCAGTTCGAGCGCGGGTCCGAAATGCGGCGACGGCAAGCGCAACCAGACGTCCGAAGAGTGCGACGACGGCAATGTGAAGAATAACGATGGTTGTGATTCTCAGTGTAAAGAAGAGACCGGTTGGTTGTGCAAGGTGACGGGTGGATCGTCGTCTTCCGGCGGCGCACAGTTCGTCCCATGCAACCAGGGATCCTGTACTGCCTCCCTCGGTGCAAGTGGTCAATGTGCAAAAACCGATTATTTCTGCGGTGTAGACATCGATCCACTCACCTACGGCTCCTGCGGCAATGCCGCTTGTTCAGGAATGTGTTACGCATGTCCAGGAGGCAGCTCAGGTTCCTCCAGCAGCGGCGGATCAAGTGCATCGGGCGGCAGCAATTCATCCGGAGGA
>JABFSS010000074.1 GCA_013140485.1 Candidatus Peribacteraceae bacterium | reverse complement strand
GTCCCGTGACGATGACGACCGGCACCTGCTTATGCTCGCGGGCATGGTCGCTCACCGTGGTGATGACTGCGGAGACCGTCGTCTCCGGTGCGACGACGATGAAGTTCAGGTCCATCAAGCCTCCGGCAGTCTCGGCGCCGAAGAGCAGCAGCTTCTCGATCTTCACGCGCTTTTCCGGTTTTACGTACTGCAGAACGCCCGGCCGCCGCTCTTCGGGCAGAAGCTGCGCGACGTCCGCGGCGTTGTCTTCTTCCATAAAGTGCAGCAGGCGCGCGAGCGTGTGGTCCGAGAGTTTCGGCAAAATGTACGACCGGCTTTCTTCGTTCATCAGCAGCACGACCTCGGCCTGCAGTTCGGGCGGAAGCGTGGCGAACGACTTGCGCTTGCCGTTTGAAAGATTATCGATGACATGGGCAAGCTCCTTCGCGTTTCGACTGAGGAGCAGGCTCTTCAACCGTACATCATCCTTCTGACCGAGAAGGGTATCGACTTGCGTGAGGAGCGTGGAAAGCTGCATGGGATTCGCAGGAAGACCTCTACCGCGAGAGGTCATGGGGTTTGGGAATAGTCTACGCCCTCATAGGATGACGTTGGCAACCAGATCAAGCGCGTACCTGCCCGTTGCCTCGCACGATCCATTTATAGCTTGTGAGTTCGGGCAATCCCATCGGTCCTCTCGCATGCAATTTCTGCGTACTCACGCCGATTTCGCTGCCCATCCCGAACTGCGCGCCGTCGGTGAAAGCAGTCGACGCATTCGCGTAGACCGCGGCGGCATCCACCTCGCTCAAGAAGCGCTCGATGGTCTTCGTATCCTTCGCGATGATCGCTTCGCTGTGGCGCGAACCGTACCGGTCAATGTGTGCAAGCGCTTCATCGAGGCTCTTCACGGTTTTGACGGACATCTTCAGTGAGAGGAACTCGGTGCCGAAGTCCGACGGTCCGGCTTTCTTCAGGAGCGCGGCGTCGTACCGTCCTTTCAATGCCGCGAATGACGGTCCGTCGGCGAAAATTTCCACTTTCTTGCGCGTGAGCGGCGCGATGATCATCGCGAGATCCTTCAATCGCGACGTATGAATGATGAGCGTATCGAGCGCATTGCACACCGAGCAGCGGCGGGTTTTGGCATTGAAAACGATCGCGGCGGCCTTCTTGGCGTCCGCGCTCGCGTCGATGTACGTGTGGACGATGCCCGCGCCGGTCTCGATGACCGGAACTTTCGAATGATTCCGCACGAACTCAATCAATGTCTGACTTCCCCGCGGAATGACGACGTCGATCATTCCGGTTGCGTTCAGCATTTCCGTCACGGCGGAACGATCGGCAGGCAGCAGGAGGATCGCGGCGGGATCAATCTTGCGCTTCTTCAATACGGACTGGATCACGGCCACGATCGCTTTGTTGGAATCCGCGGCATCGCTTCCTCCTTTGAGCACGCAGGCGTTGCCGGACTTGAAACAGAGACTGAAGGAATCGACCGTCACGTTGGGCCGGGCTTCGTAGATGATGCCGACGACGCCGAGCGGGACGCTCACTTTCGTCAGCTGCAAACCGTTCGGCACCGTCCGCTGTTCCAGAATCTTGCCGAGGGGAGAGGGGAGCGTCATGACCGTTTTCAGATCTTTGGCGATGTCGGCGAGGCGCGCGGGACTCAACGCGAGGCGGTCGAAGCGCGGATCGGTTTCCTTCATGCGTTGCAGATCTTTCGCGTTCGCCGTGAGGATGGTTTTCTCATTCTTCACGAGAGCTGCCGCGAGGTCCTTCAGAACCGCGTTCACGGTTTTCTCAGGCAGATGGGCGAGGGTTTTCCCTGCGGTCTTGGTCTTGGCCAGTGAGGATGAGAGAGTGGTCATGAGGGCTGGAGAACGCAGGCAGAAAGCCTGCTCCGGCACTGATTATTGGTTCAGTTCCTGAGAACGCTTGATACCACGGTCGATGGCGCCGAAGAAGAGATCATCAATTTTTCCATCCTTGAGCGCGCGCAATGCCGCTTCGGTGATTCCTCCGCGCGAGGTCACCGCCAACCGCCACTCTTCGGGCGTCCGCGAATCGGATTCGAGCAGCCGCGCGCTGCCGATCATTGTCTCCTTCGCAATGAGCGCCGCTTCGGCGGGGGAAAATCCTTCTTTGATAGCTTTCGCGGTCATAAGCTCAGCCAGTAGAAAGAAGTATGCGGGTCCCGAGCCGCTCAGTGCCGTGATCTTATCGATCTGTTCTTCGTCCTGCAGCTCAATCTCTTCGCCGACGGCGTAGAAGAGTTCTTTGGCGAACGCGCGGTCCTTCGTTTCCGTCTTCTCCGATGCCACCCACCCGGTCAATCCTCGTTTCACCTGCGCGCCCAAGTTCGGCATCGCGCGGATAACCCTCTGGCTCCTGGTCATCTGCTGCAGCGACGTGAGTGTGATACCCGCCATAATGGAAATCACAAGGCGGTCATTCAGAGCAGGGGAGAGAGACGTCAGGAGTTCTTTCGCCGCCTGGGGTTTCACGGCGAGCAACACAGTATCCGCCTCCGCAATCGCTTTCGCGGGATCCGTGAACGCGTGATCGGCATCAAGCGGGTCGAGCTTGTCACGGTTACGGTCACAGAGATTAATGCGTAGCCGATTTTTTCCATGGAGCCCGGCGTAGAACGCCGCGCCCATATTGCCCGCGCCGATGATGGCGATGATGTCCTTCATGCGGAGAGGTAGAGGTAGTCGTAGTGTACAAGGGCTTTCTGTCCTTTCTTGCCTTTCGCTTCCCGGGCGGCATCTGCCGAGTACTGCGCGACCCCCACGCCGACCTCCCGCCCGTCTTCATCCTGAATGCGGACGAGATCGCCTTTTGAAAAGTCTCCTTCGATGTTCACGATTCCGACGGGCAGCAAGCTGACCGCTTTCCCGGGTTCCGTCAGGACGTCCCGAGCGCGGCTGTTGATCGTCACGGTGCCTTTCTCCTGGCCAGCGCCCTCTGCCAC
>JABFSS010000073.1 GCA_013140485.1 Candidatus Peribacteraceae bacterium | reverse complement strand
CTCATAAAGACACATTAACACATATCTGTCACTATCGCAAATCACACACCCTTCCGCCACTTCACCCCAATCCTCCGCTCCGGATTCCCGCGCGTGGCATTTTTGCATTTGGCGCCATGAATCATGACGTCGCCCGAGCGCGTGATGATGCCGATCAGTTTGGATGACCGGACGTGATCGTCGTCCTGCGGTTTGCAGCACTTGGCGAACTTCATCGGCATCGGCACGTCGCCCTCGAGATCGACGAGAGAATCTTTGCGCTGAAAGCGCGGCGCGGCGGTTTTGACGGGCGCAGCCGGAATAGATGCGCGATATGGACGGAGGAGATCGAGACGCTGGATCAACGAACCCGGCTTGTCGGTCCCCTGCCCGAGTTTGACGAGAAGATCTTCGCGTTCGGAAACAGTGAGGGGCTTGCCGTCGTGCAGACGCAGCAGCGAGAGGTCGCTGTCGAGCTTCGGCAAGCGACGCTTCTTGAGTTCGTCCACAAGGATCTGCTTGCCCCGCACGAGGGCGTCGTTTTGGTGGACCGCAAGCAGGTAGCGTTTGAGGCGCGAGCGCGAGGACGCCATTTTGAGGAGTTGCAGCCACCCGGACGTCGCCTGCGACGCGCGCTGCGTGACGATTTCCACCACGTCGCCGTTCTCGAGTTCGTAATCGAGCGACACGATGGACCCGTTCACGCGAGCGGCACGGAAACCGATGCCCACGTCGGTGTGAATTTGGAACGCGAAGTCGAGCGGCGTGGCGCCTTCGGGCAATTCGACGACGTCGCCCTTGGGCGTGAGCACGAAAATGTGATCGACCAGCCGCGGCGCGGATTTCATGCCGGTTTCGACGGAGTGCTGCGACGCGAGCGCCTGCTGGAGCTGCACGCGCTGGACCGATTGCTGGGCCGAGCCTCCTTCTTTATAACTCCAGTGCGCGGCGATGCCGTACTCGGCTTCGCGGTTCATCGCGCGCGTGCGGACCTGCACCTCGACGAAGACACCTTCGGGCACGCCGGGAACTTTGGAGACCGTCGTGTGCAGGCTCTGGTATCCGTTGGGCTTGGGAAACGCGATGTAATCCTTGAATCGGTTGGTGACCGGCCGGCCAATGCGGTGGAGCGCGCCGAGCACGCGGTAGCAATCGTCTTCGCTTTCGACGATCACGCGCAGCGCAAAGAGATCGGGCAGACTCTCGATGTGCGAGAAGCTCTTGCTCGTCATCTTGCGGAAGATGCTGTACGGCAGTTTCTCGCGGCCGGTGACCGATGCCGTAATTCCCTGCTCCGCGAGTCCGCGGCGAAGCTCTTCGGCGGCGGGAGCGAGAAAAGGGCCGTAGCGTCCGTGCAGTTGCTCGAGTTGTTCGGCGATCCGCTCGGCGTCGGACGCGTAGACGAGAGGGAACGCCAGATGCTCCAGGCGCTGCTTGAGCGTGTGGATGCCGAGGCGAGCCGCGACGGGTGCAAAGAGGTTGAGCACGTCCCGCGCGACGCGGCGACCGTCGGTCGGCGGCAGGTGGGCGATGCGCTCGAGCGCGAAACAGCGCTTGCAGAGGATGATCAAGAGGATGCGGATGTCGTCGGCGACGGTCAGGAGCATCAGGCGCAGGTCTTCGACGCTGCTCTTGCGATTGCGCATGTTCACGTGCGAGAGCAAGTGCACCCCGGCAACGAGCGACCGCACCCGCGGCCCGAATTCTTCCTGTAATTCCAAAGGACTCATCGCTTTACTTTCGAGTGCATGCTGAAGAATGCACGCCGTCACGGTATCGGCGTCGGGCTGCAACGGAAGGAGCAGCTGTAACACGCCGAGCGCATGCTCGAGCAGCGTGACTCCGGTCCAGTGCATGGCATTCCCGTTGATTTTTTCTGCGTACCTGATCGCACGACGCAGCTCCTGCTGCCCCACGGGCAGTTTGGCGTCCTCAATGGACTGGATGGCGCGGACGAGGGAAGGGCTGGGAACGGGCATGAGAGTTGGAATTCTAGCACAAAAACAAAAGAAAGCCGACGAAGCCAAAGATGCCAAGGAAAAGAAGTCGAGGAAGGAAAGGAATCGAACGATTCCTATGAAAAGTCCTTGGAATCTTGGAATCGTTTCGTCGGCTTCCTCGGCATCTTTTGCATCTTTCGCCGTCCTTTTTCCAGTCCGAGCTTGACTTCCGCCCGCCAATGAATAGAATGTCCGCACATCCGAAGACCGAGGGCACAAGGCCGCAGGCCGAAATAAGCCCCTCCGAGGAATACAGCATCGGTTACTCGGCCCCGGCTTGGTGATTCGTGCCGTGTTCCTCGCTGGTCTCCCGGATGTACGTTCCAAAGGGAGACCTTTGTGTATGCACAAACTTCCCCGAACGTGATCGTAGATTCGTTAATTCGTTTACTGGTTAATTGGAAAACGAATAAACGCATACGAGTTAACGAATTAACCAATTAACGAATCCCTGACCACCATCGTTCCGATAATTCCTTTCACCCGTTTCACCCCGCCCCATGGCCGTTTCCCGCGATCAAAAGAAGGTTCTCCTCCAAGAGCTCAAGGACAAGCTGAAGTCCGCCCAGTCCGTTGTCTTCACGAACTACATCGGTTTGAAGGTTTCTGAAGTGAGCGAACTGCGCCGCAAGCTCAAGGCCGCCGGAGCGGAGATGAAAGTCGCGAAGAAGACGCTCATGCGCATCGCCGCGAAGGAAGAAGGCTTTCCGGTTCCCGAAGAGAAAGACATGACCGGCCCGGTCGCGTGCATCTTCAGCATCACCGATCCGATCGTCGGCCCCCAGGTCGCCTTCGCGTTCAGCAAAGAGCACAAGCAGGTGCAATTCCTCGGCGGATTCTTCGAGGGAAAGCTCCTCACCAAATCCGATGCGATGACGCTCGCGACGATCCCGGGCAAGCAGGTTCTCCTCGCGACGTTTGCCGGCATGCTCCAGTCGCCATTGCGTTCGTTCGCGTCCATCATCAACTCGCCTCTCACCGGATTCGCCCGCGCGCTCAGTGAGAAAGCAAAGAAGCAGCCTGCCGTGGCTGCGGCGCCGGCCGCATGATCTGCGGGCGTCACCGTGTGACGCCCTTACCACCCCTCTGAGTTTCATTTCTTTCATCTCTCTTTCCCCTCCCGTTTATGGCCGACGCCGCCACCATCACCCTGACAGCTGAAGAGCAAGCAGTCATCACTGCGCTTGAGAAGCTGAACGTTATTTCCCTCAACAATGTCGTCAAATACATGGAGACGACCTACGGCATTTCCGCCGCCGCTCCCGTTGCCGTCGCAGCCGCCGGCGGAGGTGGTGGTGCCGCAGCTGCCGCCGAAGAGAAGAGCAGCTACAACGTCGAACTCACCGAGTCCGGCGCGCAGAAGATCGCCGTGATCAAGGCGCTCCGCGAAGTCACCGGTCTCGCCCTGGGCGACGCTAAGGCGATGGTCGACGGCGCTCCCAAGATGGTTAAAGAGAACGTGCCGAAGGACGAAGCCGAGAAGATGAAGAAGACTCTCGAGGCTGCCGGCGCGAAAGTGACCTTGAAGTAAATCTTCCCACGTCGATTGTAAGAAAGAGCGGCCGAAAGGCCGCTTTTTGTTTCCCCCCGATTCCCTCTTGCCGCGATCTTTTCTGGATATTTTCTGGATATAGACATTTTCCTTAAAATCAGTATTGTAATGTTGATGAATAAGAATGCTGCTGATCCCTTTACAGAAACATTCCGTCAGGCAATAAAAGACAGTGGATTGTCACACAGCGAGTTGGGAAGGCGAGCTGGAGTGGAGCCTTCACAAATTTCTCGCTTCGTGCTTGGAAAAAGAGATCTACTGTGTGATTCCGTTGGTCGTTTGATGCCGTTTCTGAAAATTCGTCTCGAATCGTCAAATGGAAAAAAACTTGATGAACCAGTGGTAGGAAATGAAACTTTGGAACTGAGGAAAATGGTGGATGAGTCCACTCAGGCACTCCTGAATAAATGGACAGCGACATATTTGAATGATGATGAACGTCTTTTCCTACGTCTTATTTCAGAACATCGAACGCACAAAGAAATTGCACGAGAACTTCAGTGCACAAAGCCAGAGGTCGACTTTATGTTGCAGCGAATACTGCACCGCTTGCGTACAACATTGAACAAAGCACTCCCCTGAAGACGATGGGCAAATCCTTGACACCACATTGACACCATAGCCCTTTGGCTCTACAATCCCCCCGGAAACCTTCGTAACGTCGATATCTCCCGACTTGCAGTTCTAGACGCAAGAACGGGCCAGTGAAAACGGAAAGAAGGAACACCCCTCACAGGCAGGCCGCCTGAATCTTATTTCCTTCTTTCAGTTTTATGGCTGATCAACAGATCACCTGTCGCGATTGCGGCCAGTCCTTCGTGTTCACCGATGGTGAGCAGGAGTTCTACGCCACAAAGCAGCTCTCTGCGCCCCAGCGGTGCAAGGACTGCCGTTCTGCACGCAAGAACCAGCGCATGCAGGACAGGCAAATGCACGATGCCGTTTGCGGCAAGTGCGGCGCACAGTGTCAGGTTCCGTTCAAGCCTCGCCCAGTCGAGGAAGGCGGACGCCCGGTTCTCTGCAAGGCATGTTTCGATGCCGAACGCGGAAGCCGCATGGCATAACTTCTCTTCGCAAGAAGACGTTAACGAAGGACCCCTTACCGGGTCCTTTTGTTATGCTCTTTTTTTCCGATCTCCTCCTCCTTCAATTTTCCCTCCATTCTTCATTGGAGGAATGCTTAGTAATGCATTGACGAGTATCAGCGATACAATAAAAAAGGTAATTGCGAGCACAATCTGCAAAAAAGAGTTTTTTGTGATCAATTGTGCAATCACTACCGAGGGAACGAATAGGAGTGATGCAAGGAGATTCGGACGTCGGATCATGACCCATACTCTATCCTACTATGTGTTTATGAGTCATCGCTATGTTGAACTGGACCTCCTCCGAACTCTCGCCATCGCGATGATGGTGACGTATCACGGAGCGTATGACCTGTCACAATTCTACGGATGGAACATTCACGTGTTCGAGGGCGGCTGGCGGCTGCTCTGGCAATCGACCGTGACGCTGTTCTTGCTGCTCGTCGGTTGCAGCTTCGCGATTTCGTGGAACCGCCACGGAGAAAAACACGGCGATGCATCCTTCCGCTTTCGGTACAGGAAATACCTTCTGCGCGGCATCGGCGTGATCGCGTGCGGGATGCTCGTAAGCGCGGTGACGTTCATGATTGACCCGGAAACCTACGTACGCTTCGGGATTCTGCACGTGATCGGAGTGAGTATTCTCCTGCTCCCCTTTTTTGCATTCCTGAAGGAAGGAAATGTGTTGATTGGAATGCTTGTCATCAGTCTGATGAAGATCATTCCGGATGCGACAACCGACACATCATTGTTATTGCCCATCGGCATCATGCCATCGGGATTCGCGAGCGTGGATTACATTCCCCTGATTCCGTGGTTCGGCGTCGTGCTGATCGGTTATGCGATTGGCGAAGCTCTCTATGTCCGAAGGAAAACAGGGGCACTTTTCACTTTCAACTTTCCACTTTTCACTGCTCTCGTTTTGCCAGGAAGAAATGCTCTCCTGATCTATCTCCTCCATCAGCCAATTCTCCTCGGCATCCTTGGCATCTTCGGCTTCTTCGGCATCCTCTAACGCACGTCGACCCTTCGCGACGCTCAGGACGTGCGCTAGACTGTCCCGGCCATGACATTCACCACACGGAAAATTCGTGATGAGCGACCTCCTTCGCGGTGGAAAACCATGCTGCTGTCCGCCTCTCCGTACGCACTCAGGTTCGGCGGGCTGTTCGTCGCGCTCTACGGCAAATGGAAAATCCGACACGAGGAGGATGAATTGAAAGCGCGGCGCGTCCGGATTTTAAAGAGAATCGCCGTCATCTTGATCGCCGTGCTGTTCGGACTGATGATCGTGGCCGGAACCGTCAAAGCACTCGTATCGCTGCGCATCATCACGCTCCAGACGTTCTTCTCCGTTGCGGGAGCCGATTTGCCGGCGGACAAGGACGGCTTCACAAACATCCTCCTGCTCGGTGCGGGCGACAAGGACCACGACGGCGTCGACCTGACGGATTCGATGATGGTCGTGAGCCTCGATCCCGACGATACGAAGAGCGCGGTGATGCTTTCTCTCCCCCGCGATCTGTACATGCTTTCGACCGAAAAGATGGGGAAAGGCCGGATCAATGAACTCTACCGCAACCATAAAGGCTATCTGCGCCGTACCGAAGATTTGACCGGAGCGGAGGCATCGCCGCTCGCGCTCAAAGAACTCGCCGCGGAGATCGGACGAAAGCTCGGGATGGAAATTCACCGCGTCGCAAAGGTCGACTTCACCGCATTCGTGGACGGCGTGGACGCGCTGGGCGGCGTCGACATCACCGTTCCGTACGACATCGTCGATACGGAATATCCGGGACCCAATTACACATACGAGACGTTCGAGATCCGTCAGGGCCCGCAGCATTTGGACGGCGAAACCGCGCTCAAATATGCGCGCAGCCGCCATACGACGAGCGATTTCGGACGGTCTGCGCGCCAGCAGCAGCTTTTGACTGCCTTGGGAGAGAAGGCGCGAGCTCAGGGTATCGCACGCAGTCCCGCAACGATCACGCAGTTGCTCAAAACGCTCAGCGAGCACGTGGAAACCACGATGACGTTCGCGGAAGTTCTCGGAGCGGCGAAGCTCGGAGAGAAAATCGACCGCGAGAAGATGATCAGCATGAATTTGAACATCGAGACCGGGATCGACACACCCTTCGCCGTCCCCGGCGGCTTCCTCTACACACCCCCGCGCGACCAATTCGACGGCGCGTCGGTCTTGCTCCCCTACTCCATCCCCGAATACCCCGTCACATGGAAGCAAATCCAGGCGTTCGTGCAGGTGCTGCTCCATGACAGAGAGATGCTGCTGGCAAAACCGCAGATTCAGATTCTCAACGCCGGCGCAAAGAGCGGCACGGCGAGAATCCTTGGGAATGAACTCGTTCGCTACGGCTTCGACAACGTCGCGGATCCGCAGAACGCCTCCGACGACCGGAAGAATCCCCTCAAGCTCCCGGCAACCATCGTCGTGGCGCGGACTCCGGAGGATAAAAAGACCGCGGAATTCTTCGCAGACGTACTCGGACTGCCCATGGGACCGCTCCCGCCGGAAATTCTGCCCGAAAAACAAGGCCAAGTGACCATCGTCCTCGGCACCGATTATGCATACCGGCCTTTACAGGACTTGATCCTGAAATAGGGCTAGAATGGCCCGGATGACACCCCGGGAAATCATCGCAGAAGCATGGGCCATCACGCGGCGCGAAGCGTCGATGCGGCGCTGGGGCTGCACGTCGGCGTTCTTCGAACTTCTCCTGAGCATCAAACTGATCAGTTACCAGATTTACTTCCTCTATGAGTATTTCTGGGGAACCGGCGGCGCGGGCTTCTTTGATATCGAGATTGTCATCTACGAGAGTATGCCCCACTGGTTCTTCTGGACCTTCCTGATCGTCTTGGGCGTGCTCTTTATCATCGAGTTCTTTTTCCCGCACATGGCGTTGGGCGCCATTATCGGGTTGGCGGCGAAGTCGCACATGGGCGAACCGGTCAAAGGCGGCATGGTCCTCGCGCTCTACAACTTCTTCGCGGTTTTCACGATTCACGAAATCTTCGTGCTCGGCAGCCTCTCCACCAGCATCACGCTCACGTCGGTGATCATGCGGTATATCGAAGGAAACGCCAAAGGCTTCATCATCGGACTCCTGTGGCTTGTTTGGGCCCTGAGCAACGTCTTGCGCTTCTTCTTCAGTTTCGCGGAAGAAGCCGTGGTCATCGATAAGGTCGGCATGTTCGAGGCGCTTGGCAGGAGTTTCAAACTGATCATCAGTTACTTGGGGCACATCATGTTCCTCTTGCTACTGCTGTTCGTCATCAGTCTCCGGATCATCCTCAACGTCGCCATTATCGTCGTGATCCCCGGCCTCGTCATCGGCATCGTGCTCCTCCTCGGTACCTTCCTCTCCACTCTCCTCACGTGGATTATCGGAGGTATCGTCGGCATCGCGCTGACGCTCGTCGCAAGCTACTTCTTTGCATACTTGCACGTCTTCAAACAGACCGTCTGGACGATCACCTATCTGGAATTGCGGAAACACAAGGATCTTGATGTGATTGGTTGATGTTTCCCCTCTCCACTTCCGGTACCTCGATTTTTTGGCCTGCTCTCGCTCTCTTGTTCTATCAAGCATCTTTCTTCTTCTGGAATCCTAGGTGAAATGCCCGAGCGGTCGTATAGAATAGGTAATTTCCCCGGATTCCCTATGATCAATGCAGTCACGCGAGAGCGGTGGCTCGTCACTGGCGGCGTGAATCCCTTAACCGGAGAGCCGCATGGCAATCAGCAGCAGCTCGCGGCATTCGATAGAGAGCACTACGGACCAGTTGAAGACGAGGGGCATCTGACGGCGAGTAAAAATCTACTTTTCCATGGTACCTCCGTACACCAACGATTATTGCCGTTTATATTGAGAGCATCGGAAGATAAAATTGCGGCGTAGCTCCTCCAGATTCAAGATGTCACCCCGAGTAGAAATTCGCGGAGTGAATTTCGTATCGAGGGGTTGACAGTGAACAATCGTCCACCTAGTATGGTGTACGACCATTCCCCGTGTACGTATGCCCACTGTCACCGATACCCTCACCCCCCACCAACGGACGGTGTTGAGTTATATCCGCGAGTTCCAGCAAAAGCGCGGTTATTCCCCTTCTCTGGCGGATTTGGCGGTGGCGTTCGGCGTGCGCAGCAAGAACGCTGTCGCGAAGGTGGTCATGGTCCTCTTTCGGACCGGACATTTGGAGAAAGACCCCAAAGGACGCATCAAGATCATGGAGCAGCCGCAAGCGGAAGGCATTGCACCAATGATGCTCCCGCTCTTTGGACCGATTGCCGCCGGATTTGCCGCGCCCGTGGAAGAACAGGCGGAGGAAACCATCACGATTGAGAATTACTTGGTGCGCGATAAGTCTTCGACGTTCCTCCTGCGCGTAAAAGGCGAAAGCATGATCGATGCCGGCATCCACGAAGGCGATTTGGTGGTGGTGGAACGCGGGAAAGAGCCTCGCGTCGGTGACATTGTCGTCGGCATCCTCGACGGCGAGTTCACGCTCAAACGATTGGTGAAGGAAAAGGGAAAGTTCTTCCTCAAAGCGGAGAATCCCCGGTATCCGGAGTTACATGCACGGGAGGAGTTAAAAGTTGCGGGGGTCGTACGTGGCGTTATCCGGAAGTACTGAGGAGTGAAAAGTTAAAAGTGAATAGTGAAAAATTATTTTTAACACTGCTTTCTTTCTAAGTTCTATTTTTCACTATTCACTTTTCTCTTTTCACTGCAGCATGTTCGCCCACATCGACGCCGACGCCTTCTTCGCTTCCGCCATCGTCCGGAAGAACCCTCGCTTATACGGAAAGCCCTTGCTTGCGCTGGGAATGGGCGGGGGCTGTGTGATCGCCGCCAGTTACGAAGCCAAAGCCTTCGGCGTGAAGACGGGCATGCGCCTGAAAGACGCGCTACAGCTCTGTCCGCAAGCGATACGGATGCCCGCCGACTTCCATGAAGCCGCCAGGGCCTCCCATGAGATCGAAGCGATTCTCCGTACGCTGTGTCCACTGGTGGAACAGATGTCCGTCGACGAGTGGTACCTGGACCTGCGCACGCTCCAAGGCGGGATTCCTCAGAATGTGACTGCGTGGGCTCGCGCACAGCAAGAAAATATTCACCGGAAAGTTGGACTGACCGTCTCTCTGGGGGCAGGTCCGACGAAACTGCTGGCGAAGATGGCGGGTGAATATAAAAAACCCGCCGGGACAACCGTGTTGGGAGATACTCTCGACCTCGAGGCTTTTCTAAAAGATAGACCGGCTGCGGCCATCCCCGGAATCGGCCGTAAACGCGTCGTTCATACGGATGCACATGGATGGAAGACGGCATGGGACATCGCGCAGGCTCCGGCGGAGGAACTGAGGAAGCTCTTCGGGAAGTCCGGCGTGGAATTGAAGGAAGAATTGCTTGGAAATGCTCTGTACGGCGTCACCTCGGAGGAAGCGCCTCCCAAATCCGTCAGCCGGTGCCGCAGCTTCCGCCCCACCAAGGATAAAGATTATCTATGGGCGCAGCTCCTTAAGCATTTGGAATACATCGTCCTCAAAATGCGCCGTCATGATCTCTCGTGCAAAGGAATTTCCGTCTGGCTGAGAGACAACGAGTACAAAGGCGGGGGTGCCAATGCGTCTCTCCCCCAACCGAGCCACGCCGCCGACGCCATTCTCCCATTCGTACGGAACTGCTTTGAGCGCTGCTACGACCCCCGGATGACGTACACGC
>JABFSS010000121.1 GCA_013140485.1 Candidatus Peribacteraceae bacterium | reverse complement strand
CCCGGTCGTCATTCCGGCGGCGGGCCGCGACCTGGGCAACCCCTATTTTTCCGGTGAAGGCCCCTGGTACCACGCACTGACCATCATCGGATTTGAAGAAGGCTGGACGGGCGATAAATTCATCGTCAACGATCCCGGCACCAAGCGTGGCAGTCAGTACAAATACGACGTGGACGTTCTCGTCAGCGCCATCCACGACTGGACGGGGGTAAAGGAGGATATTCGTAATGGCAGGAAGGCGATGGTGATCATCGAACGATGACCGTTCCACAGGGTCGTAGAACGGATTTTTCGTTATCCCGAAGCGATAAAATGACATAATCAAAAACGAAATGTGCGGGAGGGTATTCCACAGACAATAGGGGCAATCGATTATGGGAGCATGACGTTATTTCGGAATCGGTACCGTTGTGAATCGGCACGCATGCCCGGGCATGATTACGGATCCGCCGGGTGGTATTTCATCACGATTTGTACCCATGGCCGGGTTTGTCATTTTGGCAACGTTCGCGATGGGTTCATGTGTTTGTCACCCATCGGATCCATTGTCGCCGATGAATGGGTAAAAACCGAAACGATCCGACCATATGTGCATTTGGACCGATGGATCATCATGCCAAATCATTTTCACGGCATCGTTGCCATCACGGGGGCAACACAAACGGACGACGTAGGGACGCCCCGCCGGGGCGTCCCTACGCCCGTTCGAAATATGACAACGGCCGCGTTGAAAATATCCACAAACGAAAAAATATCGCCCGCGGCCGGTCGGAACAACACCGCATCATGGAAACCGGGATGTTTGGGATCCATCATCAATCAATTCAAATCGGTTTGTACGAAACGGATACGCATCGCGGGATTTCATGATTTCGCGTGGCAACCGCGTTATCACGACCGCATTATCCGGGATCAGGATGCGTTGGATCGCATGCGCCGGTACATCATCGACAATCCATCCCAATCGAAGCATGGCGTTTCCGCCCCTACATCCATAGAATGACCGCGTGCGCCCCGACCCCACATCATTGATCGGCAAACCGGCGAAGGACGTCCCGATGTCTTTGCAAAGAATCGCCGCCGCATCATCCCCCGGCGAGCGTCATTGGATCGGACCGAAGGAGTCGGCGAAATTATCCAAAGATGATGTGGATGCCTACACGATCGCACACCAGATTATGGCGCACCTATGCATTCAGGGCCCGACGAAGCATAAATCCGGACATCCCGGCGGTCCCCTCTCCGCATTCACGTTCACGTATTTCGTTCACAAGCGACGCAATCCCGAGGTCGATCCCGCGATGCGCATGAGTGCCGGGCATTTGAGCCTCCTCGCGTACGGAATGCAGTGGCTGATGAACAGGAATGGACGCGATGCGCGACTGGCATCACCGCAGGCGATCATCGACAGTTTCCGCAAACCCGACGGTTTGCCGGGGCACGTGGAGGCGGGAATTGGTGACATCCCTTTCGGCTTTGGACCACTGGGAAAGGGCGTCAGCAATGCGCTCGGCGTCGCCTTCGGTCTCCAGTATCAAAAGAAAAAGGGAACGGTCGACGTGCTGATCGGCGACGGCGACAGTCAAGAAGGTCAAGTGATGGAAGCCATCCGTCTCGCATCGCATCTCGGCACGGGAAATTTGATGATACACGGGGACTTCAATGACATTCAGCTCTCGGGAATTCCGAGCAGGACAGTTGCCGCGGACTTTGCTGCAATTGTTTCAGCAGCGGGCTGGACGGTCATTGAAGTTCAGAACGGGAATGACCCTGCCCAGGTGGTTGCTGCACTGGATTTGGCGGATTCACTCACCGGCAAGGGCAAACCAATTTTCCTGTGTTACTACACGACGATGGGTCACGGCGTGAAGATCATGGAAGAAGGATCGAATACAACGGAGGTGAACTACCATGGCAGTCCGCTCAAAGATGACGTCGCTGCTGCTGCACTGAAGGACCTGCCGCCGCTCGAGGAGTTGACGAAAAAATATGAGAAATTGCGGCCGAGCCCGAGCCCGGTCCCAGTCCCGAGCGCCCTCCCCTTTTCCGTCAAAAATCTCAAAGGCTACTCGCGAACGATCACATCCGAAAAGGGAGCAGCAAGACAAGACTTCGGCGCCGTGCATCTCAAAGCCATGATGAAAGCCGATCCGCGCATCGTGATACTCCACGCGGACCTCGCGGGATCCGGCGGCTTCGACAAAGTCGGGAAGGACTTCCCCGATCGCGTGATCAACGTCGGCGTCGCCGAAGCCAACATGTATATGATGGCGGCAGGAATGCGGCAGTCCGGGCTCCTCCCCGTCACCTACACGTTCGCCGCATTCGGCACGAACGAAGCCAGAGCCAATGCCCGACTCATTGACGTGAACTGCGGCCACACGAGATGCGGCGTCCTGCACGACTGCACGCACGCGGGTTTGAGCGTGGGCGAAGACGGCGAGACGCATCAGGAACGCAATTACTTGAATCTCCCATTCGATCACACGCAGGTCTGGATGCCCGCCGACAGCAATCAAGCCGCTGCCGCGGCGGAACGCGGGATGGAGATCATCGCAGACGGGAGCAACAGCGTGTATGTCTTCTTCCCGCGGTCGGGCCACCCGCAACTCCTGACGCCGAAGGGCGACGTCATTTACGGCAAAGAATACGTGTTCAATGGAAAGACGGACGTCGTCCGTGGCGCAGGTGACGGGACGGATGATGCGACGATCGTCGCCATCGGGATTCCCGTCCACGATGCTGTGGCCGCCGCCGACAGGCTGTGGAACGAAGAAAAAAAGCGCGTGCGCGTGCTCAACGTGGGATGCATCCGGCCCTTCGACGCTGCGGAAATAATCCGCGCGGCACTCGATACGGCGCACTTGATCGTCGTTGAGGATCATCACAGCGAAGGTGGACTCGCGTCCCAGGTCGCCGACGTGATCGCCGACTTTCAACTCCCCTGCTCCCTCAGACGTCTCGGTGTGAATCACTACTTCCCGTCGGGCACGGACAAGGATCTGAAATTCCTGGCAGGACTCGACGAGGACAGCATCTTCAACGCCGTGCTCGATGAGATGTCCATTGAAGTCCGCGGCGGCGAAGACGCCTTCGTCACGGCGATCTACGCGCTCGCGGAGAACGCCAAGAAGAGTCGTTTCCAGGCATCCGTCCAATGGCTGATCGACGCGATCGCATCCGACAAAAATTCGTTGACCGCCGTCCGCGAGAAATGGAAAAAGCGCAGCGCTGATGCGGACAAGCTGCCGGACAATGACGATCTGCGAAAGCGCCTGAGTGGAGACTGATCAGCGGGCGGGCCCAGGCCAGTCGCTCAAATCGACGAACATCATCACCGTTCCGCATTTGATTGTGCTCCCGGCCGGAGCTCCGGGACATGGCGTCAGCTTTCCCGCATCGAGACTATCCAGCGCCATTCCGACGACACGCGCCGCTTTCGTCGCCTTCATCGCATGACCGGGAATCGACGATGCGGCGAGCCGGTCACCGGTCTTGATCATCCCGTTCTCCGCGGTCACCTTGACCGGCACGCGGCCCATGAGCGCGATGGGATGCGAGTTGACGGTATCGGCGCCAGCGACGACACCTGGATTGCCGGAGACGACGCCGAGCACGTCATCCTGATACGGCGAAGCCGAACGTATCACGCCGTGATCGTTGGCCCGGTCGATGGCGACGAGATCTCCAGCCTGGAGCTGTTGAATGGACCCGTAGCGTTCCGCGACGTCGGCTCCGCCTGTCATGATCGCGCTGGTCGCGCCTGTGTAAATGTCTCCGTTGCTGTTGACGCGAAAGACGCCGCGAGAATTGGATTTCAGGCTGATGAGATCTTTGTCCTTATTGATGCCGAATTCAAGAAGCGTCGGTGTGGGCACTTTCCGCTGTGTAAAAAGATTCGGCGACCCGCCGTTGTACCAGACGTCGGTGAAGATACCGGAGTAACTGGGGAACGTGCGCTTGAAGTTGAAGTGCACGCGGATCCATGTTTCGCTCGCGCTGGGATTGATCCGAGCACCGGGATAGGCGACATCGCGCGAGACCGCCGTCTGGAGACCGAGCTGCGTTGTTGCTGTGCGGATTTCTGCGGAAATGCCGGTAAGATCGGGGAATCCCTCCCACGAGAGCGTAGAGGAACTGTCGAGATCGGAGAGGTTCAACTGTTCGGACTTGTACATGCCACGGTCCACCCAGCCGGCATCATACTGGTGCGTCACTGTTCCGGCATTGCCGATGATCGTGACCATTTTCCCGTCGTCGCGCTGGAAGGACGTGGAGCCTGCGGACGCCACGGTGACAAGAGCGGGACCCGCCACGAATTGTCCGATATTTGCAACGCCCTCAGTGGTGAACGCGCCTGCTTTCTCCAGATAAATGGAGGTCGTCGCTAAGGCTCCTCCGTGAACCACCAGCCACGTCCCATCCGGACGCGGAATCGCGTGCGCACCATGCTGTGCCACCGCAGATAGTACGGGACCGACAACCGATTTATTCGTGTAGGGATTATAGATTTGTGTCCTCGTTGTTCCGGCACAGGTCGTGATAGTACCGCCTCCGTGAACGATCACCCATTGCCCGTCGCTGCGCTGGAAGGCGAAAGCTCCCGGACCCACGCCGGTGGTGATTGCGGGTGATCCCGTCGCGTTAAAGATCATGGTGTACGGATCGAAGTTATTCGTCGTCGTGTTGAGTGCGGTGCAGGCTTCCGTCGCGATGCCCAAGACGACAAAGTACGTTCCGTTGGGACGCGGAATGGCCATGGAGCCGCCGCCGACCACTGCGGATGTCAGGGGTCCTGCATGCATAACGTTCTGAAAGGGGTCGTAGACTGAGGATGTATTGGTGAAGTTTCCATGCAGAATGAGTACGCGCCCGCTCGGCAGTGGAATCGTGAGAGCTCCGCGTCCTGCTGCAGCCGTCAGTACCGGTCCGGCAGTAAACGTATTCGCGATCGGATCGAAAATACTGGTCGTGGTCGTCGCGTTGCCGAGAATGATCAGAAATTTTCCATCGGGCCTTTTAAACGCGAAGGCACCCAGACCCGTTCCGGCTGCGGGAGTCGTGCCGAGCGCGGTGAAAGTCTGTGCAACGGGGTCGTAGACCTGTGCGTTCGCCGTCGCCGTGTTTCCCGAGATAACGACAAACTTTCCGTCAGGCCTGCGCATCACGATCGTGCCAGCTGTCGCCGTCGTCGTGAGAGCGGTATGCGTTCCCCACGCACCGTTGTACACAAGCGGGTTCGTCGCATTGATCGTCGTGCCGTACCCGACGCCGGACGCGAGTGCGATCGCGAGCTGGCGGTCCTTGTCATTGACGATATTGATGGCAATTGGGCCGGACGGATCGGTGCTGTTGCCAAATTCAAACTGTGTCCGGTGGACCATCGAAGAATTATCCACCGTGAGATCGTACAGAGTCGGATCGGGATTCACGCGGCGATAGAGCGTCTGGCCGAGTCCGCGCCGGAGTTTCCACTCCTGGTCGGCAAAGTTGGGGAACTGCCGCTTGAAGAAGACTTTCACCTGAATGCGGTTGTCACCCGCAGTCAGACGAATTTGATCGCCGCTGTTCAGGATGTCCTTGTAACTTCCCGAACAGGAACCATTGCCCGTCTTCGCTTGGAACCAAATGGAGCCCTCCTGATTAATGTTCCAGAAAAGTCTGGAAGAAGCGTTCAGTGATGCTGCTGTCATACACTCGGTTTCGTAACTGGCAAGCTGCACACCGGACGTATTGCCTCCGATGACGAAACCCATATCGTACGTGTCCGTCGCAGTGCTCGCTCCACCTCGTACAAGCTGATACTGGCCGTTGGGTCGCAGGAACATGTGAAATCCCGCGCCGATTGCTCCGGGCAACGTCGGTCCGGCAGTGAACTGTGTGTTGTCGGATTTCGATTCGTCGATGATGTTGGTCACCGTCGATCCGGCGCCGATAATCAGGAGCATTTTCCCGTCCTGTCGCCAGACCGCCTGCGCCCCGTCCGCGAGTGCGACAGTGGGACCGAAGCCGACTCCGGACTGCGCGGTCATCGTTCCGGCACCTCCGTTGGTCGCGCCCTGCGTCGGGTCGTAAATGGACGACGTGTTGATCGCACCACCCATGACGATGAATTTTCCGTCCTTCCTCCGAGTGGAGAACGCGCCGGTCGTGATGGTTGGAGGAGTAGCTGTGATCGGGTCCGCGGTCATCGTTCCGGTCGCGGAGGCAAAGGGATTGTACAGCCAGTGCGTGGTCGTATTGGCTCCCCGAAAGACGAGGAACGTGCCGTTGTCGCGCATGATCGCATGCGCACCTGCTCCGAAGGCCGTGCCGACCGCCGTTCCGGCCGAGTAGGAGTTCGCTGTGGGATCGTACACACCCCATGCGGTGAATCCGCCGCAGAGAATGACGTACTTGCCGTCGTTGCGCAGGAAGGCATTGGTACCCGTCGTGATGGCGCTGCCGCCACAGACGGCCGGACCGGCTGCTGTCGCCGTGATACCGCGGGGATCGAACAGTGCGGTGGTTCCCGCGGTGCCTCCTGCATTGATCACGAGGTAGCGCCCATCGGGACGCTTGAGCGAAATCGCGCCCGCACCGATGTTTCCCGTGCTAGGCGCCGTGGGAGAAGCGCCCATCGCTCCTGTGGTCGATCCGTCCCAAAGTGACCCGACTGCCGTCCCGTTGCCGTGAATGATGATGTACTTGCCGTCTTCGCGGAGAATCGTGTGGCTTCCGGCGCCGGCAGCCGCCTGGGTTGTCACCGTTGACGTCGACATCGTTCCCGCGCCTGATGCGGGCACGGTTCCTTCGTTAAGCGTGATCCAATCGTTGCTGGACGTGACGTTCGTGAGTGTCGAGCCCGCAAACGAGAAGTCCGTGGCGTTCGTCGTTCCGGTCGTGGTCTTGACGAGATTCGCGGTCAAGCCGTTGACGACGAGCGATCCGGTCATCGTGTCGCCGGCGGTGTTCACATACCGGTTATCGGCATCAGTCTGCGACATGCCCCCACCCGCTCCGCCGGAGTCCGTTCCGCAAAGAAAACGTCCGGCGGAATCCGTATCGACGGTGTCGCAGTTCTTTATGCCCGTGGCGTTGAGCGTGGCGCCAGAAAGGTTTTGTGTGGCGGTCACGTTTCCCGTCACATCGACGCTCGCGCTGAACTGAAAACGCTGCTCGGTACTGAGAAACTTCAGCGTCTGGTTGAGAACGGAGTTGCCAAAAGTGAGGACGGTATCCGTTGCGCCGCGGTCGGAGTTGAGAATCACGCCGGTATTCGACAGAAGTGCTCCAGACGCGTTGAGTCTGCCGTTGTTCTTGATCATCAAGCTGCCGGTCATCGAGTCGCCTGACGCATTGACGAACCGGTTGTCGCCGTCGGTCTGGGACATTCCGCCGCCCGTACCGCCGCCGTCCGTTCCGCACGCGAGCACGCCGTTCGCGTTGGTGTCGATCGTGTCGCAGTTCTTGAGGCCTGTCACCGTGAGCGCGGAACCCGATACCGTGCCGATGACTTCGAGTTCCGTTTTTGGGACAAGATTATTGACACCGACTTTGTTGAGGAGCGAATCGATGAAGAGCGTGCCGCCGTCGAATTTTCCGTAGCCCGCGACCGCGAGAGAGCCAGAAGATTCCAACCGCCGCTGCGCGTGGAGCACGTCACCCGAAGCCGTGCCGAGGATTTCGAGAGCGAGACCCGCATCGGGCGTCGCCGCGGAATTTCCGACATTAAGGATCGTCGCGCCAGTAACCGTGAGGCTGCCGCCGACCACAAGACCGCGGGTGAATTTGAACCGTGCGCTCGCGCGGTCGTAGAACAATTTTTCATTCAGCGTCTGGCCGAAGCGCAGTTGCGGGTTTGCGGCGCTGTCGATGTCGTCGATCGTTTTGAACGCTTCGGTGCTCACCAAATACGACGCATTCGGCGCCGCCCATGCGCGGGAAACCGGAAACACATCCAGAAGCAGTATGCTCAGGACAAGTGCGCATGTTGCAGGCCTCCAACGGGGAATGTGTGTATGCATGAAATCCTCTAATTGTAGCAGAAAAACGCTGTTTTGACTGGCAACGAAACTTGAGAATCGGCCACAGTTATGTACGAATGATATATGTATATTTTACTGTACATAACAAAAGAAGTGGCTTCTACAAGCCACCTCTTTTTATACTCTAGATCATACTGTCATTACGGTGTCGAGTTCGACCAGTTGAAGTTGAGGAAGCCGAGATCGGTGTAGCCCGCAGAGGTCGCTGCGACTTTGATCAGCACGGTCACGTAGCTTCCTGCCGTATATGTTCCAGCCGAGACGTTGCCGATGTTCACCGTTCTCCAGATATTTGCTGCGGAGTTGACGAGCTGCGCATTGTTGGTGACCGCGACGTTCGCGTTGTTGCTATCCAGCACGCGGAGAGTGGCGTAGTTTTCCGCGGCATTGGCCGTGGCGGTGCGGAGTCTCAACTGAATGCCGCCGGAGCCCGTGAAGTGGGTAAAGTTCTTGGGAACTTGGACTCTCACGCCAATCCAGTAATCCTGAAGTGTGCCTTTCGTTGTCGTCCAGCGATACAGGTTATCGAAGCCCAAGGCTCCCGAGCTCGTCAGTTGTCCAACGGCGGTCGAGCCGGACTGCGTGTAGACGGCACTGCGGTACTCCGGATGGAGCGAGAGAATGTTTCCGCTGCTGGGCCCGACGGACGTCGATGTCCACGAAAGCGCGCCAGCGCCGTCGTTCTTCAGGAACGTGTTAGCACCGCCTTGCGAGGTCGGCCATTGGTACGTCGTGCCGCGGAGAATGGTATTGCCGTCGACGTTCAAGGTAGAACCGGACAGGTTGCCGGTCACACGCACGCCACCGGTCACTTTCAGGTCTTTGCTAAACTCGAAACGCTGGTTCGCATGACTGTAGATAATGGTCTGGTTCGTCGTGGCGTTGCCGAAGGTAAACGTCGCATCCACAGCTCCACGGTCGGAGTTGATTGTCGCATCAGAGTTCGTGAGAATCGAACCGGATGCGTTGAGCGTACCGCTGTTGCGAATGTTTACGTTCCCTTTGAGCACCGTCGATCCGCTGACGCCAAGGTTACCCCAGATGTCCGCACCTCCATCAATACGCAAGCTTGCACCCGAAAGGTTGCCGCGCACTTTGGTCGCGCCGTTAATCGTCGCGGTACTCTTTAAGACCGTCGCGCCGGAGACGCCCAATGTTCCCCAGATATCCGCTCCACCGTCGATACGCAGAGATGCGCCGGACAAGTTGCCCTGCACGCTCAAGCCACGGGAGAACTGGAACTTGTTCGTCGTCAGGAATTTCAATGTTTGTGTCGAGGAACCGAAGCGCAGTTCAATGTTCGTCGCTCCGTCGCCGGAGTCGATCGTCTGGAACGATTCCGTGTTCACCAGAAGCGCGGTTGCCGCTCCCACTGTCGCCGGAGCGAGTAAGAGAAGAACGACTGCTACGGCGAGAGCGCCGCAGAAGCCGTTACGGATACAAATGCGAGTGAAGTGGATCATAAATGTGTGTGGGTATCGCGTCAGTATAGCAAACTTCACAAAAACATGCTCAGACATACTATTGACTTCATGTGAAAACATGAAGAGATATATCATTGAAATTCTCACTCCTTCTCTAATTCTGCATAACGCAATTCCAGGTCCCCAATATGCATTTCACCGTTGTTCCTCGAGGCGACGTGAATTTTGACCAGAAACGTTTGACCGGGTGTCCACACGGGAGTTCCGGAGAACGTCATACCGGCAATAGCCCACGGTGAGGACGAGAGATTCGCGCCGCCGTTGAGCGTGACGGCGTTGCCAGCGGTGTCGAAGACACTGACATCCGCTTTGGTATCCGCTGCAACACCGCTGCTGCGGTACTGCATGCTTAGAGGGGCAACTGCATCCCACCGCGCAAACTGCTTCGGCAACGTCACTCGGATAAGAATATCGTAATCCTGAAAGTCGGGGCGCGTGCTCTTCCAGGCGTAAAAATTCTTCTTATCCGCATTGTCATTGCTCACCGAGAGCTGGCCCGTGTTGTCCGTTCCGTCGCCAACATAGGAGGAATCCTTGAATTCCGGATGCAGAACGGACAGAACGGATGTTTGCCGGTCGTCATTCAGCATCACTCGCTCGTCGGTGACGGAAGCCACGCCGCTGGCGTTGGTGGTGACTTTCGCAAGCGCAATGAAGCTGACGTTGGTTGGGAAGGCGCCCGCGCGCACCTGCAAGCCACCGCTGCCCGTAAAGAAGAGAAAGCTCTCGGCATTCGCCGCAAGCGTGGCACTCGAACCCGTGAAATTGGTGATTGTTCCGTTGATCCGGTAATTGCCCGCAGTGACGTGAACGGACAAACCGGCGCCTGAGGAAACCTTCAACGGAGCATTGGCCTCGGCAAGAGCCGTGATGTCCACGCCGTTGATCAGTCCCGTGACGGTGAGGTCTCCCTCGACTTTAAGGTCATCATTGAAGATGAACCAATGATTCGCAGTATCGTAGG
>JABFSS010000044.1 GCA_013140485.1 Candidatus Peribacteraceae bacterium | reverse complement strand
ATATCTACCCATACGGTAACGGCAATTGTCTACGGCATCGCAGGCGTGTTGCTCATGCTCATTAGCACATGGCGCGTCTTTCCCGTACTTGAGCAGGGATTTTGGCCCGCACTGGCTGCGACGACTGCTCTCAACATGATTGCGATCTTTCTACAATACAGAGCTCTCGTCATCAGCGACTTCTCCATCGTCATACCGATGCTCGCTTACACGCCGCTGTTTCTGATCGCCACATCATCGCTCATACTCGGTGAACGGCCTTCTCCAATCGGACTCACGGGAATCCTTCTCATTGTCGGAGGATCCATGGTGCTGCTCGCAAGCGATCTCAAAAAGAACCACAAAAATCACACGCACCGACAAGGTGTGTTCTTGATGTTGTGCGTCGCCTTCCTCTTCAGCATCAGTGTGAATTTCGACAAACTTGCAGTCCTGCACTCCGATACCTATTTCCCTTCGGCATTGTCGCTGCTCATTCTTAGCGGATGCTTCGCTATTTTCAGCACATACAAAAGAGAGACCCCTGGCAATCTGACCGTCCGCATATGGATATGCATGGGACTCGCGGGGATTTTTTTAGTTCTTGACGCCGTTGCGGTGAATATCGCCTTCACGCTGCAGATCGTTCCGTACGTGATCGGTCTCAAACGCTTGAGCGTCGTTCTTTCCGTTCTCGTCGGTCTGACGGTTTTCCGCGACCGTCATCCCATTCGCCGGATCCTCGGAGCAATACTCATGTTCGCGGGAGCAGGCGCTATCGCGCTTGCGGGGTAACGGCTTCGGCAGATTTCTTCTCCTCTAAAAGATCTGCTAAAGTCGCGGCACTTTTCTTTTTCCATGCCAACCTATTCCCAAAAAGTCTGGGGCCGCGATCCCGCCTATGGCGAGGTGTTTTATGCGCGGGCGACGGGGAAGGCTCCGGAAATGGAGAGCAGCAAGGCGACGGCGAAGCAGCTGAAGGGAATTTTGGTTCCGAAAGCGCGCGTGCTGGATGTCGGCTGCGGCGCGGGACATTACTTGCGGTCGCTGCGGCGCGCGTATCCGTTCGATTTCTCGTATGACGGCGCGGACGTGACGCCCAACTACATTCGTCTTGCGAAGAAGGCCTACGCCAACGATCCGCTCGCGCATTTTCGCGTCGCGCCGGTGGAGAAACTTCCGTACGCGGCGAAGACGTTCGATATCGTGATGTGCTGCAACGTGCTTTTGCACTTGCCCGCCGTCGTGAAGCCTCTGCAGGAACTCTGGCGGGTGACCAAGGGGACGCTGCTCGTCCGCACGTTGATCGGCGGGAGCTCGTTCCGCATCAAGCAGGTTCATGAACAGGGAACGCCCAAAGGCAAAACGGATCCGGTGTTCGACGCCAAAGGCGAGCCGAAGGGATTCCACTACTACAATATCTATTCTGAGCAGTACATGCGCTGGCTTGCGGGCACGCTGCCGGGTGCCGCAAAGATCACTATAGAGGAGGACCGGGATTTCGATCCCAAGGCGATGGGAACCAACCGCTGGCCCGATAAAAACAAGCCTGCCGACCTGACGGAGATCTTCAATGGGTGGCAGGTGAATAATTACGTCCTCCAGCCCTGGTGCTTCCTCCGCGTGACACGCACGGGGCGCGGTGCTTAGATGAACATATGGCGACACAGACGTTGATCTACTGCCGGCGCTGCCTGATGCCTTCGACCAAGCCCGATTTGCGAATCGACGCCGAGGGCGTGTGCGCCGCGTGCCGCTACTACGAGAAGCGCCCGTCCGTGGACTGGGACGGACGGAAGAAAGAACTTTTGAACATTCTTGACCGCTACAAGTCCAAGAACGCGTCCAATTACGACTGCATCGTCCCGGCGAGCGGCGGAAAGGACAGCACGTTCCAGGCGCTGACGATGCTCGAACTGGGTTTGAATCCCCTCTGTGTGACGGCATCAACGGACAAACTCTCGGATCTCGGCCGACGCAACCTTGAGAATTTGAAAAAACAGGGAATCGATTGCATCGAAGTCAGCGTGAATCCGCTCGTGCGGCGGCGCATCAACAAACTGGCGCTGGAACAGGTCGGTGATATTTCCTGGCCCGAGCACGTCGCTATTTTCACGATTCCCGTCCGCATGGCCGTGCAATTGAGCGTCCCTCTGCTCATCTGGGGCGAGAATTCGCAGAACGAATACGGCGGCCCGGCGGCGAACGCCGACAATAACGTCCTGACGCGACGCTGGCTGGAGGAATTCGGAGGACTGCTCGGCTTGCGCGTGAGCGATTTGATCGGACGGGAAGGCATCGAGCAGAAACATTTGATCCAGTACACGTATCCGTCGGACGAAGAACTGCAGCGCGTCGGCGTGACGGGGCTTTTCCTCGGTCACTACCTTCCGTGGGACGGGTACGACAACGCGCAAATCGCACACAAGCACGGTTTTGAATTTTACTCGGACATGGTCGAAGGATCCGCCGTGAATTACGAGAACTTGGACAACGTCCAGACGGGTATCCACGACTACTTCAAATTTCTGAAGTTCGGATTCGGCCGCGCCACCGATCTCGTATGCCTCGCCATCCGGCGCGGACGGATGACGCGCGACGAGGGATTGAAACTGGTCCGCGAACGGGACGGCAAATTCCCCTGGATCTACCTCGGCTACCCCATTGAGGAGGTTTTGGAGGAAATCGGCATGTCGCTTGATGAATTCATCGCGATCTGCGATGCGTTCACGAACAAGAAAATCTTCCTCTGCGACGCAAAGGGCAATCTGGTCAAAGACGCGAAGGGAAACCTGACGAAGGTGAACTATGACAACGTCTGAGGCCGCTATACTGCCCGCATGTCCTTCGTCGCCATCATCGACTATGGCCTCTGCAACATGGATTCTGTCGCCCGGGCGGTCAAGAAGTGCGGCGGCTCGCCCGTGATCACAAAAGAAGTGAATGACATCGACGCGGCGACCCACGTGATTCTGCCCGGCGTCGGCGCCTTCCCCGATGCGATGCGCAACATCCGCGCCGCGGGCCTCGATATCGCACTCAAGCGGAGAGTGTTGGAGGAACATGTTCCCTTCCTCGGCATTTGCCTGGGGATGCAGCTGATGGCTGCGATGGGAGAAGAAGGAGAGAAGGCGGAGGGGCTGGGATTCATCGAGGGCGAGGTGACGCTGCTGAGGCCGCAGAAAGACGAGCGAATTCCGCATATCGGATGGAACCAGGCGGAGCATGTGCGTGAACATCCGTTCCTGAAGGACGTGCCGTCGGGAAGCGACTTCTACTTCGTGCACAGCTACCGCTTCAACCCGGTGCATCAAGAAGATGTATTGGCGACGACGCCGTACGGCGGCGGTTTTCCATCGATCATCGGGCGCGGCACCATCGTCGGAACGCAATTCCATCCTGAAAAGAGCCAGAAGCACGGCTTCCAACTGATCAGTAACTTTCTTTCGTTCCGCTGACCCCATGCTCAAGATCCGCGTCATCCCCACGCTCCTCTGGAAAGGCCAAGGCCTGATGAAAGGCGAAGGCTTCAACTCCTGGCGCCTGGTCGGCAGCGCCCAGCAGGCGGTGAAAGTGTTCTGCATGCGCGAAGTGGACGAGCTGGTGCTGCTCGATATCGCCGCGACGTCCGAAAGCAGATTGCCGGACGTCGAGATCGTCGACGAACTGGCGGACGATTGCTTCGTGCCGTTCTCGGTGGGCGGAGGAATTCGGACGCTGGAGGACGTCACCAGATTACTCAGAGCGGGAGCGGACAAAGTAGTCGTGAATACGGCGGCGGTGGAGAGAAGCGCGATCGTGCGCGAGATCGCAGCGAGTTTCGGGTCGCAATGCGCCGTCGTCTCCATCGACGCGAAGCGAAATCCGAACGGCGGCTACGAAGTGTTCACGCACTGCGGGACCAAGGCGACGGGACTCACTCCCGTCGAGCACGCCAAGCGCGTCGAAGCCCTGGGCGCCGGCGAAATTCTCCTCACGTCCGTCGAACGCGACGGCACGATGACCGGCTACGACGTGGAACTGACGCGCCAAGTGGCCGACGCGGTGAAGATTCTGGTGATCGCCGCAGGCGGCTGCGGCACGTACGCCCACATGGCGGAGGTGCTGACGGACGGGAGAGCCTCGGCGGTTGCGGCAAGCGCGATGTTCCAGTTTACGCAGCAAACGCCGAAGGAAGCGAAGCAGTATCTGCACGATCACGGGTTCCCCGTGCGCATCTAGGGTGATACGATCCGGTCATGCCTGAGACGAAAAGCGAGGCTCAGCGGCTCCAAAACCTCTGGGGAGGCGAGTTCGGCGACGCCTACAACGAACGCAACAAGAACGCGTACGACAAGCGCGCGGGGTTTTGGAAAAAACTGCTGCCGGAACTGTCGGTGAAGAGCGTCCTCGAAATCGGCTGCAACGTCGGCGGCAACTTGCGGTGGATGCACCCTCCGATGGAATGGCACGACATCTACGGCATCGACATCAACTTGGACGCGCTCCGCAGACTCCATGAAGAATTCCCCGCCATCAACGCGATCAAGGCCGCGGCGCAGAATCTGCCGTTTCGCGACGGGTTTTTCGATCTGACGTTCACGACGGGCGTGCTCATCCACCAACCGGAGGAATCGCTCGCAGCGGTGATGTCCGAAATCGTGCGGTGCAGCAAGCGGTACGTGCTCTGCATGGAATACTTCGCGGACAAAACCGAGGAGGTCCCCTACCGCGGCCACGAGGGCGCGCTGTTCCGGCGCGATTACGGGGCGCTCTACCGGAAGAACCACTCGGAACTGAGCCTGGTGAAGGAGGGGTACTTGAGCGCCGAAGAGGGCTTTGACCGCCTGACGTGGTGGCTCTTCGAAAAACGCTGAATCGGCCCAGGGCAAGCCAGAAGCGCCCCGCCCGGGGTGTGGTACCATACGCAAGATGACTACTGAAAATTTGTCGATCCTCGTCACCGGAGGCACAGGCTCCTTTGGAAAGAAATTCGCGGAAATCGCGCTCAAAGAGCTGCGTCCCCATAAACTGATCGTCTTCAGCCGCGATGAGCTCAAGCAGCACGACATGCGGTCTGAAGGGTACGACGGCCCGGCGATGCGGTACTTTATCGGCGATGTCCGCAACCGTGACCGCCTCAAGCGCGCCATGCAAGGCGTCGACGTGGTGATTCACGCCGCGGCGCTCAAGCACGTCCCCGCCTGCGAATATAACCCGATCGAAGCGATTCACACGAACATTATCGGAGCCGAGAACATCATCAACGCGGCCATCGACTCGGGCGTGAAGAAAGTTATCGCACTCAGTACGGACAAAGCGGTGAATCCCGTCAACTTGTACGGCGCGACCAAGCTGTGCGCGGAGAAACTCTTCGTCCAGAGCAACGCATACTCGGGCGTGGGAGGAACGCTGTTCAGCTGCGTGCGGTACGGAAACGTGGTGGGAAGTCGCGGCAGTGTGGTGCCGCTCTTCCGGTCACAAAAAGCATCCGGAACGATCACGATCACCGACGACCGGATGACGCGTTTCTGGCTGACCCTCGATCACGGTGTGCATTTCGTCCTCAAGTGTCTCTCGGAAATGCATGGAGGCGAAGTGTTCATCCCCAAGATCCCCAGCGCGCGGCTTACGGACCTCGCCGACGTGCTCGCGCCCGGCTGCAAGCGCGTGGTGACGGGCATCCGCCCGGGAGAGAAACTCCACGAGTGTCTGCTCTCCACGGACGAAGCGCGGCACGCGGTGGAATTGGACGATATGTTTGTGATCGAACCCGAAGCCCCCTCGTGGGCGTTTACGAACTGGAAGGGCCCGCGCCCCAAAGCGGGCTGGCAGTACGCGAGCGACACGAACACGGAGTGGCTCACCGCGCAGCAACTCGCCACCATGCTCTGATCCATGACCGCCCGCCTCGCCATCGACGGCGGCACTCCCGTACGCGCGACGCTGCTTCCGTATGGGCGGCAATCGGTGAGTGACGAAGACATTCGCGCGGTGAATGACGTCCTGCGTTCCGATTGGCTCACGACGGGCCCCAAGGTTTCGCAGTTCGAGAAGGCCTTTGCTTCCTTTACGGGAGCCAAAGAAGCCGTCGCGGTCAGCAATGGCACCGCTGCGCTGCATGCCGCGATGTACGGGGCGCAGATCAGACCGGGAGATGACGTGATTGTTCCGGCGATGACGTTTGCCGCGTCCGCGAATGCCGCCGTGTACCTCGGAGCGACGCCGGTCTTCGCCGATGTGGACTCTGAGACGCTGCTCATCGATCCGAAGAGTTTGGAATCTCGGCTGACGAAGAAGACGAAGGTCGTCGTCGCCGTCGATTACGCCGGACAACCCTGTGACTATGGCGCGCTGCGGGCGATCACGGAGAAAAAGAAGCTGACACTGATCGCCGATGCCTGCCACGCGCTCGGAGGAACGTATAAAAAGAAACCTGTCGGGTCGCTCGCGGACCTGAGCACGTTCAGCTTCCACCCCGTAAAGCCGATCGCCACGGGCGAAGGCGGCATGATCACGACGGATGATCCGGACGTTGCGACCCGCATGCGGCGATTCCGCAACCACGGAATCACCACCGACCACCGCGAGCGTCAGGAAAAAGGCGCTTGGTTCTACGAAATGCCGGACGTGGGATACAACTACCGCCTCACGGATATCCAGTGCGCGCTCGGCATCAGCCAGCTGACCAACGTTCCCGCATGGACGAAGCGACGCCAAGCGCTCGCGAAGAAGTACGACGCGGCATTTTCATCCATGAAAGGACTGAAGCCGCTGTCTGTTCGCAGTGACGTCACGCACGCCTATCACCTCTACGTGATTCAACTGGATTTGGAGGGACTCTCTGCGGACCGCAATCAGATCTTCCAGGCACTAAGAGCCGAAAACATCGGCGTGAACGTGCATTACATCCCCGTGCATCTCCATCCGTACTACCGGAAGAACTTTGGAACGAAAGAAGGCATGTGCCCGGTCGCAGAGAAGGCCTTTGAACGAATTTTATCGCTCCCGATGTTCGCCACGATGACCGATGATGACGCCGGCGACGTGATCACCGCCATGGAAAAAGTCCTGACGCATTATTCCCGCTGACCCGCATGAAGAACGTCGCCATCATCCAGGGCCGCATGACCTCGAGCAGACTGCCGGGGAAAATTCTCGCCGATATCGAAGGCACACCCGAGCTGTTGCATGTGGTGCGGCGTGCACGAGCATCTGAAGCGTTCGGTGAGGTCGTCGTCGCGACGTCGACGGACCCAACGGATGATCCTGTCGAAGCATTTTGCACCGAGAAGAAGATCCCCTGCTTCCGCGGGAGTCTTGATGACGTCTTGGATCGGTACGCGAAGGCGGCGGCGGCGTACGAAGCGGACATCATCACGCGCCTGACCGCCGATTGTCCCCTGCTCGACCCCGCTGTCATTAAACGCGTCGTAGAAGAGTTCAAGACGGGAAAGTATGACTACGTCACCAATTCGCTGGAAAGGACGTTCCCCAAAGGGCTCGATGCCGAAGTTTTTTCACGCGCGGTGCTGGAGAAAGCGGCGGCGGAAGCGCGCAAGCCGGATGAGCGGGAACATGTGACTCCGTATATGCATGATCCGAAGCTCTTCCGCATCGGGCACGTCACGCAGACGCAAAACCGCGGATCTCTCCGGTGGACGGTGGATTACCCGGAAGACCTCGCCTTCGTCCGCGCCGTATTTAAGGAACTGGGAAACCGGATTTTCGGACAGGACGAAATTCTTGCTCTCCTTGAACGGCATCCGGAGATCGGCAAAATCAACGCGCACATCTCATAATTCTTTATTCATAATTCTTTTCAAATGAAGATTATCTTTCGCACGGATGCCAGTACTGAAATAGGGACGGGTCATGTGATGCGCTGCATCGCACTGGCGCAGACGATGAAAGACGCGGGAGACGACGTGACATTTGTGAGCGCCGGACTCGAAGAGCGGCTGAAGAAAGAAGAAATGGAGGCGATGGGGATCGCCGCGAAGCCGTACGATGACGAAGACGCGCGGGAGACCGCACGACACGCCAAACAAACGGGAGCGGAATGGGTCGTCGTCGACGGATACGATTTCGGCGCGGACTACCAAGCGGCGTTGAAGCGGGAAGGGGTGAAAGTGCTCTTTCTCGACGACTACGGCCATGCGGGCTCGTACTGCGCTGATATCGTGCTCAACCAGAACGTCTCCGCGCGCGAAGAATGGTACAAAAAGAAGGGGCCGGAGACTCGTCTCCTGCTCGGACCGCGGTACGCAATGCTCCGGCGCGAGTTCCGCGCATGGAAAGACCGCAGAAAAGAGCGGACGGGACCGGTCCAAAACATTCTCGTGACTCTCGGCGGAACCGATCCTCACCATGTGACGGCGCAAGTGATCGACGCCGTCGGAAAGACAGCGTTTCCCGGGACTGTCACCGTGGTGATCGGTTCTGGCAATCCGCACCTGCGCGAGCTTCGGCACCAGGCAGCCGCTTCCAAGGTCTCCATCGGCCTCGTCGCCAATGCCAGCGACATGCCCGTGCGCATGGCCGAGTCGGATTTCGCGATCGCGGCGGCCGGGACCACAAGCTGGGAACTCCTTTGTATGGGCGTGCCGTTCCTCACCGGCGCATTCGCCGAGAATCAGGTGGCGGTCGCGGCCGCGCTGGAGAAACAAGGACTCGCGAAGAACGCCGGATGGTATCCGGATATCTCCGAAGACGACCTCGTCCGTCTCATTTCTCAACTCATCCATGATGAACACTGGCGCGCGGAGCATTCCCGTAAGGGCATCGAGACTATCGATGGCGAAGGTGTGGTGCGCGTGCTCCAGGCGATGAACGCAACGTCAGCTCAGACGCCGACGTCTGAGCTGACACCTCCACTGACAGTACGAGATGCGACCATCGACGACGCCCGCCTCCTGCACGAGTGGGCAAACGACCCCGTCATCCGGGAGTCCTCCTTTTCGCCGGATCAGATCTCCTGGGAAACTCATAAAAAATGGATCGAGGGCAAACTCGCAGACAAAAATTCCAAAATCTTCATCGGGATGGACGGTGACCGTCCCGTCGGACAGATCCGCTTCGACATTCGCAATGATGGTGACGCCGAGATTGATATTCACCTGGCGCCGGAGGCGCGCGGAAAGGGCTACGGGACGCCGTTGATTGAAGAAGGTCTGAAAAGATTTTTCAAAGCGACAACGTCCGGAGCGGTCCACGCTTTCGCGAAAACGGACAACGACGCGTCGCGGAAAGCGTTCCTCAAAGCCGGATTTAAAGAGCTGGGGAAAGAGACTCTGCGAGGCAATCCCGTGTATCATCTCGTCTTTCATCGCCCATGACCGAAACCTACGTCGTCTGCGGCTCAAAATCTTGGAACCGTCGCGTGTTCGACGACACAATCTCGAAACTTCCGGGAACCTGGCAATACTTTTCATCGAAAGAGGAACTCACTGCAGCGATTCTGAAAAAAATCTCCCCTCGCTACGTCTTCTTCCTGCATTGGTCGTGGATCGTGCCGCAGGAGATCATCTCCGCCTTCGAATGTGTGAATTTCCACATGACCGATCTCCCGTTCGGGCGCGGAGGATCACCGTTGCAGCATCTGATTCTGCTCGGGAAGAAGGACACCGTCCTCACCGCACACCGGATGACGGAGGAAATCGACGCCGGTCCTGTCTACTTGAAGCAACCGATGAGTTTGGATGGCACGGCGCAGGAAATTCTTGAGCGTTCGAGCGAGCTCGCGGCGCAGATGATCGGAAAAATCATCAGTACCCATCCGGAACCGACGCCGCAGACCGGAAAAGTGGTGACGTTCAAACGCCGGACTCCTCAAGAGAGTGAAATTCCCCCAGACCTCTCCCCCGAGAAGCTCTACGACTTCATCCGGATGCTTGATGGAGAGGGGTATCCTGCCGCTTTTACCCGAAACAACGGTTTCCGCTATGAGCAGCGGAATGCTAGACTTGTGGATGGCCGCACAGAAGCCGATGTATCCGTTGTTCCCGACACCCTATGAACATTCTCGTCGTAGCCGCCCACCCCGATGACGAAGTCCTCGGCTGCGGAGGAACCATTGCCCGCCTGGCTGCGGAAGGTAACCGCGTGTCGATATTGATTTTGGGCGAAGGCATCAGCTCGCGGTACGAGAATCCGAAGGACGCGGACCCGGCGCTGCTCAAAAAACTCCACGAAGAGGCGGAGAAGATCGGCGCATTCTTGGGCGCGGAGAAAGTCTCGCTCGCGAAGCTCCCCGATAACCGCTTCGACACCGTCCCGCTGCTCGACATCATCAAGGTCGTGGAAAAAGAAATCGAGCGCGTCAAACCGGAGACGGTGTACACGCAGCACGGAGGAGATTTGAACATTGATCATCAACTGACATTCCGCGCGGTGCTGACGGCAACGCGTCCGATGAAAAGTTCGACGGTAAAGAGGGTCTACGGATACGAAGTACGCTCTTCGACCGAGTGGGCTTTTAAACAATTCGCGCCGGCATTCACTCCGACCACGTTCTGTGACGTCTCAGCGACAGTAGAAAAGAAGATCAAAGCGATGGAAAT
>JABFSS010000129.1 GCA_013140485.1 Candidatus Peribacteraceae bacterium | reverse complement strand
GTCCTTTGAAATCAATATCATTCTTGTAGAAGAACTCGCCCAGCCCGTTCTCATAGACGGAATTCCAAAATTCCGCCTGCGCAGGCGTCAACTTTCCGGAACGAATCTCGATCTTCTTGGGTAAACACGTTTTGTAGTAACTGATGCCGCCGATCAGGTGCAGCGCAAAAATCGCGCGGTCGATCTCTTCTTCTTGTCCAGCAATTGCCTGGACCGGCTCGGGCAGCGTGAGTGTTTCGGTGAACTTCACCTCGTCATCGAGCGAGTAGTACAGCTTCACCATGCCCTTGTCGGGCAGCCATTCGTACGATTCGAAGATGAAGGTTCCGTATTTTTTCATGTGGTCAGGAGAGGCCGGCAATATCGAGGAAATTGCCGAAGAGAGTACGCAGTGTACTCTCCAAAATCTCTTTGCGCTCGGCCCAATCCTTCTCAAGCGCCGCACGGTCACATGCGCGCATCCAGGGGATTTTCTCGCACCAGTCGGCGAACATCGCATCGGTCAGCTCCAAGTGCCCCTGCATCCCGTACATTCGCGGGGCGATGCGGACGATCTGATTACGGCACCACTTTCCCGTCGCGAGGAGCGTCATGTCCGGGGTCAGCTCGACTGCTTCGCCGTGCAGATGAAACATGGGGATGCTGTCCGGAAGTCCTTTCATCAGAGGATCTTTTTTCCCGTTGTCCGTGAGTTCCACGGAGAAGTATTTTTGCTCATGATCGCGGAATGCCACTTCTCGCACCGGGTTTTTCACGACCGTGCCGCCCGCGGCCTTCACGAGCGTCTGAAGTCCCAGGCAGGCGCCGAAGTACGGGATGCCCGCATCCATCGCTTCCCGAATCCGTGCGAGCTCGTTCCTCATTTTCTCCGTCTGATCATTGGCGCTGTCCGGTCCCCCGAGCACGATCATCGCTTGGTAGTCCGCCGGCGCCGGAAAAGGATCACCGCCGTCCAGATTGACGACGTCGAAGCCAATGGATCGTTCCTCCAGCATCTCGCTGAACATTCCCGGTCCCTCGTACGAAACGTTCACGATGATCAGGACGGGCGCGGGCATGAGGGAAGTGTAGCAGCGCGTTTTGTCTGGGGGATCTGTGGGGTATGCTTTGCCGCAGTGCCGAAGTGGCGGAATTGGTAGACGCGCACGACTCAAAATCGTGTACCGCAAGGTATGAGGGTTCGATTCCCTCCTTCGGCACCAGCAGATTCCCTCAACTAGAATACTGTCCTCACTTTCGCGCCCGTCTCGTTCGGCGGTCGCAACGGGATGTGTAATCCCTCTATGTAGTCGTTTCCCACGGCGAACGTTTTCCAATCCCGTGTTTCCGCAACTTCCCGAACACGATTCGCAAATGCTTCATTGATGTCGGCATTGCGCGTCAGCACTACCGCGAAATCGCGGGCGAATCGTGAATGTTGCCTGCCCTCATGGATCGGCGTGTAGTACGGAGCCATCGTGAGAGGAATCAACGCGTCCGTTTCGATCCGGTCGCGAACGATTGAGCGTATGTAGGTGAGAGCGAGGGTTCCCTCATGCACGAAGTGATTGCAGATCAACTCGCGCATCGCATCCGTATTCATCAATTCCAGCAGTTTTTCCGTGGAAATAAAGGGGGCTTGAATGATTTCTGAAAGTCTTTGAGCTTCGGCAGACAATCGGTCTTGAAAATGATTCGCAAGAACTTCGAATCCGATCTCACTGAGGCACAGAACCAATGTCGCATAGATGGAGTCATAGGCAATACTCTTCCCTTCCTCGAGGGTAAACGGATTGCCTCCCGCAAGAATGACCGTCAGCACGCTCTTGGCTTGGTTGCTGATAAACGTTTTGGTCTCCTCCAAAAATTGAGCGAGACCGTTCTGGTCTGTCGGGAATGCCACGTATTCCACCTTGCCCAAGCGCGCTGCTTCGTGCGCGAAGACGCAGCCGATTCGTTTCTGCTGTAAATCTTCCTGGAACCGTCCGCATGCATCTTCAAAATGTGTCATATTATTATTTAAGCATTAAAAATACTTGTGTCAAATATCGACAAATATTGCAAAAACTCATTATGACGAGCTGTTTTCTGTAGACTTTCTTCATGCGTCCTCTCTGGTACAAAGCAAAGCAGTACGGCTGGGGCTGGTATCCGTTTACGTGGCAGGGCTGGTTTATCCTGATCGTCGCTCTCGCCCTTATTCTGGGTTACGTTTTCACTGTGCCTGTCGATCCCAACGCAGCGGCAACGGAGATCGTTCTCTATCTGACGCCCGTCTGGATTGTCGTTGCGGGCCTGATCGTCATTTGCTGGTACACCGGCGAAAAGCCGCGGTGGAGGTGGGGAGGGAAGTGATTTATTGTTTCCGGCGCTTGCCCGGAACGATCATCGATACCGATTCGACAGCGTGTTTGTTCAACAGGAAGAGATGATTGCCATGGTCCCTAGTCAATTGCAGCGGTGCGAAAGCCATTCCGGTAATCATCGTCCATCCGTGGCTTTTGCGGAATTCTGCGTCAGCGAGAACGGATGTCGGATGAGTGATGTCTGCGACATGGTTTTTCACCGCCGCCGCGATGGCTTGATTCGGCTGTGTCGTGTGCTCCGCTTGTAGGCACACGTTGAGTCCAGAAATGACGCAATGGCTTGTGGAGAGAAGGTGTTTGACTTGGTCGCGAAACGCATCGAGACGCCGGAGAGAGTCAAGATCGATGATTAATTTGTGATCAATCACCGCTGCACCGCTGTGATCATCGGCAGCGCAGACCAGCGCGCACGGGATTGCCTCCGTTTCCAGCAGCATCCAAGGATCATCGGGGATTGTGCTCATCGGTCCGTCCGTGTGTACGAGACTGTGTGCGGTGGGTTCAAGCGACATCTGTCGGCTGTCAGCAAAGAGTTTTCCGACTTTCCACCGGACGTCGGGACGGGTCAGTATCGAGGAAATCGGGTATCTATCCCTGCAGACATGCACATGCATTGAGCCGATCTGGAGTGGAAATTCCATAGTCGGACAAGGTCGCACATCCCAATGATTTTGCAATAGACTGTTTTCATGAGAATCGCCTCTCTATCACCTGCCGCCACGGAAATTCTCTTCTCACTCGGTTTGCAGAAGGACATCGTCTGCGTCGATCAGTTCAGCAATTTTCCGGACGAAGCGAAGAAGATTCCTCATGTCCGGGGACATCAGGAGATGAAAACAGAAGACCTCAGAAAATTCTCACCCGAACTTGTTCTGACGGGCACGGTGATTCAGCAGAAACTTGCCGCCGAACTCCGGTCACAGGGGTTTGGCGTCGTCCATCAGGATCCGCGGACGATCAATGAGATCTACGAGAGCATCCGACAGCTCGGGACGATCTTGGAAAGACCGGCGCAGGCGGAGAATGTGGTTTTGAAAATGCAGCAGGGGTTCAATGGTGTGAAAAAGAAATCAGCTCTCCTAAAACAGGAACCCCGCGTCTATATCGAGGAGTGGCATCTGCCACCGATGGCGTCGGGGAATTGGGTGCCGGAGGTGGTGCGGATTGCGGGAGGGCTTTCGTTTCCGATTCGGGACGGTGTACTCAGTCGCGAGGTATCGCTCGAGGAAATCATGCGCTTTGATCCGGATCTGATCATCATCAGTTGGTGCGGTGCAGGGAACCTCGCTGACAAAGAGATCCTAATGAAGCGCGAGGGGTGGGGGAATCTGCGGGCGGTCAAGGACGGTCACGTCCGCGTCATCGATGATTCGCTCCTGAATAGGCCCGGTCCGCGGCTTGTGGAAGGGGCGCAGAGGATTTATGGATGGCTGTTTGAAATGACGCATTCATGATACCAATGTTTTTCACTTTTCATTTTTCTTCTCGCTCACGTGCCTTGCCTATGGCATTCCAAATCCTACTGGATTCAGTTTGCATTTCATCCAGTGCCCTATCTGAGAAGAAGCCAGCAGGGAATGCAGTCGGTTCCGTGCGTTCTTTGTTGCGATCAACGGCGCCAAGGGGGAGAGTGAAAAACTCTCCGTTCATTTCTCCGTCCAGCATAGAAAAGATTGTGAAGACAAGAGGAGTGTACTTGAGGTGACACGCCGTGTCGATTGTTCTATCGTCCCCGTACTTTCCCCATCTTCGCCCATGACAATCTCCCTCTCCACCCTCGACCCGCAGATTGCGTCGCGCAGCCTGCTCAAGCATCCATTCTACGTCGCGTGGTCGAAAGGGGAGCTCACGCTCGGAGATCTTCGCGTGTACGCCAAGGAGTACTTCCATCTGGTCGAGCGCATTCCGGGCATCGTCGCCCGCGTGTCTATCCGCGTTCAGGATCAGGCGCTGCGTGATCGTATTCGTGAGAACATGCGCGAGGAGGCGGAGCATGTCGAACTGTGGAAGCGTTTTGCGAAAAGTCTTGGGATTTCAGAAGATGAATTGCTGGAGCATCAGGCGTCCGCGAAGGTGCAGAGCGCCGTCGCGACACTTGAGAAGCTTGCTGAAGAAGGAATGGAGGAGGGGATTGTTGGCATGTATGCGATGGAAGCCGAGCTCCCGGCTATCGCAGCGACGAAGAAGGACGGTCTCTGCAAATTCTACGGTCTCGATTCCGAGGACGCGCAGGTCTACTTCGACGAACATCTGAAGGAAGAGCAACATTTGCAGGTCTGGCGCGCGTTTTCCGTCGATCAACAGCGGGCCGAGGCTGCCGCTGCGACATCGTTGACCGCGCAAAATCAGGTTCTGGATGCGGTGTGTGAAACATGCGGCATTTCGATGAGCTGTTGATGTTTGTAAGAGGACGTTGGGTTCCGTAGTCTGTTGTGCATGAGTTCAGCACGGACGCCGTACCAGCGGTTCATCAAGAATCTCAAGAGCACCATGGATATGCTCAAGCTCTCGCCCGCAGAGAAGAAGCTTTTTCTGGAGCCGCAGCACTCGCACGAGAAAACCATCACGATGACGATGGATGATGGAAAGAATAAATCGTTCCCCGCGTTTCGCGTGCAGTACAACAACGCGCGCGGGCCATACAAAGGGGGCATTCGTTACCACCCGCTGGCGGATAAAGACGAGGTGATGGCGCTCGCGGCGTTGATGGCGATCAAGACGGCCGTCGTCGGCATTCCCATGGGCGGAGCCAAAGGCGGGATCCAGTGCGACCCGAAGGTGCTGAGTAAGCGGGAGTTGCAGGAACTCTCACGAGCATATGTCAGAGCCTTCCAGGAACACCTCGGACCCGATATCGATATCCCCGCGCCGGACGTGAATACGACGCCCGCGATCATGGCGTGGATGCGCGACGAGTACGAAAAGCGAACGGGCACCTATGCCCCGGCAATGATCACCGGCAAGCCGCTCAGTTACGACGGTTCGCGCGGGCGCGACACGGCCACCGCGCGCGGCGGTTTCTTCATCTTGCAGGAGTTGATCGAAGGCGAGGCGCTCGATTCCAAAAACCTCCGGGTGGTGGTGCAGGGATTCGGCAACGCCGGCGCGGTCATGGCGCATTTTCTGCACGACGCCGGATACACGGTGGTGGCGGTTTCCGATTCCCATGGCGGCATTTATTCGCCGGACGGCATCGACCCCGTCCGCATCGAGAAGTACAAGAACAAGACGGGGACCGTCGCGGGAGAATACTGCCGAGGGTCGGTGTGCGACACGCAGAAGATGAAAATGGACGGCATCCGTCAGGTCAGCAACGAAGAACTCCTCGAACTCCCGTGCGACATTCTGATTCCCGCCGCGCTCGATAACGTGATCACGGAGAAGAATGCGAAGAACATCAAAGCGAAGATCATTCTCGAACTCGCCAACGGTCCGACGAGTCCGGAAGCCGATGAGATTCTCCAGAAGCGGAAAATCAAAGTGATCCCGGACGTCTTGGCCAATGCCGGGGGCGTCACGGTCAGTTACTTCGAATGGACGCAGGGGAGATCGGGGGAACAGTGGACGGACGCTCATGTCGATGCTGAGCTCAAGCGCGTGATCCTGACCGCCTACAAAGACGTCCGGCGCGAGGTCCACCGAGACAAGGTCAGCTACCGTCAGGCGGCGTTTATCGTCGGAGTCCGAAGAATAGTGGAGGCGATGCGGGTGAGAGGTTGGGTAGAGTGAGCGCTATGTTCAAGGCAGGCCAAACATTTTGAGGCTTTCTCTGACGTTCACGCAGGTCGCTGTGTCGGATTCGGACAGAGAATTGCAGGTATTTGTTCTTGCTGCGAGTTCGATGAAGCAATACCTCGAGTCATAGGCGAATCGACACAGCCCCGCTCCGCGCTCCATCGCTGCAGTTGCCATGCAGGATCCGTTGCTTGCAAAACAAAAACCGAGCAAAGCGAGAATTCCCAGATTGAGAAAGAAGCATGCGCACGAGATGAAGATGAGGATGCGGGCCGAACAATATTCCACAAGGAGCGATGTCAGGAATCCGAGCAGGAGTGCCGGTGGGAAGGGCAGGAGAATCACGACGGGAGAGACACCGCCTTCTCCGCCGAGTGGGCCCATGCCAAACAAGAACAACGCTTCCAGCGGAACACAAATGGCCAGCAGGACGACGAATGAGATCGCCGCTCTCTCTCGCAGTACCTTGCTTCCGGCCAGGAAAAATTCCATGAACAATACTGGTCCTGAAAGGATAGGCACCAGGATGAGAAGATCGTCGTCAATCAAGCTCACATGCACGGCAAGGCTCAAAAGAAAGAGTAGTACGCAGAAGAGAAATATAAAAGCGAGCAGGCTGAGGAGCAGTCGTCGTGTGATAGTCATAGTTGAATATATATACCAAATCCACGCTCTTTCATACATACTATGGGCATGTTTGATGTAGTGATCATTGGCCTCGGCTGCGCCGGCTACACGGCGGCCATCTACTGCGCGCGCTACAAGCTCAAGACGCTGATCGTCGGCGGCGTGGATGGAGGAATGGGCATTACGGCCGCGGAGGTCGGCAACTGGCCGGGTATCATTGATATCAAGGGCCCGGATCTCATGGAAAACTTCAAGAAGCATGCCGTCAGTTTCGAAGAGGTGACGCACAAAGTTGCGAATGTGACAAAGGTGACAAAAGGAACAAAGGCGACAAAGGAGGGGTTCACGGTGACGTTCCAAAACGGCGAGATCCTTGAAGGGAAGGCGATCATTTTGGCAACGGGCTCCGCTAAGCGTCATCTCGGCGTGAAAGGCGAAGAGGAATTCTCTGGCAAGGGCGTCACGTACTGCGCTACGTGCGACGCATTCTTCTATAAGAACAAAGACGTCGCGGTGATCGGAGGAGGGGACTCGGCAGTGGAGGGTGCCGCGATTGCGGCTCAGGTCGCGAAGACGGTCTACCTGATCCATCGCCGTAACGAATTCCGCGCGGAGCCGTACTGGATCGACAAGATCAAAGAGAAGAAGAACATCGTCATGGTGCTGGAGAATCAGATCACGGAAGTGCTTGGCGATGCCAAGGTGAAGTCGGTGAAGCTCGCGAAGGCGTTCCAGGGATCAGATTCTTTGACAGTCGACGGTGTCTTCATCGAAGTTGGTTCCACCCCGTCAACAGAGCTTGCTCTGCAGGTGGGCGCGGAGGTCGATGCGAAGGGATACTTGAAGGTGAAGCCCGACCAGAGCACGAACGTTCCCGGGTTCTTCGGTGCCGGTGACGTCACCAATGCCAGCAATTACTTCGCGCAGTTCGCGACTGCAGCGGGCGAAGGCTCGACGGCGGCGAACGGTGCGTTCAACTATCTGAGTACGGTGGGCACGAAGGAGGGATACATGAGCGGGGGCGGATAAATTGACAATTCTCCAAGTCAATTTATAAAATATGCCAATGATCGGCATTGAAAGAATCAAAAAGGTAGCAAAGATCACTCCATTTTCACGGAAAGATCTTTTGAAATTACATGCATCGAGCTTGGACAAAGCTCCAGGGTACGTTGCCGCTTTTCGAAAAGCTTTTTCCGCAATGGCATTGCCGACAACAATATTCATCAATTCCCAGAAAGGAAGAGTCCTGACTCTCGAAATTTCAGCCGATGAAGTCCGGCAGAGAATGGAAAAAAGTCTTGCAGCGGCAGATCCATCAAGCGCTGTAGGTCGAAATGATCTCGTTGCAACTCTGCTCATTACCCATGTGATGTGTGGAAAGAGGGACGTGCTTTCTCTGCAAACGATTCCATTTACTCAAATCCGGAAAAATAAATTAGTGAGGGACGTCCTCGCGTCCGTCGATGTTTCGGACAGAGAAATGGCATGGTGGGGAGCCATTCATCCTTGTTGTGTTCAAGCCGGACACGATGCCTGGGAAGCCCTGAAGCAACCCCCGGTTACCGTCGGATCGCCTGAATCGGAAATGTTATTCGATGCGGGATATCAACTTGCGGAGGAGTACGCCGGGGTGAGGTAGGCTGGGCGCATGTGGCTCGCGCTCCAACTTGTGGCTACTCTGGGCTGGGCGCTCGTGACGGTGCTCGATTCCGTGCTCGTCAAACACTATGAGAAGCGTCCGTATGTGCTGATGTGGTGTCAGAGCTGTTTCAGTTTGCCTGTCCTTCTCACGTTGCTTGCCGTATCGGGAGGCGCCGGTTCGTGGACGATTCCCCTGGTTCTTGCAGGCATGATCGCTTTCCTCGGCGATATCGCGTTCTTCACCATTCTCAATCGGATCGATGCATCGGTCGTGCAAATCGCATGGGCGATCTTTGCCGTCCTGCTCAGTGCGATCAGCATCGCGCTCTTCGGCGAGACATGGTCCATGTCGCAGCTTGCCGGCGTGATTCTGCTCCTCGGCGGCATTGCCTTCCTCTCTCTTCGCGGAAAGGGATTCATCGGTCCCTTCGGATTCGTTTTACTTGTGTTGCTGGCGGTGCTCTACGTTCCTTTCTATGCGACGCAAAAAGCGGCGATGCGCGGCGGCACGAGCGTCCTCGTTGCTTTTGTGCTGCCTCTGCTCGCACGGGAAAGTCTGTGCTTCGCCGTTCCGCTCCTTGTCCCGAGCTGGAGGTCGTCGGTGATCGCTCTTCTCCGCCGCGTCCGTTGGCCGTTCTTTTTTGTCTGCGGCAGCGTCGTGATACTGTTTTTCGTCGCGACGTATCTGAACACCTGGGTCTACGACATCGGGCCGCTCTCGCTCGGATCGGTCATCTCGAATGTGCAGCCGTTCTTCATTCTCTTGGTCGCATGGATCTTCTGGAAGGTGCTCCCGGCCTTCGCGCCCCGCGAACTTCTCACCAGACAGGCCGTTTCGGTCAAAATCGTGAGTTTCCTGATCGTTTTTGCCGGCCTTGCGCTCCTGGCCCTCCCTCAGTAACATCTCCGGGCTATGCCACGAGGAAAGCGCACCGTCTTCGCCATGAACTGCTCCGCCTGCAATATGCGCGTGGGCACCGTCCGGCTGCACAAGCAGAAGGAGGGAAAGTCGTGGAAGGACTTCAAGACGACGAAGTACTGCTCGACGTGCAGGGTCAAGAAGCCGACTAAGCAGAAGGAGGAGAGACACTCGAATTAAGCAAGCGAAGCAATCGAGGTAAACGAGGAAAACGAGGATCCTCGGTTCCTTTGTTTTCTTCGTTTACATCGTTTACCTATACTCCTCTCATGTCCCGCGACATTCGTCTCGGCCAGCTCCTCACGCTCATCTCTGTCGCTATCGAGGGGTTGTTCCCGGCGATCGCGCACGCCGCCACGGGACTCCTTCCTCCTCTGTGGTTCTTGGCAGTCTGCCAACTTGCGTCGTGCCTCGCCTATGCGGTGATCATTACATTCCAAGGCTGGCGGAGGGAGATCTTCACGCTCGAGACACTGAAGAGCGCCATCGGTGTCGCGGTCTGCATCGTCGTGGTGCCGTACGGGCTGATCTTTCTCGGAACGCGGCTGAGTACGGGCATCAATACAGGATTGATGATCACGATGGAGGTGCCCTTTACGGCCGTGGTGAGCTGGTTACTGTTTAGGGAATCCCTCACGAGATGGGGCGTGCTGGGGGTCGGGTTGACGGTGGCGGGCGCGCTCGCGATCTTCGGGGAGACGACGCATGGAGGCATCGGCGAAGCCATGATCCTGCTGGCAGTCATTCTCCTGCCGTTCGGAAACCGCTTTGCAAAACGGGCGTTCCTGACTCTTCGGGGCTCGGAACTTCTCTGTTTCCGTTCATTCCTGGCGGGCGTCATCCTGCTACCCGTCAGCGCCTTTGTTGAAGAGTGGCCGTCGTTCCCTCTTCCTCCGTTTGCGCTGCGGTGGATGGCGCTCTATGTCGTCATTCTCGTTGTGGGGAAGCTCTTCTGGTACGCAGGACTCAAGCGCCTTCGGCTTGTCGATGCCGTGTCGATGCTTGCGGTCGCTCCGGCATTTTCGCTCGTCTTCACGATGCTGCTCCTGGGAGAGCGGCCGACCATGCTGCAGTTGACCGGTTTCATCCTGAGTCTCGCGGGCGTCGCGCTCATCACGAATATCCGTTCTGCGAAAACGGTTGTATAGTGAGGGCGTGGTTGCTGAGGTCTACCGTCGCGCTGCGTCGATACTCGTCCTTCGTCCGTCGGAGGTGTGTCTTCCGGGAGGCGCGTGCACGACGATCTATCAGATTCTTCTGCTCCATAAGCCTCGTAAGAAAGACGCGTGGCAGTTGCCACAAGGGGGAGTCGAAGGGGACGAGAACGTGACTGAGGCGGCTCTGCGGGAATTGAAGGAAGAAGCGGGGCTGGACGGTTGTCGCGTGCTCGGCGTCAGCGAACGCGTCTACCAGTACGATTTTCCCGAGTCCTTCCGGCGCTTCCGTCCTGATAACGTCAAAGGCCAGCGGATCGAATATGTCTTCGCCTTGGCTCCCAAGGATGCGATTGTCACCGTGGAT
>JABFSS010000113.1 GCA_013140485.1 Candidatus Peribacteraceae bacterium | reverse complement strand
GATTCTGGCGGATTTGACGGTCTTCAACGCGAATAAGGAGCGTGCATTCATCAAGAAGGGCAAAGACGGCGCAGAATTCATCGGCAAGCGGATCGTCCTTCTCCGCCGAGACATTCCCGACACCGGAGCAGACGCCTGGGGCAAGGGCAGTGAAACGGGCATCGCTTATGGCATCGACGGCGCATCGGACCACGAAGTATCCTCGCCAAAGCTCCTGGAAGTTTTTGCCAATCCACACGCGAGTACGCTGGAGCGTCTGTCTCTATGAAAAGAAAACTCTGTCTCGTGGCGCATAATGTCCGGTCTCTGTGGAATGTCGGATCTTTTTTCCGTACCGGCGATGCTTTTGGCGTTGAGAAAATCTATCTGACCGGATACACGGGGCAGCCGCCGAGAAAAGAAATCACCAAGACCGCGCTTGGCGCCGAAGAATTTGTCCTGTGGGAACATGCACAGGATCCTCTGGAGATCGTGAAGAAACTGAAAAAAGATGGTTGGTCGATCATTCCTCTCGAACTCACTGATAATGCTGTGGATCTGAAAGACTTTACGCCGTCGGAGAAGATATGTCTGATCGTTGGGCATGAACTCTCGGGAGTGCCGCAGGAAATTCTGGACATCTCAGACTCCGTCATCAAGATCCCGATGCTCGGCAAAAAAGAATCATTGAATGTGGCCGTGGCTGCGGGCATTGCATTGCATCACTTGCGAAACGCCTAACATATATTTCTTTTGAAATTTGGGATTTGTACTTTTTGCTTTACTGAATGCAAAGCCAAAAAACAAATATCAAACTTCAAAAAATGAAAGGCTATGCTTTCTTCTCCAAAGCAACCCTCGCCCAGCTGCCGGCAACTGCACCGACGATGGGACCAAGGATTTCCATCGGGCCGAAGGCGTTGAGTCCCAGCGCGACCGCGGGGTTCAGGATGCCGTTGCTGAACTGGAAGGACGCGTACAGACCGATGAAGAGCGATCCGCCCACGACGATGCCGCTCGCGGCGGGAGGAATCTTCTGCAATGTCGCCGACATGACCCCGAATGCGAGGATGAATGCGCCGATCGCCTCTGCGATGCCGGCTCCTGCGCTCAGGTCATAGCCGAGTGCAGCCATTTGGCCGCCACTCAAGAAGCGTCCCGCGGTCATCGCGACGACTGCGCCCGCGAGCTGAAAAATCACGTACATGACGGCGTCGTTGGTTTTGATCTTGCCGGCGCTCAGCACTCCGATGGTGACGGCGGGATTCAGGTGGGCTCCGCTGATGCCTCCCACGGTGTATACGTAGAGTCCAAGAGTTGCGGCGACCATCATGTGCGTGACGTTCGCAGGGACGCCGTAGACGGTGGAGACCCAGGCGACGAACGTGAGCGTAAACGCGCCGAGGAATTCGGAGAGATACTTGTGGTACGGCATAGCGATCAGAGGGGAATTGCTCTCCAGCGTATCACACCGTTTCTAGTTGATCGACATCCACCGGCACATCTTTCAAGTGAAGATGCGCGAGCAGTTCCCGGGGCTTTTCGCCGCGTAGAAGCACCTGCCACTCGCGACCTGCGCCAAAAAGCGTCGGACCCATGGAGATTTTGACGTTCCCGCCCGATTTCATATTTGCCGTCATGGCATCCGTCTGCAGTTTTTTGGCACGTGCACCGGCATCCGGCCCCCGAACGAGCAGGCGGATCATCGAGGCGGCGGGTGGATAGCCCGCGTGCAAGCGCATGCGAAGTTCGTCTTCCAGGTAGCGTTCGGTTTCGTGCTTGGACGCGGCGATCACTTCGGCGGAATCGGGCCGGAACGTCTGGATGATCACTTCGCCGGGTTTGGCGCGGCCGCTTCGTCCGGTGAGTTGGGTCAAGAGCTGCATGATGCGTTCGCCGGCGCGAAAGTGCGGCAGTGAGAGGCCGATGTCCGCGATCATCACTGCGGCGAGCGTGACGTTGGGCAAGTCCAGTCCTTTTACGACGCTCTGCGTGCCGAGCAGAATATCCGCTTCTCCGTTCTTCATCTTCTGCAAGAGGGAGCGCATTTGCTCGGGCGTCTCAAGGGTATCCGTGTCTGCGCGGAGAAGACGCGCTTTGGGGAAAAGTTTCGTCATGATTGCCTCGATGCGCTGCGTGCCCGCTCCGACTTCGATCAGGTTCACACTGGCGCAGTGCGGACACTTTGCGGGGACGTCCGCTCGGATATTGGTCGTGTGATCGATCAGAAAGGGCTTCCCGGAACTATCATGATGGACGGTAAAGGGCAGCTGCGACTCAGTAGAAATCACTCTGCGTCTGCACTCCAGACACAGCAGCGCACTTGCGGCTCCTCTTCGGTTGAGAAAGAGTACTGTCTGCTCCTTGCGCTTCAGTCGTTCCTCTATCGCGGTCAGCAGCTGCGATGTGAAGGGATAATTTTTTCCGAATTCCGCCCCTGCGAGATCAACGACGGTCACTGTCGCGAGTGCATTGCTGCCGTAGCGGTCTGGGAGTCTCGCCAGGTGGTATGGTGCGCGGGTCGAAGACCCACGTTGGGCTCTGGACCAGGATTCCAACGACGGTGTTGCGCTCCCCAGCAGCAGTTTCGCTCCGGCATGACGGCACAACGCTTCGGCCGTCTCGCGGGCGTGGTACCGCGGCGTCTGCTCGTTCTTGTAGGTCCACTCGTGTTCTTCGTCGAGGATGACGATGCCCAGGTTCTTGAGAGGCGCGAAGAGCGCGCTGCGGGAGCCGATCACGAGGCTGACGTCACCACGGTGAATTCGTTTCCATTCTTCCTTTCGCTGGCCTGGCTTCAGCCGGCTGTGCAGAACGGAAATTTGTTCATGCGCGAGCATCTGCGTAAAGCGGTCGATCACATTTTCGGTAAGCAGGATTTCGGGCACCAGGAGGATCGCCTGCTTTCCCGCGCGAATGGCGTCTGCAATCAGAGCGGCATAAATTTCTGTCTTCCCGCTGCTGGTAATGCCGAATAGCAATGACGGACGCGGGTCTGTTTTAACCGATTCGTAGACCTCTTTTTGCGAAGACGTCAGAACAGCCTCGTTCTTGGCTGCCACAGACACCGGTCGCGACGTGAGCATCGAAGCCCTCTGCGTTTCACGCACCAGGCATCCGAGCTCTAACAATCTTTTGAGAACGGCAGGACTCGCTCCGGTTTCATGAATGATCTCTTCGCGCGAGGTCCATTCTCTGCCTTCCAAAAATTCCAATACAGCTTCAGCTTTCTTACCGCGCGCAGGCCGGTCATTGGCCGCCTTTCGAAACATGACAGTTTCTTTCGGAAGCAGCCGCGACCACGGGGGGGGTGGAAGCCAGACTTGGAGAGCTTGGCGCAACGAGCAGCAGTAATACTCACTCATCCACCGCACGGTCTTTATTTGCGCCTCGGTCAACAGAGGCACGTCACCGAGAACTTCTTTGATGGAGCGTAAATCGAATTCGGTCTGGAGTTTCTTGTCCATCACTTCGATCACGATGCCTTCCACAAAGCTCTTGCGGAGAGGAACTCTCACAGCTGAACCTGGCTGAATCTTCTGAGTGCCGGCTTCATACGTCAAACCCGAGCCGATGGCTCCCGAACGCGAGGCGGTGACGACCGTGAGGAACATAATTTTCATCTTGCCTGAACAGAAGGTCGCGTATCGTTGACAAAAAATAAATAAAATGTATAATATTTAGGATGCTCGGCACGCCACATGAAAACGGAAAATTAGATCTGGCAACACTGGCAGCGGAATCCATCTGTTATCTGACGCTGAAAGGTGAAGGTGAAATACGGGGAGTCTCCGACTCGTTCGATACTTTTTGGAAAGCGACCTCATTGTCGCTAAAAAAATCACTACTTTGTCATATGCTTGCTAAGAAATGGTTTTTCGATGATGTGCATGGTGTAATCGACGATGTGCTCCAGGAAACATATATTGAGCTCATACAACGTAAAAATACGATCAAAGTGGATGGGAATCTCCCCGGGTGGTTGTTTACAGTCGCTCAAAGGAAAATGGTCAACCATATTCGCAAGACAGATGCAGAAAGAAAGCACCTTCGGCCGGTCGATTCTGCAGATTTGTTTCTTGACGATATCCCCGACCCCAAGGCGATCAATGTCGCAGAGACTGATGCGCAGGATTTATACCGATTTATACAAAAATTTATCACCGACTATAAACTCGTCCTTGGTCGGCTCGCGCCCGTGGGTGATATTCTTCTCGGAACGAAAACATACGAACAAGTTATGGAAGAAACAGGAATGACGCGGAATCACGCGGGCAATGCGGTGTGGAGATTGAAAAATATTCTTCAGAAAAGACTCGAACAGGAAGGATTTATCGTCCCACGGAGCCCTCGTCTTCCTGAGTAGTCGCGACCATCACGTCTCCTGAGTCTCGAATTTTCGCTTTGGCAGCCCTGAGTCTATCTCGTACCTCCGCCTCAAACCCCCGATCACTCGGCTCGTAGAAGTTCTGGTGTTGCATGCCAATCGGGAAATAATTCGCCGCTACGACAGCTCCAGGATGATTGTGCGGATACTGGTAGTCGACACCGTAGCCTTGCTGTTTCATTCCCTTCACCGGCGCGTTGCGTAAATGATTCGGGACTTCAAGAGTGGGGGATTCATGAATCGCTTTCTTCGATGCTCCCATTGCGCGCGTGATGGCGTTGCTCTTGGGTGCCTGGCTGACGTACACACACGCGTGGGCGAGGAAGAATTCGCCTTCGGGCAGTCCGACGAGTTCAAATGCCTGCCACGCGGAGATGACGAATTGGAGCGCGCGCGGGTCGGCATTTCCGACGTCTTCGCTCGCGAAGATTGCCATGCGCCGGAAGAGAAAACGGGGGTCCTCGCCACTTTCCAGTATGCGGAACATCCAGAGGAGAGCGGCATCGGGGTCAGACCCTCTCATGGATTTGATGAACGCCGAGATGACGTTGTAGTGGTCTTCGCCGGATTTATCGTACCGGAGGGATTTCTGCCGCAGGATCTTCTCTGCATTCGCGAGCGTAATTTTCTTGCCAGCGGTCATCGCCGTCAGTTCTAGCGTGTTGAGTGCGATGCGTGCGTCTCCATTCGCGATATGAGCGATGCGCTCCAGCACCGCGTCATCAACTTTCAGTTTACCGTCGAAACCCCGTTCATCTTCCAATGCCCGTTTCAGGATGGTCGTTAGATCTTCAATCGAGAGTGGCTTCAGCAGAACGACCTGCGAACGCGAGATCAACGCCGCATTCACGTCAAAATACGGATTCTGCGTGGTCGCTCCGATGAGGATCACGCTGCCGTTCTCCACCGACGGGAGCAGTGCGTCCTGCTGGCCACGATTGAACCGGTGAATTTCATCCACAAAGAGCACGGTCCGCTGTTTGAGGTTCGTGAGCATTTTTTCCGCCTCCGCGCAGATTGCTTTCAACTCTTTCACGCCGCTCGTGACGGCGTTGACCTGTACGAACTGTGCTTCGGTGACGTTGGCGATCACGTGGGCCAGCGTCGTTTTGCCCGTGCCGGGAGGTCCTGAGAGAATCGCGGAGCGCAGCTCATCTTTTTCTATGGCTGTACGAAGCGTCGTTCCGGGTCCTACGATGTCGTTCTGCCCGACGAATTCGTCGAGAGTCCTCGGGCGTAAGCGATAGGCAAGTGGAGCGGACGTCGGTACTTCGGCAGTGGGCTTCGCCATGATGGTCTTACTCTGAACCGCTATTGCCGTGCTGTACAGATTCTGTTGCAGCTTTTTCAATTTTGAATGAAGCGGCAGTTTCTTTTGCTAGCGTGTGAGCAAATCTCCTTCCCCCTTCCAATCTTATGGGCGCACTCGTTTCTCCTCTTACCCGCATTCTCGGCGTTGTCTTTGTTCTTATCGGAGTCCTCGGATTCTTCATGTCGAGTCCGCTGCTCGGCATTTTTGAAGTGGATACGATCCACAACGTCATTCACCTCGCCTCGGGTGTCGTCGCGCTCGTCGTCGGAGGCAATCATGCGATGGCCCGTTTGTACTTGATCATCTTCGGACTCGTCTACGCTGCAGTCGCCCTGATCGGCTACATGCAGGGCACGACGGTTCTCGGCATCTTCCCAGTCAACGACGCGGATAACATTCTCCACGCCGTCATCGGCGCGGCGTGCTTGGTCGTCGGATTTGGAAGCAAGTCCTGACTGGTTTTAAATTTTTGTGATTAGAAGCACCCCCTCGCGAAGTTCGCGAGGGGGTGCAGTGCACAATTCAGGGAGCGCTTACTCAAAAGCAAGTAACGCAAGCATTGCAATGCCGATGAACGTCAGGTGCATTGCACCGAATAGCAGCCATTGTGCTTTCCGGTTGTGGCTGTCATTGGCTTCGAACGCATCGGGTTCGTCTGCCAAAATGCCTAGGTCGACGCTATCCCCCCATTTTTTGCTAATCATTAATCCGACAAATGAAAATGTAATGATTAGAAAAATGGGGATAAGCGGTGTGGTTGGTTCAGCATGAACCAGTATCACCGCGCCCAACAGACTAAGGAGGAAGCCAATCAACACTCCTAAAGACAATGACTGCCGTTTGTACTTGCAGTCTACCGGCACGAACAGGAGCCGAAGAAGCGTGAGCATTTTTTGCTCTCCCAAAGATCAGGTGCACGAACCACGCAGACCGTCTGCGTGTATGCAGTATATTACACATTTACATAGAATTGTCTAGTGGCGTAATTATGCTCTCGGTTCGTTCAGGGCAAACGGATTAAAGTTTGTTTTCCGGTCGTAGTAATCCTCCTGCTCCGAACGTTTCAGGAAGCCGACGATGCCGTACGTCACGGGTGTCAAGATGACTTCGACGGCGACTTTAAAGACGTAGTTGGTCACGACCAGCGTCCAGAAGATTTCCCATGGAAACACTCCGAAGAGCGTCGCGATCAGGATGAAGCCGCTGGTGTCGATGGCTTCGCCAATCAGCGTCGATCCGATGGTGCGCATCCAGAGCATTTTGCCCTCCATCGCCACCTTCATCTTTGCGAGCACGTACGAGTTGCTGAACTCACCCAGGAAATACGCAACCAAACTCGCAACGATGATGCCTCCGCTGCTCACGCCACCCAGAATCGCTCCGTACGCGGCATCGCCCGCGTACCCCTGCCACTGCGCTTCACCGGGCAAGTTCTGCACCACCCAGAAGCTCGCACTCATCGCGGCAGACGCTGCAAAGCCGACCCAGATCACGCGACGGCTTTTCCGGAAGCCGTACACTTCGGTCAGGATATCGCCGAAGATGTAACTGAGCGGAAACATCAGCGTCCCTGCATCAAAAGCGAGCGGCAATCCGCTGATGCTGAATCCCCAGTCGACGATCTTCGCAGATGAGGCGATGTTGCTGATCAGAAGAACCGTGACGAACGCGGCCATCACAAGATCGAGGTATTTGTAATGAGTGCTCATAAGGCTTTAGGAAAACCAAAACATTGAAAAAAATGGAATAACAAAAATTATTATAAATGAAATTGTTGATAAAATTGTAGTTTCAGGAATATCGACCCCGATTGCTTTGAAAAGATTAAGGGATACGAATGTGATAGTTGCGATAATTCCACCCAGAAAGAAGGATATGGCAAGCAGCCGGTGACTTTCTGACTTGTTCATCTTTTTTGTATATTGAGTCTGATATTTTTCTATTTCATACTTAAGGTCACTTTGACTAATCCTTTCTGTATGGCTTGTTTCTTTTATGCTTTCCTTCAAATCAAGTAAGAGTTGTTGCATTCGCCTCATTTGAGTTGCTCTAACAGCTACTAATGAAGAGCCAACCAAAAAAATTAAAGAAAGGCTTAATTCAACGATAGAAACAGCTCCGATTTGCTTAAAAATTGTGCTTGTCCCTTGATCTTTAATAAATGCTAATAGCAAGCCAATTGCCGCTGATGTAATTGTTAGCAAATATTTGTCTGAGTCAGCAATATTTAGCAAATAATATTTTTCATTTTGCCGAAAATTCTTCTCTCGGTTCTCTAATAATTGTTGGACATTCAAACTAGGGTCTGACAAAGCAATTCTTAGGTTTTCTTGCTTCTTCCGCCCATCCAAAAGTTTTTTGAATCCAATCATAATTGAAAGATAATATTTGGTCGGGACGGGGGGACTTGAACCCACGGCCTCCTGGTCCCAAACCAGGCGCTCTAGCCAACTGAGCTACGTCCCGAGAATATTAAGAGAATACCAGTTGCGAAAAGAATAGCAGCATGGAGTTTTGCGCCAGGCGCTTTTTTTGATTTGCTCGGATCGCAAGCGATCCTCGACCCAACTGAGGGGAGCCTGCCCTGAGAGAGCGAAGGGTCCCGAGACTGACGAGAGGATAGCAGATTTATCTCTGTGCCAGAGTCTTCAGAGCTACCGGCAATATCTGCTCCAGCCACAGCAGGTGCTCTTTCGCCGACGGATGGAGCCCGTCATCGGCAACCAGTGAGGAGTCTGTTCCCATCGCCTGGCTGAGTGTGAAGAGATCGACGACCGGCAGGCTGCGCTTTATCGCTTCTTCTTGGATAATCTGGTTAAACGAACGGATTCCCTCGGCGTTTTCCGACGGATCGCCGAATGAACTCCCGGCAGGCGTCACGCTGAAGTCGGGGATCGTGATCACGATCAGGCGGTTTGGCGGCAACGTCGCCTGCATCCGGTCGAGCAAAAAAGACAGTCGCTCCCGAAACATCCCTGCATCAACTCCCTGAACCCAATCGTTCACGCCGATGAGCAGAGTGGAGAATGTCGGTCGTTCAGATTCAAATATTGGCAATTCCTTCTTGATGGCATCCTGCGTGGTCCAGCCTGTACGTGCGGGATTCCCGATCAATTCGATGTTGATACCGGCTTCCTTTAGTCGTTCGGTGAGCAGAACCGGCCAAATTTCTTTCGGGTCGATCCCTTGGCCGATCGTGTACGAATCGCCGATGGGCAGAAAGCGGATAGTTCCTGGGGCCAACGATGGCAGAGAAGTCGTCATGGGCTGAGTGCATCCCGCAAGCAGAGAGGGAACGAGAAGAAGGAAAAGAAATTGGCGCATAGAGTTGCTACGGCTTGTAGTATATCTCCCACATGCTCACCGTTGGAACACCCGCGCCGAATTTCACTCTTCCCGACCAAGACGGAACGGTCCATTCACTGAGTGAGGAGAAGGGTCGCTGGGTCCTGATCTACTTTTATCCCAAAGACGACACTCCCGGCTGCACGACGGAAGCCTGCGGGTTTCAAGACGAGATGGTGAAGCTCAAAAAGCACGATGTCGTGATTTTCGGTGTCAGTGCCGATTCCGTCGAGAAGCACGCGAAATTTGCTCAGAAGTTTTCCCTCTCGTTCCCGCTGCTCTCCGATGCGGACAAGACGATGATCGAAGCGTACGGCGCGTGGGGAGAAAAGTCATTCATGGGAAAGAATTACATGGGCATCTTGCGAATCTCCTATTTGATCGCTCCGGACGGGAAGATCGCTAAAGTGTATGAAAAAGTGAAGGTCGAAGATCATCCGGCAGAAGTGCTGCGCGATTTAGACGTGCTTGCAAAGTAACAGATTCCCGTCAGCGCGAAAAATAACGCATTACGAAGATTCAGGACGAGTACGGGGAAAATATGCTTTTGATCAAGAAGCGCCTCGTACCGGTTGGGATACAACCAGTGCGTCAACAAGGCGATCGCGCAGCCGATGGCCAGAATGCAGATGACCATGCATCGGTTCTTCTGTTTCTTCTCGAACAGGCGTTCGACGCTCCAAAAAAGTATCAACGGAAGAATCCACACGGCGTACTGCGGTGAGAGAACGGTGCTGACGGCAATGAGCCACGAGAGAGCGGCAAGAAACGGCAGCGCGAGATCGCCGGATCGCTTTCGTGCCGTTTGCCAATACACTCCCGCAAGTCCGGCTACGACGAGCACGATGCTCAGGAAGTGGATGAACTTAGGGACTTCGATATTTTCGTGCACGCCGTTTGCGAAGAGCATCGTCGCTTTGTCTCCGTGCAGCATTTCGGTGAAAATCGTGAGACCCGACCAGGTGGATTCCAGCTGCACGCCCCGGCTGGAGTGATAGACGCTCATATAGAGAATGTTCTCAATCGTTCCGACGGTTCCAAGAATGAGAAAGGGCAGCGCCGTGGCGAATGTGACTCCTCCCAGCGTTCCCCATACGAGACTCCTGCGCGACTTGTTGGGAGTCGCCAGAAAAAGAAGAGGGAACAGGGCGAATGGAACAAGTTTCAACGCTGCGGCAATCATCAACAACAGCCCGCTTGCGGCATATTTTTCATGTCTGTGCGCCAGCCAGGTCATCAGCAGAAGAATGCCCACCAGAATGTCGTACCGGCCCCAGGTCACGTCGAATCCGAGGAGGAGCATGGTTGCACTTATCGAGAGGAGAATTCCAAGCGCATCGCGTGCGGAAAATCGTACGGCTGCCCACACTGCTGCTCCGATCGAAGCCAGAAGAATGAATGCTCTCCACACATCCGGGAACGGCGGGGGAAACGCCGGCGGATCGACCATCGCAAAGAGCGCTGTCGCAAGCGGCGGGTACTCGCTCTTCAGCATGTCGGAGCCGGTCCATGCGTTTTCGGCGATCTTCTGGTACAAATCAACGTCGTTGCTCAAGTACACCACCGGCCTGGCGACATGGCCAAGCAAAAGAAGAACTGCAACCGCAAGAACAATGCCGATCCAAGCCGTCGTGTTTCCTTTCAAAACAGAAATCATTTCGTGCAGTGTACAACAGCCATCCAGGAGTCTTTTTATTGCGGCCAGCCGCAGCGGTTGTACAATGCGGCTCCGTGGCATCGTTATTATCCAGCATCTCCGGCTCGGCAGCGTCGCTCAGAACGGGCA
>JABFSS010000068.1 GCA_013140485.1 Candidatus Peribacteraceae bacterium | reverse complement strand
ATCCAGTCTATCGAGGACTTGGGCGGGCCATTCTTGATTCCGGACATCATCGAGAAGCTTCGTCAGCCCCTTCGCGTCGGGCGCGGTGAGATCGGGCTGCGTCAGATAGCGGATGTCCTGGAACTGGCGAATTTTCTCGATCCACAACTGCAGCGTGTCCATGAATTTGGTCAGCATCGCGTTGCCTTCGGCGGCGGCCCGTAAATCATCGAGTGAGCAGTACCAGCCAAACGCTTTCGTCGCGGTATCTTCGAGCATCGATGTGTCATCAATGATCACGTGTGCTCCGGCACTCAATGCCTTCGCCTCCGGGGGAGCACTGTCCATAATAAACGTCAGCATCTCGCGATGATCGAGCAGGACGACGGACGGCAATTTTTCAAATTGTTTCAGGTACGCTTTGGACACCGCCGTGCAGCTCAGTTTGCCGTTCCACACGGCGTCTTCCCCGCCGTGCAGAGGAAACTCGTCACGGCGCTGCGGTTCGTACCAGGCGAGCTTGAGCGCGAGAGTGGCTTCGTCGGCGGTGTATTCCTTCTGTTGCGAGAAACGGAGCACGGCGTCGACATCGACCAGCGAGTGCGGGGGATAGAGGACTCGGATATTCTTCATCAGCGGTTCCGGCATCCGGCGAAGAACCGGACGGAGACTCTTCACGGCGATCCAGTGCCTGCGTGAGGAATCCGCCAGAGCCCCTTCGATGATCATTTGCAGGTGGAGCGGGTCGAGCGGCTCATCAAGCAGTGCAGGCTTCCCCAAATCGGGAGTCCCGGGTGAGATGGGAGAAGAAACGCCACTGGGAGAAGTCACGGAATCCTTCCAATGAATCCACTTCGGTTCTTTCTTCGCCGTGGGCGGAGGTAACGCCTCAAAGAGCATCTTGTAACCCTTCGGCGCGCGATCCATGATCGCGTCGGCGAGGTCGCGCAGGTCTTTGGGCAATTCCAACAGCCGTTCCCAGCATTTGCCGAGCAGTTCCATCGTTGCGCGGACATCGCCGAGTGCGCGGTGCGGCGGATCATGATTCAAGTTGAGCACGGTACTCAGATATCCGAGCGAGTAACTCTCCAGTTCCGGGAACACCAGCGACGCGAGCATCGACGTATCGATGCACGGGCGACCGGACAGGTCGATTCCTTCCCCCTTGAGCATGCCGATGTCGAAGTTTACGTTCTGCCCGACGATGAGCGCGTCGTCCGGCAGATGCTTGAGAATATCCTCGCGGTGATCCGCAAGCGCGGGCTTGCCGACGAGATCCGTCGTCTTGATGCGCGTCAGCACCTGCACTACCGGCGGCACGTCGGCATGATGAAAGAGTTGTTCGTATTCGTTCTTCACTTTCCCGTCCCGCACTTCGGTGCTCGCGAACTCGATCACCCGGTGTACCTTCGGGACGAAACCCGTGGTCTCCGTATCCAGAACGACGAAAGGGAGCGGGGGGAGCTTCATTGGATCAAGAATACGGCTCTAGATGGGCAAAAGCCATGGCTGAAGCTTCAAAAAAGCCCCCGCGGCCGGGGGCTGTTCCTGTCTCTAGGGCATTCTGCGGACGGTGGTTATGGATGTGACAATGGCATCAATTGCCTTCCGCGCGGTGACGACCATTTCCCATGCGCGGTCGAGGATCGGATTGGCAACGAGTTCTTCCAGTACCAGCGGAGAACCGAAATGCGTTTGCCGGATTGGATCCTCGAGGCGTCCCTTTCGGGCGAGAATGTCATCAATACTTGTGAATGACTGCGTGCCTTCGATGATACTCAGCGATCCGGAATCAATCTCGACCGTTAGCCGGGGGTCGTCCTTGTGCGTGATGTGATGAAAAGAAGGTTCGTCGTTCCCCAGTGTGTAATAGCCGACACTGTATGCATTCCCTCCAAGTATCTTGAATCCGCGTTCAGCCGTGCCACATTCATTCTTTTCTTTGGGCTCGTAGATTTCCGTCTTGTTGAGAACGAAGCCGCCTTCCACCGGCCCGTGGAATTGAGGGCAGTCGCCGATCATTGCCTGAATTTTTGGAATGCTTGTGAGCATCAGTGCGATCATGCGTTGTTTGTGTGCCGCAGAAACAAAACCGCATTGTTCCAACGCATCGGCCAAAGCGTTGTGCTTGTCCGGAGATAGAGAATCTTTTGAGAGGGTCGCATTCAGTGCGACGATGGTGTCTATCGAGGTCATGATGGAAAGGAGAATGCCGCTACCAGCGCCTGGGCGTTTTTTAAAAAACGCCCTCCTCCACAGAGGGGGCGCTGGTGATTCGCGGCAGTTACAAGGTCACCGGCCCTCTGTGGAGAACAGACGGCGGCGACGCAATGCGGCGAAGGAAGATGTCCGTTTCATGAGTCTTTCATGCTAGTGCGTCTTGCCCCATCGTCAAGATCATTTTCGAAAAGAGCGGCCCGTGGCCGCTCCTTCCAGTCTTTTATTCGGTGTCATCAGGACTGATACATCGTCGACTTCACGATCGTCTCCGGGTATTCCACCCAGAGGTACGGCGTCGAGACGGTGTCCGTATCGTGCCACTGGAAGTGGCTGGTGATGGCGCTGAGGCTTCCGTTGGCGATGGAATCGAAGTTCTGCAGGCTCACCTGAAGTGCGGACGCCTGTGTAGAGTCGACTTTCGGATTCGTGATGTTCAGACGGAGAACGAACGTCTGGTCCGTGCCGGAATCAATGGCGGTGTTTGCTCCGCTCAGATCGGTGCATTTGGCCAGGAAGTTGCCGGTCACGGTGCCCGCGAGCGGCGAGCCGTCCGTTGCTACCGGAGAACAGGAGACGAACGTGCTGCTGCTGGCTTTGTTGAAGAACTTCAAGGAAGAGCCGTCAATCGCGACGTTCGTGGCGATGACGTTGAAGAATGCGTCGGCGACGACGACGTCATTGGACCCGTTCTTCGTGTTGTTATTCGGCGCCGCGGTGATTTTGAATTGGCCGACGTCGGCGATTCCTGTGGGGACATTGGTGCCGTTTGCATCCGGGTTGGCGTTTACGATGGCCATGATCTTGCTCAGCACCGTCACGTTGGGATTCCCCGTGATCTGCTGGTTCGTCGATGCGGCGGACGTGCGGCCGATGAAGATCTCGCCCTCGGGCGTCGCATTGCCGTTGTTCGCGGCCAGCGTGCGGCTGGAGGCCAATCCGCGCGCCTTCACCGCGCCTTCGCCGGTGGTGTAGTTCACGACGGCGGCGGGAGACACAAAGAGCTGCACCGCGTCACCCGATACCGCGCCGTTCTCGTCCGTCTTCATGCGCGGTTGCACGATCACGACCACGTCGAGATCCGGTGCGATTACAAGCTGTTGCGACAGCATCTTGGCGCAGAAGGTCTTTGGAGGCGTGACGTCGGTCCCGCAACCGGCGACGGTCGCGCTGGCAAACGGCAACGTTTCTCCCGGCTTGTACAATTCGAGCCGGTCGATGGAGCCGATGGTCGTGCCGTTGAGCTGGCTCAACTGCAGATCGGTCACGTCGATCTTCTCCGTGTCCGCGCGGAATGTAAGACGGAGCACCGCTTCGCCGAGCGCGCCGCCGGTCAGTTGGCGACTGCGGAGCGGAGTGGTGTTCTGCGAGACGTAGAGGTTGCCCGTCGAGACGGAGGCGCACGTCACCTTCGTGAATGCCTCAGACATGTTGTTCCCCGGAACCGGATCCGCTGCGGAACTGGTTGCAACGGCAATCTGCGTCGTGAAATTCGTGTTGCACGGGTAATTGGCCGGAACCTTCACGTAGACAAGGTAACTTTTCGCTGCACTGGAATTTAGACCAGTGAACGGGCAGCTCACTTTGTTGTTCGCCAGGGGCGTGCATCCGCTTGGTGCGGAGTTCTGGAAGACGAATCCTGTAGGCAGCGTCTGCGTCACCGTGCCCGTCGCATTGCCTGCTCCCACCACTTCAATGATCCAGTTCTCCGGAAGTTTGTCTCCTGCATGGATCTGGGGAGGAAGCTTGAGGGTTGTTTTGACGTCGACGCCGGGGCCCGTGGAGGAACTGCTGCTGGAACTGGAGGAGGTCGAACTCGAGGATGTGGAGCTTGAACTCGAACTCGACGAGGTGGAGCTTGAACTTGAGGAGCTCGTGCTGGAGCTGGTCGATGTTGAACTCGACGAACTCGATGACGTCGAGGAACTCGTCGAGCTTGAAGACGACGACGAGTTACCAGTGCACGTCACCTTCGTCGTTGCCGTCGAGGTGTTGTTCCCCGGATTCGGATCCGCCGCGGAACTGGTCGCAATCGCAATCTGCGTCGTGAAATTCGTGTTGCACGGGTAGTTGGCCGGAACCTTCACGTAGACGAGGAAACTCTTCGACGCAGTGGAATTCAGGTTGGTAAAAGGGCAAATCACTTTGTTGGTTCCGATGAGCTTGCAACCGTCTGGGCCACCGGGAGCGGAATTCAGGAAGGTAAATCCGGCAGGTAGCGTCTGAGAGATGGTACCCGTCGCATTGCCTGAACCCAGAACTTCCATGATCCAGTTTTCCGGGAGATCGCTACCGGCGTGAATCTGCGGAGGAAGCTTGAGCGTCGGGCGGACATCGACGCCGGGACCCGTCGATGAACTGCTGCTGGAACTGGAGGACGTTGAACTTGAGGACGTGGAGCTCGAACTCGAACTCGACGAGGTGGAGCTCGAACTCGAGGAGCTTGTTCTGGAACTAGAGCTTGAACTCGATGAGGTTGAACTCGACGAACTCGTGCTGGAACTGGAAGACGACGAATTACCGGTGCACGTCACCTTCGTCGTTGCCGTCGAGGTGTTGTTCCCCGGAGTCGGATCGGTGGCCGAACTGCTCTCAACCGCAATCTGCGTCGTGAAATTCGTGTTGCACGGGTAATTGGCCGGAACCTTCACGTAGACGAGGTAACCCTGCGGCGAGCCGGACTTCAAGTTTGTAAAGGGGCAACTCACTTTGTTGGTTTCCACGAGCTTGCAGCCGTTCGGACCACCCGGAACGGAATTCAGGAAGACAAATCCTGCGGGGAGCGTCTGCGACACGATGCCCGTGGCGCTGCCTTCTCCAATCACCTCGATAGTCCAGCTCTCAGGAAGAGTGTCACCGGCATGAATCTGCGGAGCAAGTTTGAGTGTCGGGCGAACGTCGACGCCGACGGCGGTGGAGGTGCCCCGGACGGAAACATCATCGACGTACCAGCCTTCGAATGCGTTCAGGAAATCGTCGACCGTATCGAATAGGAACCGGATCTGAATGGTTTTGCCGTCGAACGCGCTGAGATCGACGGACTCCTTCGTAAAGATACCGTTTGTGGTTCCCGTTTGGAGCAACGTCGTCCATTGATTGGGATCGGGCAGTGGCGGAGGACCGTACAGCGGAGATGCCGATGTCGATACGGAGGAAGTCAAGACGCGCGCCTGCACCTGGGCAAGATCGACAAAGGAGAAGTTCTCCGTGTCCACGAATTGCGAGAAGACAAGTTCGCTGCTCGTGAGGTTGCTGAGCGAAATGACGGGCGAGGTCAAGGTACCGATGTTATGCGTGCCGGTATCGTAGTTGCCCGTACTCTCCTTTCCGTAGTACCAGGCATGCGTCGGACTCACGTTGCGGCGGGTACTCTGATGCCAAAGGTTGTCTGCGTCGAAGATGACGCCGCCGGTGGCCCAGCCGTTGATGCCGTTCTCCATGTTGTCGGTGAAGATCGTCGTCGCTGCCAATGTCTTTGCGGAGGGCACGTTGGAGAGTGCGGAGGCATTCCCGACGTTGTCGATAACCTTCATCGCCACGTAGTACGTTGTGAGGGGGTCAAGACCGCGAATCACCATCGACTCCGCCGATCCGGCAGACCCGGGAACGGGTTCGCCGGTCGCGACCGTCGCGGTGGCGAAGTTCCCTGCGGTGATCGGGCCGGTGGAGTAGCGCACATCGTAACGACTCGCGCGGCCGGTCGTTGCATCGTCGCCCGTGGCCGTCCATGTGAGGGCGATGGCGTTGAATGCGGTTGCCGTTGCCGTGAGGTTGGTGACGGGAGAGGGGGCGGTCGTATCGACTTCAAAGAGCGTTTGCAGGTTCATGCGACCATCACTCACCATTTTTCCTGTGAGCGAGGGGAGCGTGTCGACGCGTGCCAAGAGCTTGGTCTTGAGCTGGGCGTTGGTCAGCCCGGGTTCTCGTGACCAGAGCAGTGCGGCAGCGCCCGCGACGTGCGGCGTCGCCATGGAGGTGCCGCTGAGGAGCAGGTACCCGGAGGGGTCGCACAGTTGACAGGAGCCCGTGGGCACGGTGGAGAGCGTGTCATCGCCGGGTGCGGCGATATCGACGGAGACCGCGCCGTAGTTGGAAAAGCCGGAAAGCGCGTCGTTGTGGTCGGTGGCGGCGACCGAAATGATATTCGGCAGATCGTACGCAGCCGGGTACATCGGGAATGCGTCGGTGTCCGATCCGTCATTGCCGGAAGCCGCGATAAAGATTCTGCCTTCGCTGTTCGCAGCGGCAATCGCATCGTAGAGAATTTGGGAGAACCCTCCGCCGCCCCAGCTGTTGCTCGTGACTTTGAAGCCCATTTTATTGGCGTAGAGAATCGCTTCCACCGCGCCTTCGGTGGTACCTCCGCCGGACGAATCGAGGAACTTGAGGGCGGCGATCTTCACGTTCCAATTGATGCCGGCGATCCCGACGCCGTTATTGCCCTTGGCACCGATGGTGCCGGCACAGTGCGTGCCGTGGCCGAAGTCGTCCATTGGATTGCCGTCTCGGTTCACAAAGTCGTACCCGTGAACGTCATCCACGTATCCGTTTACATCGTCATCAAGGCCGTTTCCGGCGATTTCCCCGGGGTTGGTCCACATGTTTCCCGCCAAGTCCGGATGGGTGTAATCGACGCCGGTGTCGATGACTGCGACGGTGAGAGTGCTGTCATGCGTCGTGTTCCAGCCCTCGGGAGCATCAATGTCCGCGTCCGTCGTACCGCCGGTCTGCCCCGTGTTACTCAGATCCCACTGCTGTCCGTAGAGCGGATCATTGGGCGTTACAAGCGCATGCAGTTTGTAGTTCGGTTCGGCAAACGCCACGCGCGGATCGGTCTTCAGTTGTCGCGCGACCGCCACAGGGTCTCCGCCGTTGAGGTTGACCGTGAAGATCGTATCGGCCAGTGCTTCGAGCCTCGCCTTCCCTTTGACCTGCGCCGTTTTCCTGAGGAGATTTTTTACGTTCTTCACCTGCACTCCCTTCTCACGCGCGATGTTCGTCATCGCGGATGCCGCGTCCGTCGTCGGCGCATTCTTCAGTTTCACGATGACCTGATCGGCGGTGTACTGCGCGCGTCCTTCGGATCGCACCACGTCGGTCCTCCCTTTCGCCACGGCCATCGCCGGCAATGAAACGGAACTGCCGACGCTGAGTGCGACAATGAGAAAAGACGAGACGGCACGGGAGAACGAAGGCAGGGCGCGCATACGGGGGGAGAAGGAAAGAGAAATTGAAGGGTTGGAAGCATAGCGAAATTGCCCATGCAGTACAGGAAAATATCCTCTTTCGTTGCTTAAATTACTCGCGTTTCTTAGTAAGTTTCCGCTATGCAGCTTTCTCTCCCGATTCCGTGGGAGGCGCGTCGGTAGCGGCGGGCGCGGCGGCGGAATCATTGCCAGTCGTTGCTGAAGCGCCACCTGCAGACCCATCATCTGCCGCGGATCCTCCTTCGCTGCCTTCGCTGACTTCAACGGCAGCTTCGGCCGGCATCGGCTCCCCGCGCAGTTCCGCGAGCTTCGCTTTGAAGGCGGGCAGCTCGGCGTAGTTGTACATGTCGAGTTCGTAGGCGGTCAGCTGTGTCGCGAGGCGGATATTCTGGCCTTTCTTGCCGATCGCCATCGGACGCTGCGCTTCTTCCACGAACACGGCGGCGCGCTTCTTCACTTTGCGGCCCTGGTCATCGAGTCGCTCTTCATCGTTCACGATGATGACCGCGGAGATCGCGGCGGGTTGGAGCGCGAGGGAAATCAATTTAATCGGATCGGGCGAATATTCGATCATGTCGACGCGTTCGCCGTTGATCTCTTCCATCACGGCTTGAATACGCACGCCCTTCTGCCCAACGCACGCGCCGATCGGATCAATACGCGGGTCGTTGCTCTTCACTGCCACTTTGCTGCGGAAGCCGGCGTCGCGGGCGATGCCCATGATCTCGACGTCGCCGTTGCGGACTTCGGGGATCTCAAGCTCGAGCAATTTCTTCACGAGGTTGGGGTGCGTGCGGGAAATCCGCAGCTGCGGGCCCTTTCCCGTCAGTTCCACTTTATCCAGGTACACGCGGATGCGCTTGCCGGTGTAGTAGTGCTCGCCGGGAATCTGCTCTCTCCACGGGAGACTCACCGTCATACCTTCGATCTCGAGCGTCACCCAGTTGGGGTCGACCTTCGTCACGTTTGCCGTCAGCAATTCCTCTTCACGATCTTTGAACATCTCGTACAAGCTCTGCTTCTCGGCCTCCTGTAATTTCTGCAAGATCACTTGCTTGGCCGCCTGCGTCGCGATGCGTCCGTACTCGACCGGCGTCACGTCGATCGCGATTTCGTCGCCCACTTCCACGTCGGGCTTGATCTTCCGCGCGTCCTTGAGATTGATTTCAAAGTTGTCGTTCTCCACGTCTTCCACCACTTCTTTCACGAGAAGAATCGACGGCATGTCGCGGCCTTCCTCAAGTTCCACGCGGATCTCCTGTTCTTTATTCCCGAAATCTTTCCGATACGCGGTGGCGATGGCCTGTTTTACGGCCTCGATGACCTGATCGGGCTTCACGTTCTTTTCGGAACAGATTTGGTTAATGGCGGCGAGGAATGATGCTTTCATGAGATAGGTGGGGACGGTGAAGCCACCATTCCAAGGTTGGAATAGTGTCAATTACCAGATACGTTGATGCATCTAGTATATCGGGTTTTTCTCTTTGCGCAAGAGACGAACCGGTCTCCACTACGCCAGTGCGGGATGGAGTCCTGCAGGAGTCCCTCCGCGCAAAATCGGATAACGCCGGTGTGCCCGGTTGCGAAACCACCGGTCGATTGCAAGGTATCCACCCACACCTCCCAAGGCTGCTCCTACAACCCCTCCGCCGATTACTCCGCCGGGACCGGGAACAAGAGCATTCCCACCAAGCATTCCCAGAACTCCTCCTGCGATGCCTCCGCCCAATGCACCTCCACCCACTTTGACGAATTGCCGAACGTAGTCCGTGAATCGCAGCGATTCGATGTGGCAAAAATTTGAAATGTCTTCGACAATAAAATTACTAAACATCTGTCCCCATGCCGTTCCGAAGGGGGCATGCAGGGAAAGATCGAGATTGCGCAGGACCCGCAGCTGGTACCGAAGCGTCCGGTCCTTACCAACATTGCTGTAGTTCGTATCGCGAAGATCACGTCGTCGAATTGCTTGTGAATCATCAAGTTGTATCGCCAGGATGTCACGAAGACTCTGCACCGTATCGGGCAAATCAGTTTTTTGTTGTTCGGTTAATTGCCCTTGTTCGTTTGCCGCAATGAGTTGGGTGGCGTCTGCAATAGTTGTGTTGCGCCAGGCTTCATATTGCAAGATTGTGATTTGCGAACCATTGGGAAGGGTGATGTATCGCTCATCAGGTGCCTGCTCGACGGGATCTTCTTCCTGCACTTCGTTGCGCTGTGCCATAGAGTAGGGGGGTTAGCGGGAAAGTTGTTTCTGGATTTTCTCCAGTTGGCCAAGTTGGTCCATGATCGTCTGTGTCGCGGCAATATCCTCTATATGCGGCCCGATTTTCTCCGCCCATGCTTCTTCGAACTTCAGCCGCTCGTCGCGGAAAGCCGTGAACATTTTCCTCATGCCCTTTTTTACATTTGCGGGCATCTCCACTGCGGGGTCATCCAGTTTGCGCAGGTACGCTTCGAGTTGGGAGCCCGTGAGCGTCGAGAAATACTGCAGCATCGTCGTTTCGTTCTTGAAGACGGCGTCGAGTTCCGGCTCCGTCAGACGACGGCCCTCCATCATGATCGCGCGCTTCATGTCTTCTTGCTCCTTGGGGCGCAGCACGGCGAGATTTTCCACGATTTCCGCGCGCTTCTCCTTTTCCGCAAAGTGCCAGTTCAGATAATCCTGCAGACTGCCCGACGGCGCGGGAGGCTTGCCGCACTTCTTCAAGAGTCGACTGATTTTCGAAAGATCCTCGTCGGAAAGCTCGGGGACGACCTTCTTCAACTTGGCCTGTTCTTTCTTTAAAGGAAGCCATCCACTCAGCGCTTCCAATAACGTTTTCGTCTTGGTCGCTGCGCCGGAGTTTTTTGCGGAAGAGTGGGGATTCATTGCTAAAAAGTCTACGCGTTTGCATCTCCGATGCAAGGACGGCGCGGCGCTGCGAACGTCCATTGGAAGCGCTATGCCGCCAGTCCTTGTAAAAAAGATCGGGCATGCGCCCCCCGCATCCCCGGCAGCATCGCCGCAATCCGGTATTTTCGCTTCTTCCATCCTCGTGGAACCAATTTCAATTCCGGCACCAGCCTCTCCATCACGACCGCCGATCTCCCGAGCGTCTCCATTCTCTTGAGCGAATCTTTCAACGTAATGTGATGATGATGGAGCGCTGTGGCGCCCGGCTCGTACAGCAGCTTTACGCCCGCGTTCTTTAACCGAAGTCCCCATTCGATGTCTTCCCAGCCATACAGCGTCACGTATTCACGGAACGGAAACTTCCGTGCGATCTTCGTCGGCAAACTGATGTGACTTGTGTAGGTGAAGCGATGTTGCACGCGAGAGGGGAGGAAGTGATGCGCGTGCCGCTTGATCATCGGGTAGCCGAATTGCCATCCCGTGCGTTCGAGCCAGCGCATCGTCGGCGTGATACCGCAGGCGGGATCCCAGGTCGTGAAGCCGAGCACCGCGAAACGGAGATCGGAGAATCGGGAATCAAGAGAGTGCACATGCTTCTCACACGCATCCGGCGCCAAAAAAATATCGTCGCCGATGAACATCACATATTTTCCGTGAGCGAGCTTGGCGCCGATATTGCGCGCTGTTCCCTGATGACACGGAGGAACATCAAGAATTCGCAGGTCCAGCTTTTCACTTTTCCCCTGAGTCTGACGAAGGGTTAACTTTTCACCGTCGTTGACGATGATCACCTCGATCTGGTCCGCGATCGTCTGCCGCTCAAGATGCTCCAGGGTTTTGCGGAGAATCTCCGGGTGGTTGTGCGCGGGGATGATGACGGAGAGAATGGGCGCCTCCATGCATACACTCTACCTCGATCTTGCGTCCCATGATGGTCTGATTGCCGCCGTCACTAATGACGCAATTCTGGCTTCTGAAAGAGCCGATCATCGCATTGATGATGCATCTTTAGTTCCGCGCCTAGAAAAGGCGCTCCTGTCTGCAGGCTGGTCCTATCAAGACCTGACGAACATCGCATGTGTGGTCGGGCCCGGAGGATTTACAAGTTTGCGGGTGGCGGTCGCGCTGGCGAATACACTTAGTCATGAACTCAAGATTCCATCGTGCGGGGTTCATTTGAGTGATGTGTATCGCGCGCGCACGTCAGCTCAGACGTCGGCGTCTGAGCTGACCAACAATGCCCTGTGGCTTCACTCAACTAAAAAAAATGAACTCTTCATTCGCAGCTTTGGTGACTTCGCCAAAAAATTTCCTGAGCCGCAGTGCATCACGCTCGATGAGCTGAAGAAGGTAATAAAGGAGGGAAGTCAGTGGATGGGCGAGCTGATCCCCGAGCACCGAAAAATTGTCGATGAAGCGGGCGCTCAGGAAGCGTCGCTGGTTCCCATCGCAGAGGTGCTGCCGTCATTTCTCAAAAAACAGACCTATGTGAAGCAAATCCTGCAGCCGTGGTATGGGAGGGGGTGGTAATATGATCCCTTATGGTCAAAATGACCCCGGACGCGGCACGCCTTTTTCAAGAGGAGAACAAGCACCATGTTGCAGCTGTGTTTCGCGCTGAAGAAGTGCCAGGTGCAGTAGAAGTCCTAAGAATGCCGATCATGGAACAGCTCCGATTGCAGCGGGCAGTCAGCGGACGCATTTACAGGAGCATGCTCTATTGCAATTTTCAGATTCTGAATACGCTTCCCGCTGCACTCAGGGAAACCACCGGCCTCATTGGCTTGCCGAAAGTTTCCGTACTGCCCGATCTTCCGTACGGTGCGATCGCCATACATGGCGTGTGTGCAGAGCGCGGTGTGGTGATGCTCGGGGAGATGTTTGCCGAACTTCTTCAACAAGCTTGGGAAAAGTCTCTCATGGAACAGTAATCTTCAGTCCTGTGAATGCAGCGAAGTCTTTTCGGTTGTTCGTCACAAGTGGGACGCCAAGAAACAGGGCCGTGTGTCCGATAATCGTGTCGGAAGTTCCGGGATGCCTCATCCCTTTTTGCTTTTTTAGACGTATCCATGCAGCGGCCTGACGGGCAATGTCGATATCCAAGGGTATGACTTCAAATTGATCGAGAAACGCCCGAATGGTTTGTTCCTCCCTCTCATTTTGCGCGCCGATGAGTGTTTCCATGTACGTCACAATGCTGATGCCGGCATTCTTCTCACCTGATTCCATAAAATCGATGTATTTTTTCTCCTTCTTGAACAGATAAATAACGATATTGGTATCGATCAGAATGTCCGGCATGTGGTCACTGGAAAAGTTCATCAAAGAGATGGGTTCTGCGGATGCGAATCGGTTTGGGCAAAGAAGAAAACAAGCGCGCCAGATCCTTCCCGTTGCTGGGCGGACGTCTCACCGACAGTTTCAGTTCGCGATTCTCTCCTATATCGATGACCACGTAGTGAATGCGCCCGCTCGTCAGCTGTCCTTTGATTGTCTTGAAATTGCGCAGGAATTCCCGGGTTTTGACGGTCTTGGATTGCATGTCTTCATGCTAGTGAAATGTCAGACAATTGTCAAACAATTCTCCGTAGCAAAGAATAAGGAAGTGGTGACGCTCACGTTGTGGGTGTTTTCGTGATGCGAACGATATTCCATTTGTATTGCATCATGCAGCGCATTACAAACGCGTCGCTCATCGTTCCGGCATCCGTGATTAAATCCAGTGCGAGTGTGCGCTCTTCTGCCGCAATTCGAGAAATTGCCGTTGGGTCTGCTCCATGTTTTTCAAGCATCGTCTGTATCAGAATGTGGAGCACAACGGCAGGCGCCTGACCCAAGTCGGAAGAGAGACCAACTTTCCCGATGGAGCTTCCCCACGCTCGTATTTTCTCCACCGCTTCTTGCACCGTGCATGATGCCAAGTGTGTACCTATCCATTGCTCGACGGTGGATTGGACATACCCATGCTTCTCCTCCAGATTCTTCGCGGCAGAGTAATGCACCCGCACTCTTGTGAGTAATTCATCCAATGGAAGTGACTGTTCGTGGATATACTCGAGAACGCCCATAGGAAATATTTTAAAATATTAATTAGAAACAGTCAATTTCGTCTGGGACATCAACATCTTCGCAGATATACTCCAGCGTCACGCGTATGGCCTTCCTCGACACCCTCAACAAGCTCCTCGGCGATCCCAACGAAAAGGAACTCAAGCGGCTGAGGCCGATGATCGCGACTGTGCGGCAGGCGGAAAAGGATCCGGCGATCCGGGCGCTGACTCTCGCGGATTTGCCGAAGAAGACGGCGGAGCTCAAGTCGCGCATCCAATCTGAAATCGCGGCGGGGAAGGATGTGCAAAAGGTGTTGAATGACATTCTTCCGGAAGCCTTCGCCGTGGCCATTCGCGCCTGCGAACTCCTCAAGGAATCCGGGGCGAAGATCCAAATGGGAAAGCAAGAATTCGGATGGGACATGATCCCGTTCGACGTGCAGATCTTGGGCGGCGTGGCGCTCCACCGCGGAAACATCGCCGAAATGCGGACAGGGGAAGGCAAGACGCTCGTGTGTACGCTCCCCGTGTACCTCAACGCGCTCCTCGGTAAAGGAGTCCACGTCGTCACGGTCAACGATTACCTCGCGCGCCGCGACGCGACCTGGATGAGCCTCCTCTATAAGGCGCTCGGCCTCACGGTCGGCGTGGTCGTGCATGGACTTCCCACGGCGCAACGTCGAGAAGCCTATGCGTCCGACGTCACGTACGGCACCAACAGCGAATTCGGGTTCGATTACTTGCGCGACAACATGGCCCCGTCGCGGGAGCGCCAGGTTCAAAGAGGTCTCCATTACGCCATCGTCGACGAAGTCGACTCCATCCTCATCGACGAAGCGCGCACCCCACTCATCATCAGCCAGCCGGCGGACGAATCGACGACCAAGTACGCGCAGTACGCGCAGCTCGTCGGTCAGTTGAAAGAAGGCGAGCACTACACGAAAGACGAGAAGCAACGGACGGCGGTGCTGACCGAAGAAGGGATCAAGAAGATGGAGCAGCTCCTCGGCATTGAGAATATCTACACGGACCGCGGGTTTCAGGAAGTGCATCACATCGAACAGGCGCTCAAGGCGCATGCAATCTTCGCACGCGATGTCGATTACGTCGTGAACCCCGCCAACGAAGTGGTCATCGTCGATGAGTTCACAGGTCGCCTGATGCCGGGGCGCCGCTACAGTCACGGACTCCATCAGGCCATTGAAGCCAAAGAGCGCGTTCCCGTTCAACGCGAATCCAAAACACTCGCAACAATCACGTTTCAGAACTACTTCCGCCTGTTCAAAAAACTCGCCGGCATGACGGGTACGGCGAAAACGGAAGAAGAAGAATTCGAGTCGATCTATAAATTGCGCGTCCTCACGATCCCGACACACCGCCAGATGGTCCGCAATGACCGGGCGGATGCGGTCTACCGAACCGTCGCGGCCAAGTTCACGGCAGTCGCGAAGATTGCGAAGGAGAAGTACGAGAAGGGCCAGCCGATCCTCATCGGCACCACGTCCGTCGAAAAATCCGAAGCGATGAGCGCGCTCCTGGAACGAGAGGGCGTCCCGCATCAAGTTCTCAATGCCAAGCAGCACGAGAAAGAAGCCGAAATCGTCGCGAATGCCGGCCAAGAAAAGAGCGTCACGATCGCCACAAACATGGCCGGACGCGGTACCGACATCAAACTCGGCGCGGGCGTCGCCGCGCTCGGTGGTCTCGCCATCCTAGGCACCGAACGCCACGAAGCTCGCCGCATTGATAACCAGCTGCGCGGACGCGCGGGCCGCCAGGGAGACCCCGGTGAAAGTCTCTTCTTCGTCTCGATGGAGGACGACCTGATGCGGCTCTTTGGCGGAGATCGATTGAAGTCGATGATGGAACGTCTGCGCGTTCCCGACGACGTTCCTCTCGAAAACGGAATGGTCTCGCGTTCCATCGAGAGTGCCCAGAAGAAAGTGGAAGGCAGAAACTTCGACATCCGCCGCCATGTTCTGCAGTACGACGACGTGATGAATCGGCACCGGAACATTATTTATATACGGAGACAGAAGATCCTCGAAAGAATTGCCGAAGGGGAGAAGGCGACAGAAGTGACAGACGCCACAGATGTGACAGACACCTCTGTCACCTCTGCGACTTCTGTGGCCTTACCGCTCCATGAAGAAATACTCGCTGCGATGCGCAGAGATAGTCACAGTCTCGTTGATGTCCATGCGCGGACGGATGATCCTGAAGAGTGGGAAGTGCAGAAGATCACGGCCGGGCTCGGCGCTTTGCATCAGGAATTCGCGCAAGAATTCAGCATCGAGAAGTTGAAGAAGTACACGGACCGCGAGATTCTCAAGGATGACGTCACCGTGTTCATCCACCGCTTCTACAAAGAGAAGTGTGAATCCTTCGATGTCACACTCGTCGGCCGTGCCGAAAGCATCATCACACTGCGCAGCATCGACGCGCACTGGATGGACCATATCGACGACATGTCGCATCTGCGTGAACAAGTCGCGTTCAGTGGCTACGCGCAGCGCGATCCACTCATTGAATACCAGGACCAGGGCTTCCGCCGCTTCCAGCAACTCCTCCAGACCATCGACAGCACCATCGTGCGCACGCTCCTCCAATCCGACTTCGCGATGTTCGCGCCACAATCCATGGTCGTCTTCGACGAAGAAGAGCGCGAAGCAGATCTACAAACAAATGAAGCCGATATCGAAGTGTCGCTCACCGGCGGCGGCGGAGGGACTACGTTGCAGCTCAGTCCGGAAGAAGCAAAAGATATTCCGTTCAACATGACTGCGCAGCAGCCTCAAAAACGTTCGGCAACTCCTCCCACCTCCGCCAAGGCTACGGCGGGCAAGCAGCAGCGTTCAACTCAGGAGATAGGTCGAAATGATCCTTGTCCGTGTGGATCAGGAAAAAAATATAAGAAATGCCACGGGAAAAATGCGTGAGAGATGAATCAAGAATTATAAGTCATAAGACCTGTTCATAACTCATCCCACGACGAACTTGGGAGGTTCGCTGTCGTCTGCAGTGATCTCCATAATTCATCAGACTCAGATTCAGTGATTTCACGGGTTGGTTCCAGTAATTGGCAGCAATCCAAACTTTTAAATCTGTATGTTTCTCGGTCTCTCGTTACCATCGCCTCAAATTCTTGTCCGCTTTTGCATTTAGCAAGTGCAGGAGCTCGCACCTCTTCTTGCTCTCGATCTTCCCATTCCACGATGGCCACATTGCCTTTTACTTGAACCAGTTTGCCGATTTGCCGGACTTCAATAGTTTCACCGCGAGCCATATGCGTTCAATCTATCACCTTCTGCTCGCTACACAATTTTGTAGGATCTGATTTGAAGATTATGGCTTCCGGAAGAGGTTTTTCTGCATCACATGAAGAATACATAAGGTTTTTATCTCCTGCTTTCTTCATCCTCTCTCCGTTCTGCATTCTTTCTCGTATGATCATTGACAATGTCGCCCCCCGCCTCGCTAATGAATGGTCGGATTGCGCGTGGTATAGATGCCTCTAAAAATTTTGGATAGTCTTCAGGACTGTCCGCAGTGTTTCGTAGTCCCCAAATATTGTCACGCAAGGCAAGGAGAAAGAGGCCTCCTACCTCGGTGCGCCCAAATATTCTGGGCTTTGGCACTTTTATTTTTTTATCACCGCCCTTCTTTCTTTCCTTCTTTCTTTTTAAGGCAAGCAACTCCCGCACGCGCGTCTCCAAAACAGGAAGTTGGCCTGTCATGCCAGTTTTTTGTTCAATAGAAGCGGCTTCTTTGGCCAGGTCCGCGATAACTTGTGGATCTTGAAATGCCATGTCCAGTATTCGAGCGTACGCCGGGGCTTTTTCGTCCTTCACCATGTTCTCTAAAAATAAGTCTTTTACGTATGCTCCCAGTCCGACGCAAAGATCGTAGCGCTTGTGCTCGTCTGCATTCAATTCTCCAAGTCTTTTGATTGCACTTCCCGTTTTCGTACCGTGAGTCACTCTGCCATTATCTATTTCGACGGAGACAGTCCAACGACCGAACGATAATAGTGCCTCACGCACCGTGGCAGAGCCCGCTTCCGTTAAAACACGGTCTCCTGGTTTGTACCCCTCACTCACGGTTTTATTTCTTGCGAAGAGTTTCTGATGGAGCGTGCGCGCCTCTAATTGTAAATTGTGGAATTCAATTTCGAGTTCAGCCGATGAAGTGCTATTAGCACTTGCGAGAAGGTCGCGGATTCTTGGACCAAATTGATCCAAAACTTCGGCAGCAAAACCAGACTCAGTCGCCTTCCTTTCGATGCCGGCTTGGTATGCCTTAATACGGTCCGGCAGGGGGATTTTCATATTTATTATTATATCATTATATATAAATTATGGCAAATAGCGCGTTCTAGCCTGCAATGAGTATTCTCACCAGATATACCACTACAAGAAACGTGATGTAGGTCGCCAACTGCAGTGGCAGAACGCGAACGGGATAGCTTTCGATTTTCCGAAAATGATTGTAGGCATGACCCGCTTCCATGATCAGCGGAGCAACGATGATCAGCGGCCAGTTCATCGTCCAGACGCCGTAGACGGCCAGCGAGATTCCAAGAACGTGAATCACGGCGTTCACGATTCCTTTGTGGAAGCTGAGGAATCCTCGCAAGGAGATTTCGATGCGTTGCATTCCCGAAGTATATCAAAAGTTTTAGTAAGAACCTCCGCTTCGGGCCGTCTTCTTTGCATATCCCCCTCCTCTCTATGTTCATCCCTAATCCTCACCGAAAGGAACGTAGCAGCGCGACGGCGATGTTCGTGTTTTTCTTGAGCGTGTTCCTGATTCCCGCGTTTACGCTGTTCGCACACTAAAAGAAGCATGATTTATGAATCATGAATTATGGAATCTAACCATGATTCATGCTTCGTTATTCATAATTCATCTCCGGGGAAATTTTGCTATCATGAACCTCCAATGAGTCTTTCCTCGGAGATCCTCGGCCACCGTCCGCAGCTCGCGGAACTGCAGACGGATCTCGACCAGGGCAACGTGGTGCACGCGTATTTGTTTTCCGGAGCGCAGCATTTGGGAAAATTCGCGGTGGCGAATTGGTTCGCACGGCAACTGCTCTGTCACGGACACAAGAAAGAAGAATGCCCGGCGATCAATGACCAGATCGACCGGCTGCTGCATCCCGATCTGATTGTCCTCGACCAACTATGGATCGAAGACGTCTGCGAAGATTTTGCCGTAATCGCGAGATCGTCGAACATTCCGCAGCAGCACCGTGCCAAAGATACGCCCGCGAAGACCGACACGATCAGCATCGACGATATCCGCGCGGTGCAGGAGCGCCTGCACGAAGTGGGCGCGGGGAAATTCCGCTGCTGCATCATCCGCTCGGTCGAGCGCATGCAGACCACCGCTGTCAGTTCACTACTCAAGATTTTGGAAGAACCGCCCGAGGGCGTCGTCTTCCTCCTGACGACGCAATCGCTCGCCTCGCTGGTCCCGACACTCGTCTCGCGCGCACGTACGATGAACTTTTCGCGTCTCACGGACAGTGAACTCGAACCACTCCTCTCGGGGGCAGAGGATGATGAACGTCAATTTCTTCTGCGCGTCGCACAGGGCGCGCCCGGCGTCATCAAGCGTTTGCGCGAAAACCCCGATCTCCTCCGCAAAGAACGGCAGGTGTACAGCAGCGCGCTCGCGTTCTGGCACAGCCGGTCCAACGTCGAACGGATGCAGCTGCTGCAACCCCTCCATCAACGTACGGCCGACTCCGACCAGTTTCTTCTTCATCTCTCGCTCGCGCTCCGGGAGGAGAACGAGGAGGCCACGCCGTCGGTGGTCCGGAATCTCGCGGATCTGTGCCGGAATTTGGAAACCAATGTGAATAGGCAGTTGTTGACACAGAACTTTGTCCTGTCCCTCGATACGCTCAGCGCTCCGCGCTGAGCTACTCGGGATGACAACCTGAAGAGTATTGAATGTCATCCCGAGTAGCCTGCAGTGGAACTGCAGGCGTAACGAGGGATTGGCTTCCTCAGGCCATGTCTTGCTGGTGGGCTCTGTGCATGGTATCTTCTTTCGTCCATTTGGACGCCGTATGCTCTACGTCCTCGTCCTTTCCGCTTCCCTTGCCGGCATCGTTTTATTGTTCGGTTTCCGGGCGCTCTTGCGCAACCGGGCCGTGCGGCGCTTCGTCAGATCCATGAAACAGAGAGTGCGGTCCGCCGAGGAGCGCGGCGCATTGGTGGTGGAGGAACGCAATGTCGCGCGTCCGCGAAAATCCCCCCGCACGTCCGCGATAGAATTGCAGCAAGTGCGTTCGCTCGTCCGTCAGGCCGAGAAGGCGTTGGCGCAGGACAAAGTCGAAGACGTGGAGCGGCTCTGCATCCAGGCGCTCACCGTACAGCCGAATGCATATGATGTGCAGGCGATGCTCGCGAAGCTGTACCTCACGAGCGGGCGCGAAAACAAAGCCGAAGCGATGTACCGTGAACTGCTCCAGCACCGCGACGAAGTGTCGTTCCACAGCAACCTCGGGCTCGCGTACTACCGGCAGGCCAAGTACATCGAGGCGTGCCAGGCGTATCAGGAAGCCTTGAACCGCGATCCACAGACGCCGGAACGCTCAGCGGCCTTGGGCCGCGCGTGCATCGCCGCCAAGCGGTTCGAAGAAGCCGCGCCGCTGCTCGAAAAAGCCACGCTGCGGCTCGCGCGCAGTACGGAACTTCTGCGTCTGCTGGCCGAGTCGTATCTCCAGTTGGGCAATACGGAGAAAGCGGAAGAGACGTACCGGAGAATCAATAAAATCGAGCCGTATGATGAAGAGGTGAAGGCCAAACTTCTATCCCTGGCCAAGGTCTGACGAAGTATGTGGTATTCAGTATGTTGTATGTAGCTACATACCACATACAACATACTTAATACTCAATCACTTCTACGGTGACATCTCCTTGCACTTCAGACTGACAACTCAGTCGGTCCGGATCCTCCGTCACTCCCATGTTCTCTTCACGGTCATTGCGCGGACTCAGGTTCGCCATGCCTTCTTTCACATGGCACATGCAGGTGGTGCAGAAGCCGTTGCCGCCGCAGGCATGTTCCATCGGGATGCCGGCGTCCAATGCGATTTGGAGGACAGTCTGACCTTCTGCCGCCTCGACGGTTTTGATTTGGCCGCTGTAGTGGAAGGTGACCTTCGGCATAGGCAGAGAATAGAGTATTAGAATAGTAGTTATTAGTGATTAGTTATTAGGGACTAGTATCGAGTTTTCCTCTTTCCGAAGCGTTTCCTGCTATTCTGTTTCCATGTCCGTCCTCCTTTCCGTCACAGATCTCCACATTTCCGTCGAAGGGAAAAAGGTCGTGCAGGGAGTGACGTTGAATGTCCGCCCCGGCGAGATCCACGCGATCATGGGCCCGAACGGGTCGGGCAAATCCTCACTCGTGAATACGCTCATGGGCCATCCCAAGTACACGGTGACATCAGGATCAGCGGCATTCCTCGGTAAGGATCTTCTCGCACTCCCCGCATCCGACCGAGCCGCGCGCGGACTTTTTCTCGCATTCCAGTATCCCAAAGAGATTGCGGGTGTCACGCTCAGAAGTTTTCTGTTCGCCGCGCACAAGGCGCAGTCTGCAGTCCGTGATTCATTGCCCAAGATCATTTCACCGATCAAATTCAAAAAGGCCCTCGAAGAGAAAATGAAGACGCTCCACATGGACGGCGCTTTCGCCGAACGTTTCGTGAACAAAGGATTTTCCGGCGGCGAGAAGAAGAAAGCCGAGGTGCTCCAGATGGCGATGCTCCAACCACTTGTCGCGCTTTTGGATGAGACGGATTCCGGTCTCGACATCGACGCGCTCAAGACTGTCTCTGAGGGTATCAACGCCATGAGGTCTCCTAATTTCTCGGCTGTGATGGTCACGCACTACGCGCGACTGCTCGATTACGTCGAACCCGATCACGTGCACGTGATGGTGAACGGGAAGATTGTGGAGAGTGGGGGAATGGAGCTGGCGAGGACGCTGGAGAAAGAGGGGTATCAAAAATATGGCATCAGTGAGGCCGCAGCGTGAAATTGCTTAATTTAATAAATAGTTTATATTATTAGAACGAAGCAAGGAGCTTCGTATTGATAATTCACATCATGGATGGGTTCTCTTTTTTGGAGGCATCATGCGCGCTGTCATGTGCGCGGTTTTCGTGGCCTGTGTCTACACGTGTCCGGAGCCGCAGAGATTCGAAAGCCTGAAATTCGAGTCTCAGAAAGAAAAAAAAGGAAACTTTGAGCGACAGGCGTTCACGCTCAAGTTTTCGAAGAAGGCTTCGCGCGACGACCGCGAGGCCTTCGAAAAATTCTTGGCCGGAGCGCTGGAAGCGCTCGGCCACGAAAAGGCAACAGTCGTCGACCGGGCGACAAAGGACGACGTCACATATCAAGTGACGGTCCGGTACACAGCCGGGTCGAAGCCGATTGCGAAGCTGCAAAGATTGCGCTTCGTGGCCGCAAATGTCTTGGAGGCGGAGTTTTCTCTGCCCCTCCCGGACAGTAACAAAATTGCCGCCGCCATCGGCAAGGCGCACAACGTTCTCGTCGAGGTGTACGTCTCACTCGACGAGGCCAAAAAAGGGAAAGTCGGCGCGAATGCCGATGAACGGGGCGCAAAAGAGAAAAAGCGCTTCTTTCGCCTCGTGGCGAAACCCATGGTGTGAATTCGCCTCTACCCCCCTCGCCCGGGGGTGGAGGCCTTTTTGTTGAGGGCATGTAACTTTCTTTCTCTTCGTTCGTTATACGATTATGGTAATGGGCGCAGCAGTGCTACGCCCCTACGTACTTCATTCACCCCCTTCTCTATGGACGATTCCCGCACCATTTCCGTTCAGCCTCCTCTGTGGATGTCCGTCGCCGTTCTGCTCGCCGTCGCCATCGGCGGTGGATTCTACGTGTATGGCAAAAAGATCGAAGTCAAAGACGTCGCACCGACGCTCATCTCCGTCACCGGTGAAGGAAAAGCGAACGCGACTCCCGACATTGCCGAACTCACGTTCGGTATCCAGATCCAGCGCCAGCCGACGGCGAAAGCTGCGATGGACCAGCTCGGCAAGGGCATGACGGCCGTCTTCGAAGCTGTGAAAAAGGCAGGCATTGAAGAAAAAGACATCAGCACCGCAGGTCTCTCGCTCAACCCCGCGTACGATTGGAACGAAGGACGGCAGATCATGCGCGGATTCGACGCCTCGCAAAGTTTGCGCGTGAAAGTTCGCGATCTCGATGCCGTCAGCGACGTGCTCGCTGCGGCGACGAATGCCGGAGCCAACCAGGCCGGCGGCGTCAGCTTTATCGTCGATGAGCCCGAGAAGTCGCGTGCCGAAGCGCGCCAGGAGGCGATCACGCTCGCGCAGCAGAAAGCCCAGACGCTCGCGAAGCAATTGGGCATGTCGCTCGGAGAGCTCAAGAGCTTCAACGAAGGCGGCGGATACGTCCCACCGATCATGTACGGGCGCGACGCGACGGCGGCGATGGCGGAGAAGTCGATGGACGTCACAGCGACGCCGCTCCCCGCAGGAGAGCAGGAAGTGAACGTGCAGGTGACGCTGACGTATGAGTTGCGGTAATTTTCAATCATCAACCGATCAATCATCAATGGCAACGTTGATGGTTGATTTGTTGGTAATGGCATTTCTATCGTAGAAGGAGCGGGGAAGTGGCTACATGGGTGCATTGTAGTTGTGATCCGGCATGAAGGTGGTAGCGTCTGTAGTTAATGCATGAATCAGACCTTGGAGAACAGATTCTGGATCGTGTCGCACCCTTTCGAGAAGAATGGGTGAATGGCTTTCGTCCCATGCTCAACAAAAGGAATCCTACAGACGAGCAATTGGAGGGTTTTGTAGACGATCTTATTCGAAAAGCTCTTGCGGATGTTCTGGCAGTGCCCAACAACGGTAATGTGGCGACTATGGCCAGAAACGTGTGGATGGAAGTAGAGAACGTCATGTGTATGTCAGATGAGCGAGCCCAAGTATATTTTGGGCTATTCACAAATCGGGAATCCATACATGCCGCTTGTACAGAAGTCAGTAGTAGACACGCCATGGTGATGGATGCGCTTTCTGCAGACATTGAAGTGTGGGCACAGCGCGCGGGTGCGGCATTGCACGAACAAGATATTCCTGCGCCCTCTGACGATGATCTGAAGGATTTTGTACAAACGCTCATTTACAGAGCGATGAACGAACTCCATCAACAAGAAGTAGCAGTGCCCGACTGGATGCCTGATCCTGAGGAGAGGAACGAGCAGCCGATAGACCAAGAAGTTGCCGAGCTTCGAATCTGGGTCGACGCAAATTTTACGTATGATTGGGAGCTTGCCGCTCTCTACGAACAAAATCATAGGCCTCGGAAAAATATTCATATAGATTAGAATACTTGAGTGGACATCTACACCTTCCTCTCTCAGCACGGCATCGCGTACCAGCGGTTCGATCACGAAGCCGTCTTCACGTGCGAACAAGCAAAGGACGTCAGAACTGAACCGATGCCCGGCAAAGACACGAAGAATCTCTTCCTTCGCGACGAGAAAGGGAGGCGGCATTTTCTCGTGACTGTCGGTCATGAAAAGCAAGTCGACCTCAAAGCGCTGAAGCAACTCTTCGACGTACAGAAACTCTCCTTCGCTTCACCCGAGCGTTTGAAAGCCCATCTCGACGTCGAGCCCGGATCGGTTACGCTGCTCGGTCTCGTCAACGATGCCGCGCATGCGGTGGAAGTGTTCATCGACGACGCCGTGTGGAGCGCCGAGGCGGTATGCTGTCATCCGCTCGTGAATACGGCGACGCTCTGCATTTCCCATGAGGGCATCGAGAAATTTCTGCAGGCGACCGGGCATGCGTGGCGTGTTGTGAATATTCCGTCAAAATGATCACCTCGAAATCGGGCGGCTGTTGTAGTGCTCCGTCATCCACTGGTCCGTTTCGCGCATGATCATCATTTCCTGCTGCATACGGACTGTCGGAGGCAGGGTAGCCTTTTGAGCGGTCTGAGCGGCGGTCTTCTTGGTGGCTGTAGGCATAGTGGAGAGGGTGAGAGGGACATTACAGGGTTTTTGAGGAATGTCAAGTATGCTTTACCTCAGGGCATCGGGACCTGGTCCTCAAGCCAGAGATGCGGTTTGTAGATTCCCTGCGTATCCGGTCCTTTGTAGATCCCCACAATGGGCAGGCCATCAATCTTGATTATGTGGATCTCCCGATCAGTCGGCATCGTCGGCACGTAGTTATTCCCCCGGAAATTATCGATGATGTAGTCGGCCTTGTCGGGATCGGACCACTCGATGCGTGCCCAGCCATTCAGCGGCAGAGTATCCGCGGCGATCCGCGCGATGCGGCCGCTCGGGTACACCTTCACGACGGGCGTGCGGTCGTGATTCAGAATCCATTGCAGCGCGTCACGAGATCCCAGTGACCAGTAATCCATCTCGAATTTTCCTTCCACAAAACGCGAGGGAACACTGAAGTACATGTATTCGTACGGGTGGCGCGTGAACATCCAGTACCCCGTCCAGAGCAAGCTCACGGTGATCACCCCCGCGAGTGCGCGTGATCCAATCACCATTCTTCGCGCTCCCATCCATCCGAACAACCACTCGATTCCCCGCATCCCGATCAGCAGAAACGCGGGGTAGAGGAATAGAACATGCCGCCATTCGTCGAAGATGCCGATTCTCAAGATGATCAGCGCCGCGAGGGGAACGAAGAACCATGCGAGCAGCGTCAGATCGGTCTTCGCATGGAGTGCCTGTAGCGGCCGGGCAATCACGTCACGGATCACCGCACCGCAGCCGATCGCGAATGCACACGAGTACAGGATCGGCGTCGTGATGAAGATCCACACCGGAATGTAGTGCCACGGATTTCCCGTCACGAGTTCCCCGAAATAGAGGCCTCCACCGGGACGTCCGGCGGTGTCGCCAAGAGCTTCCGAGAAGCGGACGAGGGGATTCACGCTCCAGAGGACGGGCCAGACGGTGATGATCATCACGCAGAGCAACAGTCCATAGATCGCCGCATCACGGATTGCCCTGCGATTGCGTTCAAGTATCACAAAAGAGAGCGTCAGCAGCGGCACGATTAAGCCAAACATCCGCATACTGATCAGCACTGCGCACAGAACGGTGTGGAGCAGCATCACGATCAGCGATCGCCGCTCCAGGAACCAGAACATGCTGGCAATCGCGAAGAGGAAGAAGATCATCGCCGGCATGTCCTTCGGGTTATGGAACGAGTGCGCGAAGATCCGCGGACTGAGCATTAAAAAAACCGTCGCGAGCAGCGCAAACTTCTCACTCTTGAGGCAGCGCTTCCCAATTCGATAGAAGACGACGGTTCCGGCGAAGAACAAACCGAAGTTCAAGAAGTGCCGCGTCAACCACAACCGCTCTCCCGTGAGTGAGCCCATCACCTCATTCGCGATGGCGAGCATCAACTGCCACGCCGGTCCGTAGAACGTCCAATCGGGTTGCTGGGGCACCGGCAGTCCGAGGAATAGGTATCCATACGTGTGGTACCCGAACCACAGCCCCATCGGTTCATCCGATGAGATGCCGTAGTCGGAGAAGCTCAACAGCCCGACGATCAGGAAGATAGCGAAAGTGCCTAAGACGAGAAGCCTGTGACGATTGAGAAAAGCACGAATCCCGTTCAGCCTAGCATGGGCGTTCCATAGGGGTGTGGAACGTCCCTCGATACGCCTGCGGCTCCGCCGCAGACTACTCGGGATGACAGGCACGAGTGATAACAAACCCTCGATACGCCCACGGCTCCGCCGTGGGCTACTCGGGCAACTGTTCAGTAACAATCTTCGCCGAGTAGCTCGCCGTGGAGCGGCGAGCGTATCGAGGCGTCTGTATTAAAAGGGCATCTGTCATTCCGAGTAGCTCAGAGCGGAGCTCTGAGCGTACGAGGAACCCCTAAACGCTTTGTCATCACTTCGCCTCCACATCAATCACCTCCCGCCGCTTCTTCACGTCGTGTTTCACATCCTGCGGAATCAACCGGAATGCCCAGAGGAGCAGCGTGATGAGAATCGCGACATCATCCATCTGTCCCAGCACGGGGATCACGTCGGGAATGATGTCGAGAGGGGAGAGCAAATAGAGCAGCGCAACAATGGGCAGCGCCTTTGCCGCAAACGGCGTCCGGCGATCGTTCCAGGATGCGCGGTAGATTTGCCAAGCGGTGCGAAGGCGGTGGAGCATCAGTGGAGCAGTAATTATCTCACTCTTCATTGGGACTTTTCATGCTTACCCAACGCTTACCCTTTGCCTGAGGGTTCTTAGATAAAACTTCAACGTGCAAAACGTCTGCAGGATCACCTTTAATATATGATTCAATCCATTTTTCCACTTGTTCGTAGGATATCAGCATGTCTTTTAGGTGAGATAGGTGCTTTCCCATTGGGTCCTTTGTCACCTTTCGCAGCAAATCGTCTCCTAGTTCTTTTTCATAATTTGCTAATAATTCATCATTCAAAAGCAAATGTTCATAAATAGTATGGATACAATTCCGTTCCTTAAGAGAAAGGTGTTCATACAATTCAGGCAAATATTTTTTGTAAGCGAGATCGAAAGTTCGAATAGTTATTCCTGATTGGATTTTACTCTGTTGCAAAGCAGATATTATTTGGCGGACAGTTTCTTTCTTCTGAAGAATTTGATATTTAATAGATTTTAGCTCTTCTACCATTGCCCTCTTGAGATTTCTTATTCTTAATTTTGATCTGATATATCGGCTCCCTTCTGATAATCCGAATCCTAAAATCACACCAATAGCTGCCCAAAATCCTTCCGAATTTATTATTGTCGGAAGGATCGCATTTTGATCTGCCGGAGCAAGAACCATCACTCTTTCTGTCCAATGCATAGTGAACTCGAGTATACTCTCTGTCTCTCAATGCCCTCCACCCCCATCTTCTCCGGCCTCTCCCGCTCAACCTTCGACGAAGCCAACCCCTCCCCCTACACGGACGGTGTAAAGAAAGGCGTGAGCGAAGTACTCGTCCGGCAGATCAGCGCCGATAAGAAAGAGCCCGAGTGGATGCTCGAGCATCGTCTACAGTCACTCAAAATCTTCCACGAGAAGCCGCTGCCCACGTGGGGTGCAGACCTCAGCAAACTCGATCTGGATGACATCATCTACTACGCACAATCCGGCGCAGAGAACGTGAGCGACTGGGGCGAGGTTCCGGAGGAGATTCGCAAAGTGTACGACCGGCTCGGGATTCCCGATGCAGAGAGGAAAGTCCTCGCGGGAGTCGGCGCGCAGTATGAAAGCGACATGATCTATCACAATCTGAAAAAAGAATGGGAGGACCTGGGCGTGGTGTTCCTCGATATGGATGATGCCGTGCACCAGCATCCAGATTTAGTAAAAAAGTACTTCATGAAGTGCGTGCCGAATACCGATCACAAGTTTGCCGCTCTCCATGGCGCAGTGTGGTCCGGCGGAACCTTCCTCTACATCCCCAAGGGCGTGAAGGTCCGCGATCCGCTGCAGGCCTACTTCCGCATGAATGCCCGCAATATGGGCCAGTTTGAGCACACGCTGATCATCGTCGAAGACAATGCTGATGTTCACTACATCGAAGGCTGCAGCGCACCGAAGTATGGATCGCACGCGCTCCATGCAGGATGCGTCGAGATCTTCGTCAAACCGGGGGCGAAGGCGCGCTACTCCTCCGTCGAGAACTGGAGCCGCGATACGTACAACCTCAATACCAAACGCGCGATCGTGGAGCGTGACGGGACGATGGAATGGATCGGGGGGAACATGGGCAGCGGCGTCACGATGCTCTACCCCTGTTCAGTCCTTGTAGGGGAAGGAGCCCGATGCGACCACATGGCCATTGCATTCGCGAACGCCGGACAGTGGCAGGACACGGGCGCGAAGGTTTTTCACTTGGCGCCGCACACCAGTTCCAAGGTCATCAGCAAATCAGTGAGCAAAGGCGGAGGTACCGCCATCTACCGCGGCCAGCTCAAAATCGCGCCGCATGCCCACGACTGCACGGCCAGCGTCGAGTGCGATGCCCTCCTCCTCGACGAACAAAGCCGCACCGATACGATTCCCGACATCCAAATCCGCAACAACGACGTCACCATCGCGCACGAAGCGACGGTGGGGAAGCTCAGCGAAGAAGATCTCTTCTACCTGATGTCCCGCGGCATCAAAAAAGACGAAGCCCGCGCGATGATCGTGAACGGCTTTATCGAGCCGATTGTGAGGTTGTTACCGCTTGAATATGCGGTGGAGATGAATAGGCTGATTGAATTGGAGATGGAGGGCAGTGTCGGCTAAAGTGCCCGCCCCATGTCGTTACATATCCTCGTCGGCCAGCTGGAAGTGCTGCATCAGCAGCTGAAGCTATCCGGAAAAATCAATCTGACGGCGGAGGAATTTGAGATGGAAGCACGGCCGCATCTACCCGAAGTGTATCGGGCCCTTCTCCAAGGCATGCTGAAAATTTACCGGGGACGTCTTGCCTCCACAATGATTCAGAAGCTCAAGATCATAAGCACGAATACAAAAAAGAACTTCGACACGGGTGATACGGCAATCGGCTAAGTGATCCACTCATCCCGCAGAAGCGACACTTGCCGATCCGTTTGGCTGCCTTCGGAATCGAGGTCGTTGCGGTGTTTGCGACTCAATCAATGTCTTAATGAACGTTGCAGTAAATCGTGCAAGATTGCCGACCGTACATTTGTATTGTTTATGGCGCTGAAGATCTGCGTACGCCTCGTCGATCAGGTCGTATCCCTTATCCTGAAATTGTTCGAACATGTCCAAATCCGGACCTTCCAATTCTTCGAGCACCTCAAAGTACCAATTGGATGGCGTCCGTGGTTTCTCTCTCGTCTCAATTTTTGGAGGCGATGCGTTCGCCCGCCCGCCGGGGATGCTTTCAGGAGCATCGGGATCCGGACCACGCTCCGTGAACGGATATTCCGCGTCGGCGAAAACTACCAACGGATGAAATTGTTCGACCATAGACAAATAAACTGTACATTGTCTTATGACTTTTGTCCAAAACCTCTTCTCAAGCCCTATTTGTCCTTCTTGCCGTACGCCTTTGCGGCATCAGTCGAAGCTGTTTCCGTTGCCAAGTCCTCTCGAATTTTCTGCGCCGCTAAGAATCGATCGGAGTCCGTCGATGCACCCAGGAGATAGGCGACGGCTTTGATGGTGTGATCCACCTTTTTTCGAATAGTCTCTTCGCTGCTTAATACTTCCACGACGCTGGAAATCACTCTCGCAAAACCCGGCTTCTCTTCCATATTTTCCTTTGCAGAAGTATCCGGTTCTTTCGGTGGCGCATCCGTGTTCGGTTGTTGCGTCGGCAAAATCTTTTCCACCTTGCGATAATCACCCGGCGGCAGCGGTCCTCCGATTGTGTTCATATGGAGTGACTTTAGTACATCTGACCCCCTGGCATCTGTGCGCCCATGCAATCGCCGACTTTTCCACGAACTCTATTTTTTATTTCATCCTCTTCCTGACGAAGAATGGCTTCCATGCCCGATGAAACTTTTTCCCCATTCAACTGTCGGGGGAATTCATCTTTTCTGATACGGTCCATAGGAGTGTGTGTGAATGTTGTTACTATTATACCAAATTTAATCAATTTATGCAAATACTACACAAAAGCCCTCCGGAGAGGGCTTTTAATTTCTTGGAGCAATGTACTTCAGATCTTGATCTGATCAAGTTTCTGGGTCACCTTCTTCATCTCATCATCGACCATCGCAGGATCAATCATATCTGCCCCGCCATCAAGATTCGTATTGGCAGGAATGTTGAGTTTCATGTCCGGAGACTGACCAGGGGTGCCAAAAGCCATAAAATATTTGAGAAGAGAAATAAAACCACGTTCAGTGTACTTGTCATTGCACCGGATGCAAGGAAAACGTCAATAATACCCTTAATGGCGGTTTTCTTGGCTTATACCTGCTACGATTTCGGTATGGCAGATGTGGAATTCGTCATCCCGGACGGGACGAAAGATCACGATGCGTTTTCCGTGCAGGGATGCGGTCCCGTAAAAATCATCGTGGGGAAGAACGCACGCGTCTGCATTGTTCAGCACGTGACGGCTGACTGTTCCACGGAGGTGGTCGTGCACTCGGGAGCGGACGTGGAATTCATCTCGGAGCAGACATCTGATCCGGCCGGGCATCTCACGATCACACAGCGCGCTTCTGTGGGAGACAATGCAACGATCCGCTGGAGGAACGTGACGCTCGGGGCGGGAACGGTCGAGCACAATCTACGCTCAGAACTCACGGGAGACGATGCCGTCAGCGAAGTCGATTGGATGTTCTATGCGAAGCACGACGAAAAATATCATCTCACCGCGCGCAACGTGTTTCTGGGGAAGCGCGGGGGAGGGGAGATGACGATGAAGGGCGTCGCGGAGCAGAGAGGACATGTGAAATGCGACGGCATGATCGAGATCGGCAAAGGCGGAGCCGGCACCGATACGTACCTGACGCAGGACGTCCTCATGCTCGATAAAACGTCCAAAGTCGACGCGATCCCGGGACTCGAGATCAAAACCAACGACGTGCGCGCCAGTCATTCCGCGACCGTCAGCAGAGTCACGGACGAAGATCTGTTTTACTTCGCCGCGAGAGGGATCGCGGAACGAGAAGCGAGGAGAATGTTTGTGGAGGGGTTTTTGGGGGAGATGGTGACGAAGATCGGAGATGAGGCGGTCCGGCAGGATGTGCTCGCGGCGGTCGAAACGAAGTATTCCTAAACGGCGACCGTCACCTTTTTCTCGTTTATAAAGGGGAGACCGGGATTTCTTTCCATCAGTCGCTTAATCACCAGCCGCGCATACTCCGTCAGCGGAAGAACCATGTCGTCTTCTTTCCAGGCTGCATCGATGATCGTTTTCACCCGCGCGTCGTTGCCAAGAACAATGGTGCCCTGCTCCGCCAATCCGGGAGGAGTGGGAATACGCGCATGTGTGCAGTGGGCCGAGAGCTTTCGTCGTTCCGTGTCGGAGATAATTTTTTGCATCAGAAAACGAGCAAAGCGTTGCAGTGCTCCAGGCCCATGGAGCAGTGCTTCGTACCATGTTTCCGGACGCCAGTACTGCGTCATGACGGTCATGTCTTTTGGAGCTCCCCGTTCCAACGGTATCCACTCGGGATGATGCATTGTCAGAATCGTTTTGTCCGCACGGAGAATAGAACCGACAATCGTTTCTCCCGACGAACCTTCGTAGCAACAGCCGAATTCATTACGCACTGCGGGCAACTCAGATCGAAGAACGTGAGGGGCGGAATGTAACATTGCGCAATAGTGTATAGCACTGCGCAAGAATAGGCATTTTGCGCTGTTTCCCAAAAACACCTCAATTGAGGTACGCGGTACTTGGTTCACAGCATTGTGTAGTAGAGAAAACTTGTATTTCAGGCTCCAACCCTCTGGTCCTCTCGCTACGCGAGGGGCAGGGGATTGGAGGTAGTCCCTGATCAATGCAAAGACATGTTGGCCGGTGACTACGGGCCAGAGCATGCAGGTAAAGCCGTTGAGTACACCCCGAAGGGTGCATCTATTGCTAACTCCCTGGTAAGGAGATGTTCCATGCGCAGGTTCTCCTACACATACCTTGTTACGACTTACTCCCAGTCATCAGTGTTACCGTGGTGCCTCCCAATAAAGGTAAAGGCGCTTCGGGTACCCCTGACTCCCATGAGTTGACGGGCGGTGAGTACAAGACCCAGGAACATATTCACCGTGGTGTAGCTGACCCACGGTTACTAGCGATTCCAACTTCATGCCGGCGAGTTGCAGCCGACAATCCGAACTGAGACCGATTTTGATGGGATTGGCTCCCCCTTGCGGGTTCGCTGCCCTCTGTATCGGCCATTGTAACATGGGTGTAGCCCCAGGCATAAAGGACACGCTGATCTGACGTCATCCCCACCTTCCTCCGCCTTGGAGGCGGCAGTCTCCCCTGAAAAAACAACAGAGGATGAGGGTTGCGCTCGTTCGCTGACTGAACAGTACACCTCAAGGCACGAGCTGACGACGACCGTGCATCGCCTGTCTTCAGATTCCTTGCGGCACTCCGACGTTTCTGCCGGATTTCTGAGATGTCAAGCCTGGGTGAGGTGCTTCGTTTACCATCGAATTAAACCCCATGTTCCACCGCTTGTGTGGGTCCCCGTCTATTCCTTTGAGTTTTAGCCTTGCGGCCGTACTTCTCAGGCGGCGGGCTTACCGCGTTAGCTAAGGCACAGAGACCAATTGAAAAGTCCCTACACCGAGCCCGCATAGTTTAGGGCGTGGACTACGGGGGTATCTAATCCCCTTTGCTCCCCACGCTTTCGTCTCTGAGTGTCAGTACACCCCCAGCATCCTGCCTTCGCTTTCGGCGTTCCATCGTGGATCTACGGATTTTACCCCTACACACGACATTCCAGATGCCTCTGAGTGACTCTATCTCGCTCGTTTCCGGCACGTTGACGATGTTGAGCATCGCCATTTGACACCAGACGTGGCAAGAAACCTGCAGACGCTTTACGCCCAGTAATTCCGAGTAACGCTTGCATCCCCTGTCTTACCGCGGCTGCTGGCACAGGGTTTGCCGATGCTTTCTCCTGAGGTACCGTCAAAAATTTCGTCCCTCAGAACAGAAGTTTACGCCCGGAAAGGGCTTCATCCTTCACGCGGTGTCGCTCCGTCAGGCTTTCGCCCATTGCGGAAGATTCCTCACTGCTGCCTCCCGTAGGAGTATGGACCGTGTCGCAGTTCCATTCTGGCTGATCATTCTCTCAAATCAGCTACCCGTCATCGTCTTGGTGAGCCGTTACCTCACCAACTAACTGATAGGCCGCAGGCCCCTCCCGAACCGATAAATCTTTCCTCTTGCGAGGGCATCCGGTATTACTCCGCCTTTCGGCGGGTTATCCCTGAGTTCGGGGAAGGTACCAACGTGTTACGCAGCCGTCTGCCGTGGGTCTGAACCCACTCGACTTGCATGTGTTAGGCGCACCGCCAGCGTTCACTCTGAGCTAGGATCAAACTCTTCAAAAAGAGATGAAATGCTCTATACATTGATCGACAGTTTGCGTCGGTCGATCGACGACGTTAATTCCAAAGGAATTGTGGACAAAAATCATGCTGAGAAATATTAGATCTCAGATGATCACAAGCTTCTCTACTACACGATGCTGTGAAAGATCTTCGATCTTTCACCCTGAGCGAGGGCCGAAGGCCCGAGTCGAAGGGTGAATGAGCACCAAGCACGTCTATAGACAGCCCTCAAGTTTCCTAGAGAGCCGAGGCTACAAAGGATCTTGGAGTACGTGCCATCCGCGTATTCGGCGAAGGCAGCCGGGAAATCTTACTCTTCCTCAAAGACGGGTCAAGAAGGTTTTTGGCTATCTTTAGTGTTCACCGCCCACCCTGTTTTCTGCAGGAAGATATCGATTGCCCATGATCTAAAATTGCTTCCTGAAGCGGAAAAGTGTAGAATGGGTCTCATGTCTGCTTCCCCAATCGATGTTATGGGCCGACCAGAGAATGCCGGTGCAGCCGCCGCCGGATTTATTGCGAGACTTGAGCAATTGAAAGCGACCCTGGTTCAATTGCGTGAGCACGAGAGCCTCGTCCCTCCCGAATTGAAGGCACAGCGCGTATTAGAAACACGGAATAAACTCGAAGATCTGGGCCGCGAAATAGAGATAGCCAAGCAGGGGGCCGCAGAGTGGAACGAAACTGACGCGTGGCTTGTGGAGAAGGCGGTCTCACGAGCGCAGGTGGAAATGACGGAAAAGACGCCGTTTTCCGTGAAAAAGCTTCTCGCAGAATTGCGAACCGGCACAGGTGCGCTGGCCCAGCAGAAACACAACGATCTCGGTCCGGTTCTTGGGACAGTTCACGAATCGGCAAAGCTTGTCGGCGCAATGGTGGCGCCGATGGCCGGAGGAGGCGCTCTCGGCACTATGGCGGCAACTGCCGTTGGCGCGGGTGAAGGTCTCACAACTGCGGCGGTTTTCGGCGGAATGGTGGGGGGAGCGGTGCTTGCGCCGATGGCGATAGACGCCGTGACGAGTAAAATTGAAAGTCCGAAAACTCAAGCCGTTGTGAAAACAGCACTCTATGCACTTGTTGCCGGAGGCGCCGCGTATCTGGCACCGGCAGCCATTCCCGCACTCATTTTTTCTTTCGGTCTCAGCGGAGCAATCCGTCTCATCAATTGGTTTGCCGGAAGCGGACAGGCTGCAGCACAGCCTCAGCCTGCACCACAGCCTCAGGCGGCTCCAGGGCGGGTTGCCCCGCAGCCAAGCTAGGCGAGGAACCACTTGACCCACTACACAGTCGCCCTTTAAGGTAGGCGCCTATTTAGATTTCCCTGTATCCATTGTGATATAGGGCTCTGACCACAAGTCCCATGCCAGAACTCATCGCTACCGGTGAAGATACCCGCATCTACGAATGCGCGATTCTCACGACCTACCCTCTGCCCCAGAAGGACGAGGCGGCTTTGGTGAAGGAGGTCGAGGGATACTTTGAGGAAGTCGGCGCCAAACTCGTCTCGAAGGATGCATGGGGCCGCCGCGGTCTGGCCTATCCGATCAAGGGAATAAAGGAGGCGAACATCACGATCTACTACTACGAGATGGATCCGCTCAAGCTGAAGGAAGTCGACCAGAGTTTGAAGATCGCTAAGGGCGTTCTGCGGCATCTGTTCGTGAAGCCGCCGAAGCACTATCAGGTCGTCAAATACTCCGACGCGTACGAGCAGTGGCTTAAGGAGCGCGAGAGCGTCGACCAGAAGCGCACGCGCGAGAAGCAGGCGGCGCTCGAGGAAAAAGTTGCGGCCAAGGCGCGGCGCAAAGTGCAGATGAAGTCGACGGAGAAGAAGGCCGAACCGAAGGCCGTGGAGAAGATGAGTGGAGAGGAGGTGACGAAGAGTATTGATAAGCTGATTACCGACGATTTGGATTCCCTCTAAACCCATGGCACAGCAGCAGAAATCATCACAGCGCCGATCCGATCCCCGTCTCAAGAAGTGCCCCTTCTGCACGGCGGGAGGCGGTGCCAAGTACATTGATTACAAGGATTACCCGACCATCAAGCCGTTCGTCGATTACTTCGGCAACATCATGAAGCGGTACTACACGGGAGTGTGTCTCAAGCACCAGAAAATGCTGCGGACCGCGATTGAGCGCGCGAGGTTTTTGGCGTTCTTGGCGTATAGGAAGTAAAATTTCCAGTGGTGAAGTATCTGGTCAAAAAGGGGTTTTTCGGCTATAATTTGAAGAATGCCCTCATCTCAAACATCCACATCTTCACCGCAGGCAGCGCTTCCCGATACATGGCTCTACGACATGATCATGATGGGGATCGAACCCGATCTGACGAGCGCCGAAATCGGACGGCTGGACGAGAAGTACCGCGATGAAACTCTGGCGCAACGCGCCGAGCGTTTGCAGTCGTATGAGAAAGCGTTCGCGGTGTTTGACGACGTGTATGCGAAGGTGACGGGGCACTGTTCGCAGGATGCGCAAGTCGCGCATGCCGCACTGCGCACGGAGCGCGAGAAAAAAGAACATGCGGAACACGCGCGTGAGATAGACGACGCCGAGTCGCAGATCAATACCGACGTAGGCTCATGAGATTCTTCTTTTCCGAATCCCGGCTGCTCGCACAGAACTTCCGAGGACCAAACATGCCTTTTCCCGGCAATGCCGTTCCCGAAAACGCGCGCCTGTTCAATCAGATGGCGGCGTACCAGGCGCGTATGAATCAGAGCCGACAATTTCTCCGGACGTATCCTGGTCAGTGGATGCAGGCGACACCCGCCTATTCCCCTGCGATGTATCCCGCGATGAACCGATGGATGCCGGCCGCCGCCGCGCGTTTCAGCTACCAAGGGCCATATATGTATCAGACGGGACGGATGCCGTGGGGGGCCATGCGCCAGCAGTACAGGACGCCATTTCCGCATCCGCAGCCGCAAGCGGCATTCGCCAACTTCGGACAGTATTACGGGTTTTCGGCGCAGCAGCAGTTCTCGTCGCATCAGCCGTACCCATCAATTCCCCATGGACTCGAATCCGCTCCATACACGCTTGCCGCGCCGGCCCGCTACGACACCGGATTGCCTGTGCATCCGTGGGCATGGATGGGCACTGCGTCCGGACGAGGCAGTCTCGCGAGCACCCTCACCCCCGTTCTTTCTCAGTACCTCACAAAAAGGACGAGCGGGGTGACGAAGAGACAATTTGAAGAGAAAACAAAAAAATCATCGCCGACATCCATTGAGCCCCAACGGAAAACCGACACGTCCCGGTATCCGAACGTGCGCTACGGCGCGATGACGAACGAAGAAATGTACCAGAAGATCGGCGCCGGGAGTCCGGAGGCGAAGAGGCGAGAGGAGGAATACAAGAACCAGACGGAGCAAGAGGCGTCGCCAGTGCTTCCACCCGTTCTGCCGATTCCGGGTCTCGACACGAATATCCTGGCACGGGCGGATGCCGCACGTCTCCAGCCCCAACTTCGGGCGACGAGAAGTGCACTCGAACTCGCCCGAAAAGCTTTTAACGCTCAGCGGGCCGTACCTGGAAGTACGGACCTGGAGAGAGCGAGAAAGTCCTATATCGGCGCCCTCCAGCAGACGATAGCCGCGTACCAGGACATGCATGCGGCAGTCCGCTCTCATATGATGCGCAGTACTACTGATTTGCGTAATTTAAGAAGCTGGCTCAGTGATGCAACGGAGCCTTTGCAGAAAGAACTGCAACTGCAGGAGCATGCACTCTTAGCACAGCAACATGGTCTGACGATGGAGCAAATACCCAAGACGTTCCAAGCGATCACGAAAGAGTATCAACGTCTACGGGCGACACCGGACCGGAAAGCGGCGGTCGCGCTTTGGCACCAAGGAAGACAATTCATCCAGGACATTGAAGGAGTTCCTTACTCTTTCAGAGCATCACAGAATGATTCCCACCGTGCCATGATTAAGCAGGTGCGCGATCGGGAAGCAGAGATTTATGAATGGACGATTGAATGGGTCTCCGGCATTCCCTCCGATCTTCCGCTGAGCGCCGAAAGCAGGGCTGTTGTCGAACCCCTCCTAAAGAGGCTTGGAAACCGTGTATCACTCGGTGTCAGCCCCCAGGAAGAAAAACTACGTGTGATAATCGATAGCATTGTCACGCTCATTCCTCTGACCGTGATCCTCGGTCCGAGGCAGCCGAACGGATCGCATGAGACGCGCTTCGTAACGGGGCAATGGGAACAGACACTCATCGCATTGCTGCGGGGGGCGGCAGGAAGAGATTGAGGACGGCTATCGAACGCGCGAGGATCTTGGCGTATCGCAAATAGCTTCTCAGCTGTTTAGCTGTTTAGTTTCTTAGCTTTTACGAACGGATTTTTTTGAAGCTAAACAGCTAAAAGCTAATAAGCTAGATCCATGTCAGGACACAGCAAATGGGCCAACATCCGGGTTCGAAAAGGCGCGCAGGACGCCAGGCGCAATAAGGTCTACACCAAGCATGCGCGCTTGATCGAAATGGCGGCGCGGACGGGGCCGGATCCGCGGACGAATTCGTCGCTACGCGCGGCGATCGATAATGCGAAGATCGACAGCGTCCCCAACGACAACATCGAGCGAGCGATCAAAAAGGGCTCCGGGGAGCTGAAAGGCGAAGCGATGCAGGAAGCGATCTATGCGGCGTACGGGCCGGGAGGCGTCGCATGTCTTATTGAATGCCTCACCGACAATCGCAATCGGACGACGGCGAATCTCAAACTCGCCATCTCGAAGAACGGAGGGAACTTTGCGGAGACGGGGAGCGTGGCGTGGATGTTTGAGAGGAAAGGGTCCCTCGTTACGCTCGCGTCTCCAGCGCGAGCTACTCGGGATGACAGTTTGGAATTGGAGCTCATCGATGCCGGAGCCGAAGATATTTCCGTTGATGGTGACGTCATGACGGTGATCACTTCGGTGAATGATTGGACGAAGGTGCGGGATCTTCTGAAGCAGAAAGGTTTTGAAATCCTGTCAGCAGGGCTCTCGTATATTGCAAAGCAGAAGACCGCCGTCAGTGATCAGGCGACGGCGGAGAAGCTCGAGAAATTCGTCGAGGCGGTTGAGGAAGATGATGACGTGAGCGAAGTGCATACGAATGCGGACGTTCACTGATCTTCACCGGGCGGCGGAGTCAGGGGAGTGAAGTTCTCGTCGGAGGAACTTGAACTGCCGTCTGCTTCGGAAGACGCTGAAGATGTCTCGCTGTCATCGCTTGAAGACGCAGAGGACGTTTCGCCGCTATCACTGGAAGACGCGGACGATGCTTCATCACTATCACTGGATTCGCTGCTCTCACTGGCGGCACTGGAGGAAGTGTCGCTGCTGTCGCTCGAGGAAGATGACGAGGAAGAGTCGTCACTTGCGGCGGAGGAACTCGATGATGCGTCTTCACTGCTACTCGAGGACTCCGCTTCGGCCTCCGGGCTTTGCGGGGCAGACGAACTGCTGTCTGAGGAAGATGACGAACTCTCGTCAGATACTGCAGGAGCTTCTGCTCTCTCGACGACAAAGCCTTCAGGCAGCTGCAGGAGCGGCGGCGTCATGGAGGTATTCCACGTGAAGTTGATATGCAGATCCGGGTGTTCCCAGACGTAGGCGTCGTGGTAGCCGCCGCAGCTGATGGGCGATCCGTCGGCGGTGAGCAGCGGATGATTGCGGATGCAGGAATTCCATGCCTCATCCTCACTCAGCGGAATGCCATCGCCGTCGACCAAGAAGGGAAGTGGCTCAGGACCGTCCGCCGCGGCATGTCCGAGGGCGGTCTGCGGATCGACGGCCGTCAGAGCGGTCCACGAGAATCCGACGCGCTCGGCCGCGGGGGCCGACAGCCGGATGACGAAGCCCGTCGCCGTAGCGCGGCTGACCGCGTAGAGCAGGGGAACATCGGGTGAGGCTGTCACGACGGGCGTTCCGTTCAAGGGCGGCTCAAAGACGATTGTCACGGACGTTCCGGTTTGTGGAATTTCGGCGAAGCCCGCTTGGCGGTTGCTCAGGGTCAACTGGCCTTTAATCTCCACGTCGCCGAGGAACTGCGCGAGGCCGTCGATGGTCACCGGGCCCACGACGTGCAATGCGCCTCGGACGATCAGATCGTGCGCGGAGAGAACGGAGCCCGAGGCGAAGTTAATGCTCTTGGTCACGTTGAGGTCGCTATTGAGCGTCAGCGTGCCATTAATGACCGCGCCGGACTGCACTTCCAGCGCCGCGGCATGGAGACCGCCGTCGATGCGTACGCCGTTGGGCACATAGAGATCGCGGACGTGGAAGACGCCGTCGACGTACAGATCTCCCGCAAAGCGGCCTTCTTTTGCGGCGAGATTTTCCTCGAGCGAGAGAGTCTGCGCGCGCAGTTCTTGGGCGGTCAGAGATCCACTGAGAGAGAGATTTTCCGATGTCAGCGCAGACGACCCCTCGGCTCGGCTCGGGACAGGCTCTGTCTCCGCTGACGGAACGATCCCACCCGACATCGTTGCCATTCTCGCCTCCAGTGCCGCCAGCCTGTCCGTTACGGAACCCATGCCGAGCGTGGAAATCTGCTGTTGCAGCTGACGTTCCACTTCGTCACTGATCGGCTGCAGGAGCGTACCGGAGGCGCTGAACTGCTCCACTGTCTGCTTCAAAGCGAGCTTCAATTCATCTTCGATTTTCAGATCTTTAATCGTCTGGAGGACGCGGTCACTGACCGCGTCGGCCGTGAGCGAACCGTTGCGGCGCGCGACGAGAACCTGAATCAAGCCTTCGCCGCTTTCGAGGCCTTCCAGCGCGACACCGACCGTCGCTTCGCCCGCCATCGCCTTGCGCGCGTAGCCTGGGCGCGATGCGGGCGTGAGGGAATCACCCGGACGGATCGCTCCCAGCCCCCCGCCGGAGCCCGATTCGACGATCACTTTCGCGGGAATCTGACCGATGAGACCGACAAGCACGGTTCCGGGAATCGGCACGCCGTCGAACGTGTGATCATTACCGATGAACGACGGACTGGTCGAGACGATACCCATCACGTTCGAATCCGCCTCGTTTTCACATTTGCGGACGGTATTGGGCGCCGTCACGTCCACACATACGAGATCTCCTTTCTGCGGCAGTGAGCCCGTCGCATCCGGAGTCGCGCGGAACCACTCGGCGTAGTCGGCGCCGGGGGACGTGTGCGTGTTGTCGCTTGTCGGAACGAACCACATCTTCGTCAGAAGCATGGCGTAATTTGAGCTACTGGCGTTCTTTGTGCTCACGATTCCCCTCAATACGTGGTATCCGTTGCCCGTCACCGTGACCGTCGCCGTTTTTACGACGTTATATGTACCAGTAACGGAGTACCAATCCTGCGCGGACACGACTGACGTTCCGTCGATATACCAGTCAATCGAGCCTTTATTATTACTCGTAAGACCCATAGTGGAGAACGTATACGTACCGGCGCGCAGGAAGAAGCCATTTGTAAATGCGTCGTTCTGAGCAGGAGTACCCGGACCGCAGAAAATGTCATACATCTCGTTCACGTCTTGAGTGCAGGAGCTGGCGTTGCCCGCGGTGACAGTACTGTTTTGGTGCCAGAGGTCGGCGCGATCGGGATAGGTCGATCCACTTCCCGTGCCCAACTGAACGATGCGCCAAGCTTTTTTGTCGCCGCCCGCGACGTTCAGATACGCATTGCCTCTGTTGTTATCTAAATAGAACGAGCCCGTCGCTGCCAATATCTTGTTCCATGGAGAACCGGAACCGGAATAGATTCCCACCGCTTTGCTGTTATCGGCGTCTCTCAACGTGAGGAATTTGGCCCCGGACGAGCGTTGGATCACGATGCCCGAATAGGTTTTGGTGCCACCGGAAACCACGAGAGAGGAGCCAGAGAGAACGCCGCGCGTCGTCAGGTTTCCCTTAAAGAGACCGGTCGTCTGGACGATGAGACCGCCGGAGGAACGGAGTTGGGTGGATGCGTGGAAGATGCTGCCTGAGCCCGTGCCAAATACTTCGAAACCACCGTCGAAGTAGACGCTTCCATCCACTTCCAGGGCGCCTTCGATATACAAATCATTATCCGCGCCGATATCTTCAAAGTTAATGGTCCCGTGGCTCGTCGTGCCGGAATCGGATATCGCGTTGTATGCCAGAGCAGAGACACCGCCGATGGCGAGGGGCTTGGCAACGAGAATGGCGGTGTTGCTGGTGGAGAGCGTGCCGTTGACCAAAAGAGCCTGTGTTGTCTGCACGTCGCCGTTGGCCTGAACCACAAGCCAGTCGGTACCGAAATTTGATTCGATGACCATGGTGTCGAGTAACTGCAGAGCGGACGCTTTCACATTCAGTTGAATGGCATCGGATGACGGATTGATGATGAGCGCTCCGGTCATTGTATCGCCACTCTTGCGCACGTAGCGGGAATCGCCAATGGTGAGCGTATTGCCGGTTCCAAAGGAGGAACCGCCTCCTGTATTCAAGTCCGTGCTCCACGCCAACTGCCCCGCCCCATTCGTCTTCAGTACTTTCCCCGATGCAGAACCGTCGCCACCCGGGAACGTGTAGGTGACGCCGTTGAGACTGAGGGTGGATCCGAAGATGGCGGCTCCTTTGAGGTTGGTGATTCCCTGGATGGAGAGCGTTCCCGACGATCGCAGCTGGTTACTCGCATGCAGCTGTCCTCCAGACGCGGTTCCAAGAACCTTGAGCGATCCAGAAGATGCGAGCGTGTTCTTCGCAAAGATCGTAGAACCCGAGAGGTTCGTGAAACGAATCAGCGAGCCGGTCAAAATGGAATTCGTCGAGAACGCATTGCTGCCATTGAGCGTCAGACCTTGGCCGGCAACGTATGTGGTGCCACCATCGCTTCCACATGTGAGAACGCCATCGGCGGTCTCAAGGGCGGTACAGTTGGCGAAGCCGGAGTCGAGGAGAGTAAAGGAGGACGATTTGAAGCGGGCGGCACCAGCCACGACGAGGGAGCCGGAGCTCAGGAGTTTGTCTCTCGCATGAATCTGGATGCCCGAGGCGGTGCCAATGATTTCGAGCGTAGTCTTAGGAGCCGCCGTCCCGATACCCACTCGGTTAGTGTCTCCCTCGTAGACGAGTCCCGTCGTGTCGACGATGAAGTCATCGCCCGGATCGGATCCTAGTGCGACACTGATGCTTGCTCCGGCATCCGATGATAGAGAATCCAGAGCGATGTCCCCGACATTCACCATGTTGTTATCGGAGATGTCGAGAATATCCTGTACCGTAAATGTTCCACTGGAGTTAATGATGAGCGCATCGCCTCCATCGCCGATGGTGGTGCCTTCGGTGAAGTTGAGATTGCCACCGCCGAGCGTGAGGTCGTTGCGAAGAATCGTCGCGCCTTGGACGGTGAGTGTTCCTGAGGAACGCAGCTGGTTACTCGCATGCAGCTGCCCTCCAGAAGCGGTTCCCAGAACTTTCAGAGATCCGGAAGATGCGAGTGTGTTCTTCGCAAAGATCGTAGAACCCGAGAGGTTCGTGAAACGAATCAGCGAGCCGGTCAGAATGGAATTCGTCGAGAAAGCATTGCTGCCATTGAGCGTCAGACCTTGGCCGGCAGCGTACGTGCCTCCTGCATCCGATCCACACGTAAGAACACCATTGCTCGTCTCCAGAGCCGTACAGTTCGCAAATCCGGAATCGAGAAGAGTGAACGAAGAACTCTTGAAGGCCGCCGCGCCCTGGATCGAGAGCGATCCGCTCGATCTCAATTGGTCTTGAGCATGGAGGATTCGTCCGGACGCAGCCCCGATAATCTCCATTGCCAGACCTGCGTCCGCAGCGATGGTGTCGAGCGTCCCGAGCGGACTGATAATGACTGAGCCAGAGACCGACAGCCGCGAGCCGGGCGTGATTGTTCCCACACCGAAATTTCCGGCATTCACATAACTGTCACCTCCGGCATAAAATTGAACCTTTGGAGATATAACACCAGACTTGTAGACCGAAAATAGACCATCTGTCAGGCCATACATTTCAACAACACTAGCTCCTGCCGCGTTTCGTACGGTGACTAATCCGTTGCCCGACACATCTTCATCAATGTTGAAAAGATCGGAATTATCAGAAGCAGTGATCTTGAGCAGGGCCGTATTGACTGCTTTGGATACCACATGCAGTTTTGCTCCAGGGCTCGCGGTCCCGATGCCCACGTCCTTGGTCGTTGCATCGTAGACAAGACCCTTGGTATCGACGATCAAGATATTGCCGGTGGCGGTCCCCGCAGCCTTCTTTACCGTGAGTGTTCCGGACGTCGTCAAAATGTTCTTAGCGAAGAGCCGGGAGCCCGAGACAGTGGTGAAGCTGAGCAGCGAGCCTGTCTGAGTGGAGTTGATCGAGAAGGCGTTGCTACCGTTGAGTGTTAACCCTTGGCCCGCCGTATATGTCGTATTCGTATCCGTATCAATATCACTGCTCCAGGAAAGTTGGCCAGCGCTGTTGGTCTTCAGAACCTTCCCCGACGCAGACCCATCTCCTCCGGGGAACGTGTACGTGACGCCATTCAGAGACAAGGTGGATCCGAAGATCGCTGCCCCCTTCAAATTGCTGACCCCCTGAACAGAGAGAGTGCCCGACGAACGCAGTTGATTGCTCGCATGCAGCTGTCCTCCAGACGCGGTTCCGAGAACCTTCAGCGATCCCGAGGATGCGAGTGTGTTCTTGGCGAAGACGGTGGAACCGGAGAGGTTGGTGAAGCGGACGAGAGAACCGGTGATGGTGGCATTGAGCGTCAGAACCCCGCTCGTGAGTCCGAGCCCACGACCCACTGCCGTCACGGTATTCGTATCGGTATCCGTATCAATATCACTCGACCACGCCAGTTGTCCCGCCCCGTTCGTCTTGAGCACTTTCCCCGACGCAGAGCCGTCACCGCCTGGGAAGGTATAGGTGACGCCGTTGAGACTGAGGGTGGAACCGAAAATGGCGGCTCCTTTCAAATTGCTGATTCCCTGCACGCTCAGTGTTCCCGACGAACGCAGTTGATTGCTCGCATGCAGCTGTCCTCCGGATGCGGTTCCGAGAACCTTCAGAGATCCAGAGGATGCGAGAGTGTTCTTGGCGAAGATCGTGGAACCCGAGAGGTTCGTGAAACGAATCAGCGAGCCAGTCAGGATGGAGTTCGTCGAGAAGGCATTGGCTCCGTTGAGATTGATGCCCTGCCCAGCCAAGAATGACGTTCCTCCTCCATCAGAGCCACAGGTGAGGACGCCATCAACTGTTTCCAGAGCGGTACAGTTGGCAAAACTGGAGTCGAGGAGACGGAAGGAAGAGTTTTTGAAGGT
>JABFSS010000032.1 GCA_013140485.1 Candidatus Peribacteraceae bacterium | reverse complement strand
ACTGAGTACTGAAAAAGAAAGAATCGACATGGTCATGGAACGTCTGACGAAAATTCTTGGCGAGTCCCGTGTAGGAACGCGCATTGACGTGATCCAGGGGAGGCTATGGTGCCAGATCAGTCCTCCGTCCATCGTCATCAACGGACTGACCGTCCGGACGCAGGGGCGACCGAGAGAAGGAAGGGGCGGCTGGTACAACCTGGCGCTGCAGTCTGCGACGGTCGCGGCAGACGGAAGACTTCAGCTTCAATTTTCCAATCCACTTCCGTTTTCGAATCCCATCGTTTCGCCGATCAACACTCCCGTACTTGCTCGAGTGCTCGTCCGGCTTGCGCAGGCCGGCGGCAATGATGCGTTTACCGTACCTCCCGAGACGGCAGGAGGAAATAACCGCGAGTGCCGCCTCTCCGTTGCGCCGCATCCGGCGTGAAGACGAAAAAGCACCATCCGCTTGCGCAATGAACAAGTGTTGGTATAATGAACGTATTAGTGGCTTCGGCCTCCGAGGGTTCCGCTCACCGCGGGGCCCGATTTTTTATATACCCGGCAATGCGCACACGTACGTGATCAAATTCATTTTCGGCGATCATGCCGATTTTTCGAAGGAGGCGCTTGCTGCTGATGGTCTTTAATTGAGAGAGACACGCAAATGATGCACCACGATCGTGCGAGATTCTATAAAAGTGAACTCCCTCGTGTTGCTTTGATGTGAGAGGCACAACCCAGAGCATATGACCGTTAAACTTTCGAAAAATAAGAACTGGTCTCTCAAAATGTGCATTTTTGCCGTCACTCTCAACACCAATATTGAGCCCGACTGAACACCACCAGACCTCACGTTCGTGGAAGAAGACTTCTGTACCAATATTCTTGGAGTCGATCCGTTTCTTAACGATGTTCCATGCGTCGAATGCTTTTGCCATACATCATCCAAAATACCGGGGTTCAGATGACCGGCTAGATCCCTGAATCCAAAATCTTTTGACTATGTCGAAATTATGGCTTCAAAAAGCCATGAATGGCGTTCCACACCCCTATGGAACGCGGGGGGGGTTTACTCCTCCTTCCTCTTCAGCTCCCGCACGAACGCTTCCAGCCGGTCGCCTTCTTCCACGGGCAGCGTGCTTTCGACGCGCATACCGCACTCCTGGCCTTCCTTGGCTTCTTTGATGTCTTTGTCGACGTGCTTGAGCGACGTGATGCGGCCGGTGCCGATGATGTTCTCGCCTCTGATCAGCCGGAACTGGACTCGTTTCAGGATGCCATCCATGACCTTCCCGCCGATGATCTGCTCGCCCTTCTTGCTCAAGAAGATGCCGCGAACCTCCAGGTGACCCAGAATTTTCTCTTCTTCGACGGGCTCAATGAGGCCCTGGAGGAGTTTTTCAACTTCGTCGAGCATCTCGTAGAGAATTTCGTACTGGCGAATCTTCACCCCTTCGCGGTCGGCCGTGCGGCTGACCTCCGGCGGCACCTGCACATGGAACGAGAGGACGATGCCTTCGCTCGCCGAAGCCATCATCACGTCGCTTTCGGTGACGGACCCGATGGCGCCGTGAATGATTTTGACGCTGACGTCGCGGCCCGGCGGCGAGAGACGCCCGAGCGCGGCGGACAATGCTTCGAGAGATCCTTGCGTATCGACCTTCAGCACCACTTTGAGCTGCTTGATTTTGCCTTCGGTCAGACGGAGGACGAGATCCGCGAATGACCGCTTCTTCGTGATGCCGGCATGCTCGGCGAACGCTTCCTGGAGCGCGCGCCCTTCTTTGTCGGATCCGACGACTTGGAAAATATCGCCGACGGAGGGCATCGCTTCGAGACCCGACATGCGCGCTGCGCCGGAGGGGCCTACTTCGTGCAGGCGCTTTCCGTGCGCGTCGATCAGCGCCTTCACGCGCCCGCCCGTGCTCCCACAGACGCAGATGTCGCCGACGCGGAGCGTTCCCGTATTCACAATGACGGTCGCGAGCGGACCCATGGAGGTATCGAGGTGGCTTTCGATGACAGTCGCGATGGCCGAGCGGTTGGGGTTCGCGGAGAATTTCCTCTCGTCGGCGAGCAGCAACACGTGATCGAGGAGATCGGGAATGCCCTGCTTGGTGACGGCGGAGCACGGGACCACGGGCGTCTTGCCGCCCCATTCTTCGGGCTGCAGGCCGTGGCCCGCGATGTCGCCTTTGACGCGGTCGATGTCGGCGCGTTCTTTGTCGACTTTGGTGATCGCGACGATGATCGGCACGTCGGCATCCTTGGCATGGTCGATGGCTTCGATGGTCGTCGGCTTGACGCCTTCTTCGGCGGAGACAACCAGGATGACGATGTCGGTGACCTGCGCTCCGCGCGCGCGCATCGCGGTGAACGCTTCGTGGCCGGGAGTGTCGAGGAACGTGATTTTGCGTCGCCCGAGGAGCGACGATTCATGTTCGACCTGATACGCGCCGATGTGCTGCGTGATGCCGCCGGCTTCCGACGAGACGACATCGGTGGACCGGATGGCGTCGAGCAGCGCGGTCTTGCCGTGGTCAACGTGTCCCATGACGACGACAATCGGCGGACGGGGCGTCAGGTTCTGGGGCTCGTCTTTGACGAGCTCGCGGAGGTTGCGCGCAATGAGCTGCTCGGAGCTGGCACTGCGTTCTTCGCGCTCCACGGTCACGCCCAATTCCGCCATCACGATGGCTGCCGTGTCGAAATCGATGGATTGCGTGATCGTCGCCATCACGCCGTTCTTCATCATCGCGGCAATCAGCTTGGGTACTTGGATACCTGTTTTCTCGGCGAGCTCCTTGACGGTGATCATGTCCGGCAGCGTCACCGGTCCGTCCTTCTGCTTGATCTGTTCCTGGTTGTGACTCGACGCCGACGTTTTCTGTCGGAGAGCCTCGGCGGCTTTGCGCTTCTCCCGCGCCTGTTCCTCACGCTCTTCTTTGGTCAGCTTTTTCAGCGCCAACTCCTGGCGTGCGATCGCCGCACGCGGAACGTCTTCCAGCGTGAGCTTGCGCAAGACCGTCATGCTCCCGCTCGGCGAGGCACTCGTGGGGGCGCTGTTCGTCGATGCCGGAGCCGGAGCCGCAGGTGAAGTTGATTCTTCTTTTTCTTCTCCACCGTCTTTACCCTCTCTGCCCTCTCCCCCCTCTTCATCCTCCCCGTCATCCTTCATCAGTCCGATGGATTCGAGATCGATCGTGAGACCTTTCTTCTGCGCGACGAAACGGATGATGCCCTTCGCGAGCGAATCGGGCACTTCGCGGTCCGTCGGCTTGATGCCGAAGTTGACCGTCGTCAGTTCATGACGGAGCTCTTGCCCTGTCATGCCTAAGATTTTGGCGACCTGCACGAGGCGCATGGGTTCAGGGGATAATAATGACCGCATGCACTCTATCATTGTCACTCGACGCATGAAAGGCCACAAAGGCTACAGAAGCGACAAAAGTGACAAACGTATTTTCTAAGAAATTTACTCTTCAGTGATTTTTTGCACGACATCTTTTGAAGGAGATGCATCGGATTTACCGGTGATGCCTTCGACGATGTCTTTGGATGGTTTTTTGGGAATCTCTTTTTTTGTTTCCTTTGTCACTTCTGTCGCCTTTGTCACTTCTGTCCCCTTTTTCGATTGTGCTGCCGGCGGCACCATCGTTGCTTGCTCGCTTTCCTTCCTCTGCCGTTCCATCCCCTCCTTCAACGTCTTGATGCTCTCCAGCACTTGCAGTTGAAAATTCCCATAGTTCTTCACGCGGAATCCGGACGCCCGCGCATGTCCCCCGCCACCGTACGCTTCGCCCGCGAGGCGCGAGCAGTCGATGCTGGCCGACGAGCGCATGCTCGCCTTCAACCCGCCCTCTTCCACTTCCGTGAAGAGGACGTGGATATCCGCATTGGGGATCGTCGAGATCAGTTCGTCGAGAATGCCGTGCGTCTCCTTGGATGACGCTTCCATCTCCTGCAAATCTTCGCGGCTGATGCTCGACCACACGATGCCCGCCTCGGTATCCATTTGGATCCGGTTGAGCGCGCGACCCCAGATCTTCAATGTCGAGAGGGGCTTGGTCTTATAGATATGCTGGATGATCTCCTGCTGGCGCGCTCCCCTTTCGAGCAATTCCGCCGCGACTTCCAGCGACCGCGGCGTCGTATTCGGGTTCTGAAAGCTACGCGTATCGGTGATGAGACCCGTGAGGAGCAACGTGGCGATATCCGGCGTGATCTTGCTCTGCCAGTCCGGCACCTGCATAAACCAGCCGTAGAGGACTTCGGTCGCCGACGCCGCCGTGGGGTCAATCAAATGCGTCTGGCCGTAGCGCGTGTTGCTGATGTGGTGGTCGACGTTGAGAATCGGGATCTGCGAGAAGAGATCGATATGATCGGTGTAGAGCGTGCTGAGGAGCGCCAGGTCCGCCGTATCCACCATGACGATGAGGTCATACTGGCGCTCGCCCTCGGCGAACGTGATCTGCCGCGTCGTGATCTTTCCATTCTTGGGCACCACGATGATGTTCACTTTGCCATCGTCGACGGTGTAGCGCAGCTTGTCGACTTCGACGCCGTCGTCCAGATTGATCGTGACGACGAAGTTCTGGTCCTCGGCGATCTCGCCTTCGAGCTTCTCGAATCCGGGGAGGAACCGCAGCGACTCCGGCAGCGTATCGGGACAGATGACCGTGACGTCCTTTCCGATGCTCTTAAACATCTGATAGCACGCGAGCGCCGAGCTCAGACCGTCGGGGTCGACGTTCGCGTGTGGGATTACAAGGAGGCGCTGATGCCGGTTGATGGCATCCGTCGCGGCCGATAGTTCTTTGGGGCTGAGACTCATGATTCGCTGTTTCAGGGGTTAACACACTACTATAACATAATTTATAATAAAATGCAAGTACCCTCCAAAATAGAGGATATGGAAGCACAAAGCTTATTAAACAACAAGTTCTTCATTGTTTATCCTTCCAACTCTTGGATGACCTCCTGAACAGCCTTTGAGAGTTCAGGAAGATCTTCTTCTACGGTTTCCCAGACTCTATCCAATTTAATCTGCGAATAATCATGAACGACGATGTTCCGCATTCCAATAATCTTCTTCCAGGGAATCTCAGAGTGTCGGTCCTTCACTTCGGCAGAAAGTTTGGATGAAGCTTCTCCAATAACGGAAATCTGACGAATCACGCCGTCTTGCAAAAGAAAATCTGTGAAAAAATTTTCCCTGCTAAGCCCGCGGTATGATCTGATTCTTTGAATCGCTTCAAGGATGTCCTGCAGATAGACTCGAGGATCTTTTTTCATAAGGGACGTGCATCGGCAAGAATGTAGTCTCGCAACAGAGGCTTGATGCTATCGTCGGGGATGACATCGACTTTCCTCTTGAGTGCCTCCTCCAAATCGATCTTCAACCCCGAAAGGTCGAGCAAACTCATGCGCTCCGGCATCGTCATAAGCAAATCCACGTCACTCCGAACGCGCTGCTCTCCCCGCGCAAATGATCCAAAGATACGCACATTCGTCGCACCGTAGCGTTCGGCAATCCGTAGAATGACCGGACGCATCATCGTCAAGGTGGCAGGCTTTCTCTTTGCCGGTGCTGTGCGCTTGGTCAGCATGCTGTGAAAAGTGAAGAAATTATAGCAGAACGCCCTGCGGGTATCCTACAATTCTCTCCATGAAACTGACCGTGACCGTCATTGGCGATACCGCGTTCTACCTGAAGAAAGCCGCACAACGCGACAAGATTGCGCTGGAGAAGAAAGCGTCAAAGTTGCTGAAGCTCGGTCTGGAAACGGAAGAGGATATGATCTTAGCCCGACGAATTTCGGAGCCACGCGATACGAAAGATGCGAAATTTATTTCCCACGAAGAATTTTGGGCGCGCTTGAAGGTGAGAGCATCCAAAAACAAGATCAGCGATTAGTGAAGTGATTCCTCAGATATTTTTGTAGGAATCCATACAACGAGTATACCTCCTCTTTGTTCTATCCTGATGTGAAGAAATATTGAACCGGAGGCTCGCCTTGCGGCGAGCCCCCTTAGGTTCTTTTCACAGCTGGTGGCGCCATCCTTGGCGCCCAAAACAATTACTCCACGAGCAGACCCTGCTTGCGCAGGGCAGCCTGGGTTACAGCCGTGTGGTACACGGCTTGGCCCATGGGATTCTTCACGACGGTGAAACCGGGACCCCCGCTGATGGGAAATTCATCGAACAGCTGATCCTTCAGTGCTGGCTTGCCATCGAGACCGAATACCAAGGTACCGATCTCGTAGTGCCAGCGTTCCGGGCCGTACGTGATTGCTCCCAGCTTTATCAGCAGTTTGACCTGCACGCGGTTGTCGGCAGCGTAATCGTTCCAGACCTCGGTGGTGAGATCATCTGGGGTGCTGAATCCCAGATCGCGGAAGTGCTGCCCCAGGATGGGGCAAACTTTCGCTTGGGCGATGAGGACTTCCCGGTTGGCGGGGTTCTCAGTCCACCGGTACGCGATTGCGCCCGGCAGTTTGAGATAGTCATAGGGCAGAAGGGAGCGAATGCACCCTTTCTCATCGGCGATCATGAGATCGACCGCCGATCCGCCGTGGACCATCATGCTTCCAGGCAGGATGAGGCCTGCCTCGGATACATCTTCCACGCCGCCAAGGTTGACGGCCATGGCAATGTATTCCGCGAGAATGCCGTCGATCGGGTTGCTGCCGGGGATGCCGGCAGCTTGCCGAAGCTCCGCGAGGAGCTTGTCATTTTTGAGCAGCTTTTTTACGAGCGCCGCATACTCGCTTCGCGTTACATCGGGGCCGACGTACGAAAAGATTTCATCCGCTTGCACGCCGTACTGGTAGATTTGCGCAGGGGTCGGTCTCTTGATGCCGGCCTGCGCCAGCATCTTGAGATGCGTATCCCGATTCCCGGCTTCTTGGCGTTTCGGCGTGCGGATGAATTCGAGGGCGACGAGCTGCCGGGTGCCACCCGACATCGTTTTCAGTTCGGCATTTCCGAACTCGATGGCTTTGACGACATGCTCGACGCCGTACATGGCGCCGTCCTTCAGGCCGCCCGGCAGTCGCAGACTCTCATCCGCTTTGCCGTGGATGCTGACGCCGTCGTACGGGCATCGCGTGATGCAGTCAGTCACCTTTGCCATGCAAAGGTCGCTGTGGTGCAACGCAACGCCTCGGTAGCCGGAGTCATCATCGGGGAGCCTGACGGGGAACGGCTCAGACCTCCATCGTTCGTACAGTGTGCTTTTCAAGCAACACCTCCTTGAGAGAAAAGAAAAGAAACGGTAATTCTGCCCAAGGGGAACGTGCTGAAAATTCCGCTGAGGCAGAATTACTATTTTTTTCTCTTCCAAACCGTCTATTTTTCAACCAGCCGATGATGAAAAGAACCTAATTGTAATTTTACAATCTTTGTTGATTTATGTCAATAATTCGCCGATTTGGCCATGTTTACTTGAATCGCCTTATACATACAATTCCTTGGTTCCCACGTACTTCACAGGCCCCCGGATCGCGATGCTGTCATGCATGAATTTCACCCGGTATTTCTCGCCCGTCGGCTGGGTGATGTCGTAGAAGATATCGGCTTTGATATTGCGGTGGAGGACGACGCCGGCGGCGATGCTCCCCGAAGCGCAGGCGGTCTCGCGGATCAGCACGGGCGTCGATCCCTGGAGGAAGTACACGTACGGATCGATCGTCGCCGCGTTCTTCGAGAATGTCGTGAAGATCGCACCGACCGCCGGGAGATATTTGTGCGGCTCAAGCACGCGGTGGATCTCCGCTTCCGGCAACGTCGCTCCCTCGATGATGAGGTGCGAGATGCCTTCCAAATCGACCATCGTGCCTTCGGGAAGATCCCGCACGCCCCGGACCATTTCGGGAGGAACGAGAATGGAACAGTCCTCGTTGGAGACGACCGCGTCCACCAGCTCGTCCATGCCGGAGACCTCCACGAGCAAATTGTTTTTACCGGTCTTCCTCGCCCAAAAGAATGCGGCACAGCGCGTCGCATTGCCGCAAAATTCTCCGCCGGTCATTTCCAAATGAATGTCCGCAGCGGGATCTTTTGGCTTGTGAAGATAGCCCACCTGTTCGACGTCGGGATGTTTCTTGATGATCGCCGCCGAAATCTCTTTTCGTTTCGCGAGCGGAAATTCACCCTCGACGAGAGCCGTGGTGTTGCCGCCGGGCCAGAGAATATGGAAAGAAACGCGGGGCACGGGATCAGGAGAGAGAAATGCAGGGATCGATTTTATTGCGCAGTCCGGTGTGCCGCGTGATGTCTTCGTTCGTGAGCTGGAGCAAATCCGGTTCCCACTCCTTCTCATCGTACGAAATGCGGTAAATGTCCGGCATCAGCGGATTGAGCGATTCCTCGAGTGTGATCTTCTTGCTCAGGGCGCGAATCTTATTCCAGCTATCGGCATCGCTATGCAGGAACAAATCGATGCCGCTCGCAAGGCCGATGGAGTTCTCGTTATACCCGAGGAACGCCAGCGAGAGACCGCAGCAGATTTCCTTCGTCTGCGCGCGCGCACACGTCTCGATGCTGCGGTAATTGCTCAGATCGGCATTCATCTTGATGTAGGAATTCTTCATGAGTGTCAGATAGTTGACCTGGCTGAATCCCCCGAGGCATTTGAGCCCGTAATAGAAACTGATGGTCATGAAGTTGAGCAGCAGGCTCGGGACAAGTTCCTTGTTGAGCATGGCTTCGCGAATCGCTTCGGGATGCAGTTCGATCTTGTACGACTCGTTCTTGGTCACCAGATAGTTGCCTTTACGCCACAGCTGCTTATTCAATTTCTCCCCCTTTGGGAGGGCCCAGAACAGATAGGTGCCCACCGCGTCTTTACGGGAGAAGGAGCCGAAGATGCCCTCAAAATTTGCATTGATGTACGGCTCGTACGTCGGATCAAAAAGAATATGGTTGAGAACGGTGTCCTGCGTCAGATGGTATTTGGTGAGCAACCGCACGACGATGTCCTCCTGATCCAGATACAGAAGTTCCGGAATCTTCGCATCGGACTTCTCGAAGAATTTTTTCCACAACTGGCGGTTCGTTTTTGCCACCTGTTCCCGGTAGCTGCCCGCGGCGAGAATCTCCGGCGTCGCGTAGACGGAACGGATCAGGTCGTGCAGCCGCTCGATGTGCGCCGGTTCCACCTCGCCGGTTTTGGCGATCTCCTCCAGTTGATTCTCGACTTTCGCGATTTCCTGCTTGGTATACGGACGGAAATTGTAGACCGAAGAAGAATGGGAGTTGCTCGGCAGGAATGCCAGGCGATGCTGACGGAGCGTATCGTTTTTGTAGGAATTGAAGAACAGTCCGCGGGGGAAAGAAGAATTGTTGAGGGAAATGTTCGCGCAGGCGAGCACGACGAGATAGCGGAGAGTGGGATCGGAAAGGGCTTCCTGGGCGAGGGCCGTCAGGATGTTGGAATTGACGAAGAAGGGATGCACCATCGGTCCCACATGGTCTGCGGTCGACACGAAGTAGTGCTTTTCCAATTGCGCAACGACGCTGTCGGCCGTTTCCTCTCCGTAGCGCTCCTTCGTGGCCTCATGAATGGTCGAGAGGCACTCATGCTGACGTTTCATGATCGTCGGGTTCAAGTTCACGTCGACGTATTCGTTGGAGTACTCGTACAGCGGCTTGTTCCCCTTTTTCTTGAGTATGCTGCGCAAAATAGGCCTCTTGGCGAGAACGCGGTCTTTGAGAACGGTGAAACGTTCATCCAAACTCGATGCCCCTGTCACCACAGCGCCTGGAGACGGCGTCGGCTGCGCGGGGTCGTTATCTTCGAGGAAAGTGGTGTTATCAGATGTCATGAATTTTGACGACACAGACTACACGTGAATGCACGGAAGATTCAATGGTCTAAAGGGCCACTTTTTGACGAACGGGACGTGTTTATTTTCCGATCAGTTTAACCACATCTGCAGCACAGCCTTGCGCGATCGTGAACCCGCTTCCGCCGTGTCCGACGTTCCACACGAGACGCTTTCCCCCCGACCTTGATTCCTCTTCCACGCGGACGCCTCCTTTACGCTTGGGACGATGTCCAACAATATGCTCGAGAGGCTTCATTCCACGGATCGATTCATGGAACTGCGCACAGCGCTCGATGATGCCTTGTGCAACATCCTCATCAATTTCCGTTTTTTCGTTTCCCTCATCAAAGGTACCACCGAGAATAACGTCGCTCTGCGTACGATCAGGAGCTGTACGAGGACAAATATACGTAACCTTCGGATTGTCTTCATCCATCAGAATATCTGAAATATTACCGGGGTTCTTTATACGAACCAGATCTCCGCGCACCGCAAGCATCTTGTCGTCTTTCGCACCACCAAGATCACGCGCACCCATACCAGTGCAGTTCACTACTACATCGTACTGATCAAGCGCCTCTTGGATATCATCGACATGCTTGGCTTCGATCTTTGCTCCACGCGCGACATTCTTTTGCAGCATATATTCCAGGTAATACCGCGTCATGGCAACGGGGACGGTGAGAAGATATGCACTGACGAATTCCTGAGGAAGGTCAGAACGCTTCGCATGCCGAAAATCCGCAACAACCCGCGCCCATGCAGGATCTTTTTCCTTCGGCTTTCGATGAAGCTCGCACGTTTCCTTCATGGATACTCCCGCATTGGGAGTCGAGAGAAGGCCGAGAAAATGATGCAACGTTTGTTCGGACCATTCGACAATCTGCTCCTCTTTCCCTTCCACACACACCGGATACCAAAACGCTGCTGCCTTGCTGGAAGTCATCTGCTCCACCGGACGATCTGACCAATGCGTCACGTCGTACTTCCCGCTCGTAAGAAGTTCGTTCGCAACCGACAAGCCCGAAATACCCGTACCAAGAATGAGGACGGGTTGCTTGGATTGTGTGCGGATTTTTCCTGAATGCGGATCTCGTTGAGATGTTTCAGGCGCCATAATGACAAATTAGCATTTTTATCTATTAAGTCAATGTTTGGTCGGGACGACAGGACTTGAACCTGCGACCTCTTGCATCCCATGCAAGCGCTCTAGCCAACTGAGCTACGTCCCGAAGGCGCAGCGAGTATACCGAACATCGACTATCATGCGAGGGATGCCAAATATAGAAGAATCACTCAACGCGGTGATCGAACGCAAT
>JABFSS010000058.1 GCA_013140485.1 Candidatus Peribacteraceae bacterium | reverse complement strand
GGGTAAAGCCCGGTGCGGGTGGTACTGGATTCGGAGGAGTAAATCCCGGTGCAGGGGGTGGAGGGATTGGCGGTGTGAATCCTGGTGCGGGAGGAATGTCGAGACCCGGTGCTGGCGGGATGTCGATGCCCGGTGGCGGAGGAATCACCGGCGGTGCTTCTCCTCCGACTGGCGGCGGACCTCCGTCAGGTGCAGTCGGAGCTCCGTCGGGAGCATCCGGCCTGCCATCCGGAGCGGTCGGCAGCAAGATTTGGATTCCTCCTGCAATTTGCAACCGCTGGATGATCTGTTGATGTTCGAGATCCAGCGTCAGTCCGAGCAGTGCCATCGTGTAGACGATATCGCGGCATGCGGCCTTGAAATCTTCGCGGGCGCGCGCTGCCGGATGCAGGGGTCCATTCCCTGTTGCAACTATCATGAATTGGCGGGCGAGAGCGAGTGTCCGCGTGCGCATGAATTCCAAGTGGAAGCTCGCGCTCGGCGCCGGCGTCAGGCCCAGTCCAGGAGCGATCGAGGTTCCGAGCGGGGGAGTCATCGCGGCCAGAGGCATCGGTAGGCTCAGTCCCGGCAGTGTCGTCGTCGGGAGCGGCTGCAGGGCAATGTACAAGTTGCAAATCTCCGCGAGATGCGCCGAGGTCCGTTCACAGTGTGCCGGAACCGTTCCGCTTATATATTGTGGATAGAATTCTGTTTGTGCAAACTGATGCAAATTCAGCATCGCGAACATTCCATTGAGTGGACGGGCATCCGACCCGATGATTTTATCGAGCAGGAAGTTGTTGTTGGCGATCAGGTTCTGTTCCTCCTGCGGCGAGATAAAGCGCTCCGGCGGATGGAGATCGAGAATGTGGTTCCCGTCGCGCTTGTGGGTGCCGATCTGCGCGGTGACGATGTCGTTGGCCACGCGCTGCGCGTAGAACTGTTCCGAGGCGTTGATGAATTCGAGATAGCGGGGGTTGCGCGAGTCGGTCAGGCGGAGGAAAAATGCGATTGCTTGATCGCGGCCCGACGGGCCTCTTGGGTCAGTGAAGCGGTTGATCGTCGCGGCATCCAAAGAGTTTGCGAAGAGTTCGGCTGCCTGGCGGCTGTTGCGAAGCCGCACGAAGCGCGCGCGATGGTCTTCCATTTGCTTCTGCAATGAGGTCAGTCCTCCGGCTCCGCCCTCGACACCGCTGAAGAGTCTCTGCCGCAGGAGCGCCCGGACGTTCTCAAGATCGTTGATTTGCTGGAAGTCGCTCGCCACGGTGATGATGTTGCGGTTGAACCAGTTGCCGATACTGTTCAACACACCCGGGATGAACGGCGTATCGGCTCCGCCGGGAATGCGGCCGAGCATGATCTCGATGTCTTCATCGGAGACCGGATTGGCGCCGCCGCGGACGGCGGCCGTCGCCAGGATGATGTACTTGATGCGCTCGAGCGCATGGAGGATTTCGTAGAGCGGTCTGTTGGTGGCAAAGAGAGCCACGGAGTACTCGCGGAGTTTATCGGCGGCGGAACGTGGCGTGCGGCGCAGGACCGGGAAGCGATCGCTGCTGTGGAAGTTGATCCATTCCTCGAATTCCTTCTGAATCGTCTCGATCGAGGTCTTGCGTTCCGGCAAGAGCGGCTGCTCGCGGATGGCGAGCACTTCGAGCTGGCGGGGGCGATTCAAATTCGGGACCGCCACACGGTCGGCATTATCCGGGCGCTCGGGCGCGCTGTTTGGTTCGGCGACGAACGTCTGGATAAGGTCGATCAAGTTCATGTCGGGGTGTTCCTGCAGGGCGATGACGCGGCCTTCGTTGATCATGCTCAAAAAGTCGCGCTTGATGGCGGGGTCGCGGATGTTGTCGTAGCTCATGCTCGAGGTGCCTGCCGCCGTGACGACGGCCGCTCCTCGGCGCGCGTTCTCTATTCTGCGCACGCGGTCCCGGTTCTCCGGCCGGCGGGCGGCAAGATGGTAGAAGACGGTACCCACGCCCTGCGCGATCTCGGCGTTATGCTCGAAGAAGATGCGATGGAGCGTGTTTCGGTCATACCGGTTGGTCTTGATGATGCCCTGCGCTTCCATATAGAGAGCGCTGCGCGGCTCGCCATATAAGGAGTACTTGATCCGGTCGCCCGGGATCATGGTTGCCTGGAAGGCAGAGCCCGCGAAGTGCTTCATCTTGATCTGCGCGACGGTCATCATCGGCGCGGCGGCCGGGTAGTGGCTGAGGAACGCGCGCTGATCGAGGAAGCGCGCCATGATCGCCATCCAGGACGCGTCTCGCTGTTCCACCGTCGGCGGCAGGATGCCGCGGTTGAGAATGTTGGTGTTCGTCCAATCGGTGGCGCGGTTGATGCCGCCTTGGACGGTGCTCGTCATGGTATTGATCGCATCGTGGTCGCCGACCATCAGGCGGCGGTACAGGTAATAGCCGACGACGCCCGTGGGGATGGTCCAATACGGGATGATGCCCAGGAAACGGCCGGGCTTGTTCCACAATTTATACGCGGCGAAGAGTCCGAGACCGATGACGGCGTACTGCTGCCACGGTTCGAGCATTTCGAAGTTATTCATGAACGACCGGTTGCGGCGTTCGGCGTCGATCTTCACTCCTTTCTGCAGCTGTTCCATTTGGTGCTGCGACTTGAGCGTGTTGAGCTTTCCCGACTCTTCGTCCTGCCGGAACTGTTCGGCAAGCGCGGCGACGCGCTCGTCGGCAACTTTGGCGGACGCGGGATCAAGCGAATTCACTCGGAGCCATCCCGCGAGGCGCAGATAGCGCCCCGGCGGCAAACGGTTCGCATTTTCGTTGATGATTCTCAGCAGTTGCTCGCGGCTGCTCAGCTGCTCGGGAGTGATCGGCCCGGTGAGTCCCGGCAACGCGCGCAGAGCGCGGACCATTCCCCGGTAGTCTTCGTAGATGTGACCGAACTGCGCGACGGGGTAGATGTCGCGCAGCGCTTCTTCCGCATGCGCCGTTTCGGGAGCGCGCGGGTCCGGAACCAAAAGTCCCAGCACGATCCGGACGGTATTGAGGACCAGATCTTTGACCTCATCCGGGGGAATAGCGGTGCCTGCGGGAATGATGCGCGCGGCGCCGCCCGGGAGCACTTCGCGCGCGAAGGTCCACAGTTGCGCCACGCGCTCCTGCGGGTTCATCGTCTGGAGGAGTTCTTTGGGGCCGAATGCGGTTCCTCGGAGGCTCTCACGCAGCGTCTGAGGTTGCGTGAAAACGTCGAACTGCTGGAAGGCTTCCACCCAGCGGCGCGGGTTGCTCAGTTCGGCCTGCGTCCGATCGGCGAGCACGTCGCCGCGATTAAAGAGACCGTCGACCAAACTCATCGCGCTCGCAGCGAGACCGTTGATCGCGTTGAAGCCCGGGAGATTGTTATCACGCGGACCCTGCGGCAACGCGGTATTGCGGGGTGTCGGGTTCATGAAGATCTCACGGAGTTCCCGTTCTGTGTGGCGCCGATTAGGGAAGAGCGGAGAGATCATGAGCAGGGGGATGCAGAGACGCCCCGCCGGGGCGTCTGTACGAATGTGAGATTGATATCAAATGTGTGAATCATTGTGTGAAAGGAATGGTTATCCGTGGCTTAGGCGTGGCCGGCGGCGGGTTCGGCGGATGCATGACTCTCGCTTCCGCTCAGTGCGATGCGGGCGCCGGCGGCAAGAGCGCCGATGACCAATGCGCCGGCGGGAGAGAGTCCAAATGTAACCGCGCTTGCGATGCCGATGCCCGCGCCGATACCGAGACTGGCTTTGTGTTCCCATGCTTTCGTGACGGCCAATGTGCCGAAGCGCTTGGGCAGCGTGTACGGAAGCAATTTCAGTCCTTCCCAGACGCGGTTGCTAAAGCTGCGCTCGGGAACCTTTTCTTTCAGCCAATTGCGCTGGATCGCTTCCCACGTGCGTCCTGCAGCCCACAGTCCTCCGACAGCGAGAGCCGTCGGTACGACGGCTGCAGCGACGGGCGGAATCGAGAGCGGAACGCCCAAGAGAGTCGTTGATGCATTCAACGCGGGGATGGCCGCAAGCGCGGCTTTGGTCGTCGCGCCGATGGAACTCAATGTCGAGATGATCGGGAACTGGCCGATGACTGCTCCGGTCTCGGCAGCCGCGAGTGTTCCGGCGAGGCCGAGGGTTCCGCCCGCCAAGAGAGCTCTGCGTTTCAGCGGTTGCATGGTTTCCCCCGTCTTCGGTTCGTAGGGTTCTGACGTCCAGAAGTCCTTCGTCCAGAATTTCCAGGATGACTTTTGGTATCTGGGCGGAGCTTCGTGGCCGCCGGAGCTCTCCTCGTCTGCGGGCTCGTCTGCATCATTCTCCTCGGGCTCTTCCCTGACAGCGGGTGCCGGTGTTTGTCCCATCAGCGAGTTCACCGTCGCCCGGATAGCGTCTTTGGTTTCGGAGAAATTATAGTGCGTATCCGCAGGAGCGGCCGTGGGCCCGAACCGAGTGTCCAGGGTTTCGACGAAGCTGTCCCTGAATTGCGTGCGCAGAACGTCCGTCTCAAAAGCTGCCTTCACTGTATCTGATTTCGTCAGTTTTTCATCGAATTCTTTCAGTGCGTTTAATGCCCCTGCCCCAACAGCAAGTCCGCCGTTGAACAGCGTCATCAATTTCTCCTTCACCGTGCCGCGCAGTCCGTTGATTTTCTGATTGATGCTCAGAGCAACTTCGTTGGCGACTTCGGCGTCGGCAGCGGTCAAATCCTTCAGTCGTTTGATGTTTGAAAGTGGCATTTAGTATTTGTTGTAAATCCCTTCATTATAGCAAAAAAACTCCTGTTCGAGAAGGGTGTGGGGGCCATGGAGTTGGGGAATGTCAAGGTGGGGGAGGGGATTGCTGTAGTGGAAAAATTATTTTGAAATGTATGAATGACGTCGGCTGTTCTGGACAGGGGCAGAACGCTCTATTTCCTCTTTGATTAGAGGAAAAGTCGAAGTTCAGAAAACAGATTTTTGTTTTCGCTCCTCCCAAATGCATTTCTCCAGTGTGCAATCATGGAATGCGCCGCACCTACTGCGTATACATTCTTCGGTGTTCTGATGGGAGTTATTACACGGGGGTGACGAATAGTCTTGAGAGGCGACTCGAGGAACATGCTTCTGGCATAGACTCAGAATGCTATACATTTGAGAGAAGGCCGGTGAAGTTGGTCTATACAGAGACGTTTTCCTACATCTGGAATGCGATAGAGCGTGAGAAAATTCTGAAGGACTGGAGCACGAAAAAGAAGGAAGCTTTGATCAATGGCAATACGCAAGCATTACGGTTGCATTCAAAGAAAAAATTTCCAGAGAAAGGTCAGCGGAAGTTAACGGGAGTGCGTTTCCGCAGACTGCAAAATGAACGATTTAGAATGCGTTGTGGATTGTATGCGGTGTTCGTCCCTCGTACGTTCGCGCCTCCAGCGCGAACTACTCGGGATGACAAGGATGATTCATAAAAAGCCCTCGATACGCCCACGGCTCCGCCGTGGGCTACTCGGGCAACTGTTCAATTAAATCTCCGCCGAGTAGCTCGCTGCGGAGCAGCGAGCGTATCGAGGCATTGTCTCTCCAAGCGTTTGTCATCCCGAGTAGCTCAGAGCGGAGCTCTGAGCGTACGAGGGACTCTTGCCAAAGCGCGTCCCACGCGAGCGTACGAGGGACGGGTTGCTCGTCCAAACGCGAGCGTACGAGGGATGCTTGGGCTTTGGTATAACCACGCACGTCTGTTGTCTCAGCGCGACCGTACGAGGCATTCCTTTTCCGCTCATTTTCCGCTATACTTCTCCGATGTCTCCGACTCCAATATCCACCTTCGTTCCACCTCCGAATCCTTCTACAGAAGGAACACCGGAATGGTTCTACAACGAAATCATGCGGTTCATTGAACCGGATTTGCTGACGACGGTGATTCCCACGCACGCGGAGAAATATGCGAACCAGTCGAAACCGGATTGCGTCGCGCGGATGACGTCGTATGAACATGCGTTCATGGTGTTCGAAAAAGCGGCGGCCGATGTGGCGCAGGAATACCGGGTGGGAATGGAGAAAGTGCGTGATGCGGCGAAAGACGACCTCGGAGCGGCTGAGCGAAGGATTGATGAATCAGGCAAATAATTCCATCTCATAAATACATTCACATCAATGAATCATTTTCGTCACTTCACCGGCGATAACCGCGAACACCGTCTCATCCGCGAAACCACGGGGCCGGATTTCCAAAACCAGGTTCCCGGCATGCCGGGGTACGATCAGCTGATTTTTGAGAACCGGGCGATGGCGAAGAAGCTGCAAGAGTATGACCGCTTGATGCTCGAAGGAGACATTACGCCGCGGGACGCGCAGGACCGAACTGCAAAGCAGGCGCTGTCGGCGCAGCAGCTACTGTGGAACAACATGGGAGGACAATTCATGATGGGAGCGTCGCCGCCGCAGTTTTACGTCAATATCGGATCGCGCGCGCGGTACTGGAACCGGCAAATGCAGCGCCGGCAGTACAACCCGCAGCCGGGCGGAAATCCCAATGTTCAGACTGCTCCGCAGCAAACACAAGCCCCCGCACCGCAACCGGTCAGCGACGAATTGCCGCCGCAGCCGGAGTATCTCAACGGACTCGGACGGAACCCCAATGCTGAGCCTCCCCTTCCCGTTTTTCTTCCTGTCGCTCCTTCCATCGTTGTTCCGTTCCCACCCCGCCCGGAACCACGGTTCCGCCGGCCGAGCCGCAGGGGACCGCGGATCGTCTCCAACGAGCCGCAACTGTACCCGGGAATCGTTTTTGATCAGGAAGGAAATCCGAGAGTAGTGTATCCGGACAATTTCACGGCGGCGTCCGAGCCCGTCGGATTCGATCCGAACTATCGGCAGACGATGTCGTCCCAGATCTCCCGCGGGATCATTCCGTCCGTCGGTCCGGGAAGAGGCGGTGAGCGATTCGGCAAGCTCAGCACAGAGCGGCAACGCGGCCCCGATAGCCGCCGCGAAGATATGCGCAAAGTCGTCGGCATGCTGCGGGCGATGTCGCAGTTTCTCTCACCCGAAGAGCAACGCATCGTCGAAACAATGATCAGCTCCTTTGAGCAATTGATCAATTCCGTCGATCGCATGCAATCGGCTGCCGAACGGGGAAACCTCAAAGAAGCCCAAGCGCATGCGCAGGACGTCCAGACGCGTCTCCGGGGACTCTGGACCATTTTGCCGCAGGATATCCGGAAAGTCGCTGGCGAAGTGCTCCGCAAGCAAGGAATGCTGACGGGCACCGAGTCCATCGGCGGGAATTTCGAACTCGTCTGGAACATCGACAACGACTTTAACGCTCCGACGATTCAAGTACGGTCGAGAGCGGGAGGAGGGAACGTCGGCGGCCGCGGCAATACGAATATCAATTACACGAGCGCCGCCGGCGAGAAGCAGCGGTATGAGGGGAATCTGAAGAACGGGACGGATGCGGGGAGGAAGCAGGAGACGGCGAAGACGAATGCAGACGAACGAAATAAAACGGCTGCGGAGACAAAAACCAGTGAAGAAGTGATCAAGCTCACGGAAGACTTGAAAAAGTTGCGCGAGGATCGCACTGTTTCGGAAAAGACATTCAAAGAGTCTCAGAGGAAACTTGCAGAGTCGGAAACCAAGGCTAAGGAAGCGCTGGCAAAACTTTCCAAGCACCGCCAAGAGTTCGAGGCGTCGAATACCAAGTCTGACGCGGAGCGCGCCGATCTGCGCCGGCGAATGGAAGAAGCGCGCGGGACCGATCCTGAGTTGTTCATCAATCTTGCGACGCAGTTTTCGGAATTCGACAAACAGCAGCAGGAAGCAGCGACGCAATTCAAGACGCTTGCCGATCAATACTCTACTTTCTACGACGGTTTGCAGAAGACGATAAAGAACCTCTCATCCGATACCGTCGAGATCGAAAAGAGGCAGAAAGATTTTGACCAACGCATCAATGATCTCCAGCAACGCTTCAAAAAAATGCAAAACTCCGGAAGATAAATCGGACAAGCAAAATCCGCCGCGAACCTCGTGAGAGGACGCGACGGATCGTTGCTGCAGGGTTACCCTAAAAATCACTTAGTAACCGCACCATGCGGGCATTGTTGTAACTCGGACGCGGCTGTAGACGTAGTTGTAGCCGCCTCGGTGCCAACACGGTGTGCGACACGTATAACTGCTGCATTGCGCGACCCAAGTTTCATAGCAGCCAGCCATCGGGCAGCAAATGTTCCCGGGGTAGCAGCCGTAGACCGTGCGGTTTGATGGGCAAATGCAATACCCGCACGGGTCGCAGGCGGGCATCACGAACTGGATCCTTGCGGGAGGCGGTGGCTGGTGAATGACCACCACTGGCTCCTGCCGCTGTGTCCAATCCATGAACGCGCCGGTGAGACCGTCGACCTTGGCATCGGTTTTTGCTTGATTGCCGATTATGATGCCTTGGTTGCCTTTGACCGTGCTTAACTCCCCGAGGATTGCGTTGCCTTGACCTTCCAGGGTTTTGAAGCCCTGGACAATCAACGCGCGGTTCTGGAGTTGGAGCTGGTCCGATTGGTCGAATCGGCCCATCACCGCGGCTGCGAACGCGTCGAATTTTTCTTCAGACAGCGGCGTTTTTTTCGGATCGGCCTTCTTGGCCTTTTTTTTGTCGTCCTTCTTTGCCGGGACGTAGACCCATTCGCCGTCCTGGGCGAGGGCCTGTGACGGAACGGCGATCAACGTGATCGCCAGAAACGCGAACAAAATCTGACGCATGACATACCTCCGGTGAAAATTTTGTGGGTATCCCCCACAGCGGAATGACCTACTCTCCCTTGCGGGGGTGAGTAGACCAAAGTATGCGGGGGATCGGTGATGACAAAGGGCGCTCTCTTGACATTTTATTGAATTTATCAATATTTGTCAATTAGGCTATATTATTCGAAAATTGACTCAAAATCATCATTTGTAGTGTTATTTGTCTGTTCTCAGGCCTCCGGTGTGATAAGCTAGATACGGTTGTCGATCCTCTGGATACCTGTCTGGGTAATTGAATTCCGCCTCCAAAGGCGGTTTTCTTTATTTGAAGAATTTTATTGGAGATGAGGGGCGTTCCACAGGGTGGTAGAACGCCCAGCTTGCTCTTTGTGAAGCGAAAATTCCTGTTTTCCGAAAAGTGATTTTTCGTCCGGTGGATATTCCCTCCTCTCCAATGGCATTCCCTCCCAAAAACTGAGGGAAGAATGTATCGTGCCCCGGACCCGCATGGCCTCTCTGATTCTTTCCGACGGCACCACCTTCGAAGGAGAATCTTTTGGTGCCCCTGTGGATGCCGACGGCGAAGTCGTCTTCAACACCGGAATGGCCGGTTATCCGGAGAGTCTTACGGACCCGAGTTACCGCGGGCAGATTTTGGTCTTCACGTATCCCTTAATCGGCAATTACGGCGTCCCGAGCGACGAGCTCAATGAGTGGAAGTTCAGCAAGTTTTTGGAGAGCGAGAATATCCACGTGCGCGGAGTCATCTGTGCCCAAGTGAGTGAGGACTACAGTCACCATGCCGCGAAGCAGTCGCTGAGCGAATGGATGACGAAGGAGGGGATTCCGGGGATTACCGGAGTGGATACGCGGGCGTTGACGAAGAAGTTACGGGAGCATGGTGTCATGTTAGGTCGTATGGCCTCCGGCCCCTCACCCGCCGTCGCGACGACGGCACCCTCTCCCGCTGCGGCAGGAGAGGGGGGACGCCCGATAATTGAGGATCCGAACAAGCTCAATCTCGTCGGCGAAGTCAGCTGCAAAGAACCGATCACATATGATCCGAGTCCGGCATCGGGGAATCTCCCCGAGACGCTGACGGTGATTGCGTACGACTGTGGGATGAAGCGAAATATTTTGCGCAGCTTCCTTAAGAGGGGAGTGCGCGTTGTCAGAGTTCCCTGGGATTTCGATCTCGATTCCTACGACGGAGACTATGATGGAGTCTTCTTCAGCAACGGGCCCGGCGATCCCAAGACGTGCGTTCCGACGATCAAAGGACTCAAGAGAGCGCTGGAGAAAAACAAGCTGACGTTCGGGATCTGTCTGGGAAACCAATTGATGGCGCTCGCGGTCGGCGGTGATACATTCAAGTTGAAGTACGGACATCGCGGCGCCAACCAGCCCTGCGTTGAGACGTCCTCACCCGGCCCTCACCCGGCGCGCGACGCGCCACCCTCTCCCGCTTCGGCAGGAGAGGGAAGTGCCCGTTGTATCATCACGTCCCAGAACCACGGCTTTGCCGTCGATGAAAAACTGCCGAAGGGCTGGTCCGTTTGGTGGAGGAACGCGAACGATCAATCCGTCGAAGGCATCCGGCACGAGAGCGGACGGTTCTTCGCGGTGCAGTTCCATCCCGAGGCGACGCCGGGACCGGAGGATGCTAATTACCTTTTTGATGAATTCGTTGCTTTGATGCAGAAAGAACGAGCAGGGAAATAAGGCCACAGACGCCGCAGAGGCTCCAAAGGCCACAGACGCGACAGACGCCTCTGTCACTTTTGTCCCCTCTGTCACTTCTGTACCCTTTCCGTGTGGCTCTCCCCGTCTACACCGCCGTCTGCACCCACAAAGCGCTCATTGCGCGGGAGGTCTACGAGATGCGGTTTACGAAACCTGCGGGATTCATGTTCAAAGCAGGCCAGTTCATCCTCTTCGACGTGCCTCTTCTTGAGAAGCCGGATGATATTCAAACGCGGGCTCTCTCCATCGCGTCGACTCCCGACGAATCCGAACTTCTCTTTGTCGTGAAACTGCAGGAGGGAGGACGCATGAGCAGATGGATTGAGGAGAGTCTGCAAGAAGGATCATCGGTGACGTTCAAAGGGCCGTTCGGAAATTTCACGCTGAAGCCCTCATCCGGCGCTGCGGCGCCACCTTCTCCCGTTTCGACGGGAGAAGGAACCAACTCAGGAAGTTTGCTGTTCATTGCGACCGGAGCAGGTCTTGCTCCATTCCGCCCGATGGTCCTCGAAGCCGCGCAGAAATTTCCTGGCCGCCGCATCGACATTCTGTTCGGCGTGCGCAGTGAAGAAGATCTTTTTTGGATAGAATGGCTCGAGGAAACGTCAAAAAAAAGCGGCAATGTCTTCAGTCACATCGCGCTCAGTCAGGGATCACCATCATGGACCGGGCACCGGGGCCGCGTGCAAACCGTCGCGCCGCAGGTCGTCCAGAATGATTTCACCGGAAAGAGCCGCTACGTCTGCGGCAACCCGGACATGACGACGG
>JABFSS010000089.1 GCA_013140485.1 Candidatus Peribacteraceae bacterium | reverse complement strand
CGTGGTACGCGACGATGAATTACGGCGCTTATCTTGACAATTTGCGTATACATTTTGACCATGCGGCAACGTATCCGACCATGAAATCGTGAAGAGAGAATTGCTCGTCCGCGGTTCCTTCACTACTCTTCAAGACAATTCATGTTCGAGTTCTCGCAGATCACCGTCACGATGGAGGGACTGCTCTCCGTTCTCTACGCCGTCGTCGCGGTGATGATCATCATCGTGCTGTATCACTTGCTCTTCATCGTGGTCGATCTGCGGAAGATCATGAAGCGGATGGAGGATACGACGGCGCAGGTGGAAGCGATGATTCTCAAACCGCTCGCGATCATCGACGAAGCGTTCCAGTGGGTGATGGATCACATGAAGCACGCGAAAAAGAAGAAGCAAAAGAAAGATTTTGACGTTGAGGAAGTCTGATCATCATCTCGATACCGAAGTCCAAGCGCTCCTCACCGGCAAAGAAGCTCCCGAAGAAGCGTGCGCTTATTTACGCGTTGAGTTCTCTGGAACACGATGTTGAACGAATCCCGCGGGAATTCGAATATGTCATACACCCGGGCAAGCACCTCTTGCTCACGTACTTGCGCGGCATCGTCTACGGGCTCGGCGCGCTCACCGCCGCAGTGGTCGTGATCCCATTCGTCGTATGGGTCCTGCAGAAACTGCCGTGGGTTCCGATTGTGGGGGATTTTGTGAACGGAGTGGTGGAGCGGGTTCAGCAGTATTAGCCCCTCGATACGCTCACGTCTCCAACGTGAGCTACTCGGGGTGACAGTCATTATAAGATCGGTTGATTGTCTATGAAGACGCGAACGAAGAATCTCTTCAGCACTTCCAGCGACGCTTCCAGAATATCGTGAATCAACGCGTTGAGCCTCCGGATCTTCGAGTAGAGTTCGTTGAGCTTGTGCGCCGAACCGGGCGCCGACGAGCGGGAGACTTTTCGCGCGAGTTTTTCGAGCTTGTGTGCTTCCTGCTGGATATGCTGCGCGAGTTTCTTCTGCATGATCTGCGCGACGGGAATGTTCTTGATCGCGAGGTCGCGCGCCGTGGCGCCCTGCGTACCCTGCTGGCCGCCCGTTGCTCCCGCGCCCGCACCGCCCATGTCTCCCGACCGGTCTTCGCCCGTCCGTTCGCTCACGCGCGCGTTTAAGTTCTCGAAGGTCTCGAGGAGGTTCGTGAGTTCTTGGAGCTTGCCCGGTTGCCGCACGATCAACCGCCCCGTCTCGATGGACTTGGTGGACGAAAGGCGGTCGGCGGAGGAGGAGAGCGCATTGCTCATTTCCCTTATATTGTGCCTTTTTTGCGTAGAAAAGTCAATTGCGGCCGCAAAAAGCAAACGAAGTAAACGAAGGAAAAGAGGCAAACGAGGATCGTCGTTTTCTTCGTTTTCATCGTTTGCGTCGTTTTCCTCTGATACCATCGCGCTCATGGAACCCCGCACGATCTTCCACAAGATTCTCGACAAAGAACTCCCCTCGACTGTCCTATACGAAGACGACGAGGTCCTCGCGATCAAAGACATTCATCCGCAGGCTCCGACTCATTTGCTCTTCATTCCCAAGCAATTCGTCGAGTCCGTCGCGCATCTCACACCGGCAACCGCGCACATTCCGGGCATGTTGATCGAGAAAGCGAAAAACTTCGCAGTGGAGAAGGGGATTGCGGACTACAAGCTGATGTTCCACGTGGGGAAGTACACGCTGGTGCCGTATTTGCATTTGCACTTCCTCAGTGATCAGCAGCTCTGATCATCACGCGTCACGTGCAAGATCCTGCCATGCTTGAGGATCCTGAGGTTTCAAACGTGGGTTGCTCAAGGCTTCTGCAAAAGCACGTAATATTTGTAGAGCTTGATCGGGTGTTTCACCGGTCACGTCAGTTCTTGCAGGAGCTACTGCCTCAGGTGTTTTTCCATCGGACTTGGGTGCAAGCATAAGAAATATGGGGAAACACATTATGCAGAATATCCCGCTTCCTCCGCGTCTTTCTCCGTCTTGAACGTCACGAGATTCTCTGCGGCAATCTTCTTCGCGGCGGCGGAATCGGCGGGGTAGTACTTTTTGCCGGTTTTTGATGCTACGAAACCTGAGGCAACAGAGGCCGCAGAAGTGACAGACGCCTCTGTCGCCTCTGTTCCTTCTGTACCCTTTGTCACCTTCGCTTTAGCCTCATCTTCCTCCCGTTCCCTCTTAATTCGTTCCATCGTCTCTTTATCGATCGGCTTGAGGGCTTTGATCGAGAGGCCGATGCGGCGCTCGTCGACGTCAATGTTGATGACCTGCGCGTCGATTTTCTGGCCGATGGTGAGGACTTCGGCGGAATCGCTGACTTTGTGGTGCGCGAGCTCGCTCAAGTGCACGAGGCCGTTGATGTCCTTTTCGAGCTTGAGGAATGCGCCGTACTCCGCGAACCGCACCACCGTGCCGGTGACGCGCTTGCCCACGGGGTAGCGCTCTGCGATTTCCTCCCACGGGTCTTTCGTCAGCTGTTTGATGGAAAGGCTGAGCTTTTCGCCGTCGACGCCGATCACCCGGACGGACACTTTGTCGCCGATCTGCGCGAATTCGGACGGGTTCTTCACGTGGCCCCAGGCGATTTCCGAGATGTGCACGAGACCTTCCAGACCGTCGAATGCGACGAAGAGTCCAAACTTCACGATGCCACTGACCATGCCGTCCTTCACGTCGCCGATCTTCAGATGCTCGAGCGCTTTCGAACGCTGCTCGCTCAATGCTTCGCGCTCCGACACGACGATCTTTCCGGCTTCTTCGTCCATGGTGATGATCTTCACCACGAAACGGTGGCCGATGAATTTCGCCAAACGAGAGATGATCTCCGACGCGTCGGCGTTATTCACGCGCGGGTAGTTGACCGGCGCAAGTTGGCTGACCGGGAGGAACGTGCGGATGCCGTCGATGTTCGCGAGCAGTCCTCCTTTGTTCGCTTCCTGCGCGACGAATTCCATCGTCGAATCGTTCTCCACCAGACGGTGGAAGCGGTCCCAGGCTTTCTGCTGGCTCGCCATGCGCAAGCTCAGGACGATCATGCCTTCGTCGTTCTCTTCTTCGAGTACCAGCGCCGACACCTCGTCGCCGACTTTGAGTTCACGGAACGTGTTGAACGAGTCGCGGAGCTCGCGTCCCGAAACAATGCCGGTGGCGACGCCGCCGATATCGAGGAGCAGTTTGTTCTTTCCTTTATAGACGACGGTACCTTCCACCAATTCGCCGGGCTGCACGCGCAGGGGCATGGGAGCGTCCTTCAGCAGTTGTTCCATCAGGGAATTGGTTTTTGCGGGGGTTGCGGTTCTGGCAGACATAAAAAGAGGTGGTGCAAGTGGAAGAAATAGAGATATCCGAGCCCTTGCACGGGCAGCGCGGATAGTGGGCATACTCTACAGATTTCTGTTGTACTGTCAAAATTCTTTAAAAAGGTTGCTGTTAAGCCCCCTCGTACGATCCCTCGTACGAAATTGCTGCGGCAATTTCTACTCGGGATGACATGTATGTCGTTTGTGTAACGCCTCGGTACGCTCCGCTGCTGCGGAGCTACTCGGCGACGCTTCTTGAAAGACCCCGAGTAGAAAACCGCCGCTTGCCCACCGTAGCTTTAGCGAAGGCGGGAGCGGTTTTCGTACCGAGGGGTTTGTAACACTCCGGGCATGTCATTCCGAGTAGCTCATGCCGCAGCATGAGCGTACGAGGAATCGCATCGCAGTACGGGCGTACGAGGGATCAGAGCGTCGTCCGATCAATCTTCAGCTTCTCCTCCTCCGGCAGCTTCTGCTCCTGGCTCGTCTTCGGATTGTAGATTTTGTAGTAGAGCTCGATCAGTTCGTGCGTGGTCAGGCGCTTGTTGATGAGGCCGATATTCTCAAGTCCGGCCTGGACCAGGCTCACGCGGTCCTTGAGACCGCGGGCGCCGGCGGCGAAATCGCGGGCGCGCTGGGCGGCCTTGGCGGTCGAGTCGTCCGGGGAGATCCAGCCGAAGAACTGTTCCAGCATTCCCTTGTGACGCACGCTCTGGTCGTAGGGCACGATGACGAAGAAGCGCTTCTGCATGATGTCGGCGACGTCGATGAGGCGCTCGACGAAGTCCGCGTAGGCGAACGTCTCGGTCTTGAGCAGTTCGTTCTTCTGATTCTCCGCAAGCTTGCGGAGCTGCTCAAGGTACGGGTCGATGTTCATTTTGGCCGAGCGAACCAGGATCTGGATCGGGAAGCTGATCGTGTTCACCAGTCCCTCATATCCCGAGATGATGCCTTGCTGCTCGGTCTCGCTTTTGAGGTTGAAATTCAACGCTTCGACTTGCAAGACGGCTCGCAATCCGCCGTTCTTGAGCAGGACGGTGTCGCCGCGGATTTCGGCGATCGGCAGGAACCGCTGCGTAGAGGTGAGCGCGCTTTTCTTGCGGTTACGCACGGTGCTTTTGGGATTCACGAGGGCCATTGCGCAGTGGGAGGAAGAACGTCGCGGAAGATGGAGAGGTCGGAGAGAGGAGACAGCGTGAGAGGCGCCGGAGAAGGGGAATCGGCCTGAATGCGATTGGGATTCACGGGAGGCTGTGGAGGTATTGGCGAGACTTCGGAGCGATCCGCCGGATCAACCGTGTTTTCTTTTGTCGCGGATTCCATCGCCGACGCGGGCTCACTTTTCGTCACTGCGGCTGCGGGAGCCGCCCGGTCGACGACGCGCGTGAGTTCTGCGATCTGATCCTCCGGGCTGCGCTCGGGCGCCGCCGGTTTTTGGAGCGCATCGTTCTTCTTGGTTGCAGCCGAGGTGCGGATGGTGATCGAAATTCCCGAGCGCGGAGCCCACGTGCGTGTGGAGGGCTTCACCACTTTCTCCATGAGCAGGAAGCAGATGCGCAGCAAGCTGAGGTCGTTGATGTTTACGAGCGCGAACGCCGCGGCGATCACCGCCGGCGTCCACAGCACCACGGTCAGCGGAATGTTGACCTGCCCCATCGACCGTTGCACCAGCGAGTACATCATGTAGCTGAATCCGCCGCCGATGCCGATGATGAGGAGCTGCCGCAAACTGATCGGACCGATCACTTTGTCTTCGATCTGGACGTTCTGCGGAATTTTGACGGCGTCGATGGGCATAAGAAGAGATTCAGCGAAATCTGATAATTATAGCAGAAAATGCCTGTTCCTGAAAGAAGACAAAGCAAACGAAGCAAACGGTGGAAACGAAGAAAACGAGGATCCTTGTTTGCCTCGTTTTCGTCGATTGCTTCGTTTTCTTCACGCCGCAACTTCCTCCTCCACTTCCACCGGCTTCGCTGAGGTCTTCTTCGCCTCTCCATGGAGGAAGTCGAGATCCTTCTCGCCCTTCGCGACGACGCGGATAGTATCGCCTTTCTGGAAGATGTCCTTGAGCATGTGCTCGGCGATTTCGGATTCCAGGCGGTCCTGGATCACGCGCCGCACGGGACGCGCTCCGTATTCGGGGTCGAAGCCTTCTTCTCCCAGGAGCGCCACCGCCTTCGCGTCGACTTCCAGCCCGTAGCCCTGTTCCTTGAGACGGGCCGCGAGCGTATCGATGTGCATGCGGACGATCTTGCGGATGTGCTGCTGGTTGAGCGCGTTGAAGACGATGATGTGGTCGATGCGGTTGAGGAATTCGGGGCGCAAGTTGTCCTTGAGTTCGTCGATGACTTCCTTGCACTTCTGCTCGTACTCCTGCTCCTCGGCGATTGCTTCGTCTTCGAGCTTGAAGCCGATGCGCGCCGCCTGTTTGGTGAGTTTCTCGGCGCCGATGTTGCTCGTCATGATGATGATCGTGTTCGAGAAGTCGACCTGCTTGCCCTGGCCGTCGGTGAGCGATCCGTCCTCGAGAATTTGCAGGAGGATGTTAAAGAACTCGGGGTGGGCTTTCTCGACTTCGTCGAAGAGGACGACGGAGTAGGGCTTGCGGCGCACGGATTCCGTGAGCTGGCCGCCTTCCTCGTAGCCGACGTAGCCGGCGGTCGTTCCCGTCAGACGCGAGACGTTGTGCCGCTCCATAAATTCGGACATGTCGATCTTGATCAGCGCGTCCTCGCGGTTGAAGACTTCCTTCGCGATGGTGCGGACGAGTTCGGTCTTGCCGACGCCCGTGGGACCCAGAAAGAGGAACGAGCCGATGGGGCGCTTGGAATCCGAAATGCCGACGCGGCTGCGGCGGATGGCGCGAGCGACCTTCTTGATCGCGTCGTCTTGACCAATGATCGACTTGCGGAGGACTTGCTCGAGGTTCGTCAGGCGCTTGGCTTCGGACTTCATGAGCTTGGTGACGGGAATGCCCGTCATGCGGCCCACGACCTCCGCGATGTCGTCTTCCGTAATCTGAATCGGCGTGCGGCGGTCTCCGTCCTGCGCGCTCTTGAGCGCGTCGAGCTTCTCCTTCAAGTCTTGCTGCTCCTGCTTCATCTTGAGCGCGACGTGGTACTTCTGCTCTTTCACCGCCAGCTGCTGTTTCACGACGAGCGATTCGAGCTTCTCTTCCATCTTGCGGATCTCGGGAAGCGCGCCGTCCACGTGCTGCAGGCTCTTGCCCGCTGCGGCTTCGTCGAGAACGTCGATAGCTTTGTCGGGCAGGTAGCGCTCGGTGATGTAGCGCTTGCTCAGCGTGACGGCCGCGTCGATCGCGCCGTCGGTGATCGAAAGGTGATGGAACTGCTCGAAGCTTTCCTTGATGCCCTGCAGAATCTTAATGGCGTCCGACACGATCGGCTCCTGGACCATGATCGACTGGAACCGGCGCTCGAGCGCGCGGTCTTTTTCGATCGTGCGGAATTCGTCGAGCGTGGTGGCGCCGATCACGCGGAGCGCGCCACGGCTGAGCGCGGGCTTGAGGATGTTCGCCGCGTCGAGAGAGCCTTCGGCCGCTCCCGCCCCGACGACCGTGTGGATTTCGTCGATGAACAGGATGATGGAGTTGTCGCTCTTGGCCGCTTCTTTAATGATGTCGTCGAAGCGCTGCTCGAACTCGCCGCGGTACTTGGTGCCGGCGACGAGCGAGCCCATGTTCAGGATCAACAGTCTCTTGTTCTGCAGCGACGGCGGCACAGAGCCCAGGACGATCCGCTGAGCGAGGCCTTCGACGATGGCCGTCTTGCCGACGCCCGGCTCGCCGATGAGCACGGGGCTGTTCTTGGTCTTGCGGTTCAGGATGCGGATGAGGCGGTTGATCTCTTCGTCGCGCCCGATGATGGGGTCGATCTTCTTCTCCTTCACTTTTGCGATCAGGTCATCGGTGAAGTAGTCGAGAACGGGCGTCTTGCTCTTGCTCTCGGACTTCTTGCGCTTCAAGCCCTCGCTTTCTCCCCCCATGGTCATGCCGGGCTGCATGCCGACGATGGCGCCCTGCAGGCCGTGGAAGAACGCCTCCAGCGACTGCTCGAGGTTGCGGTTCTGTTGTTTGAACGTATTGATCTGGCCGAACATTTCCTCGACGCGCGCCTTCAGGTCCTCCGGATCGACCTGCATGTTTTCGAGGAGCAGCGTGGCCGCGTTCTTGCCGGTCGAGACGACCGAGTGCAAAAGATGTTCCGTGCCGACGTTGGCATGGCGGAACTTGTGCGCGGTGATGACGCTCTGTTCGATGACGGTGTGGAGGAAGGTGGAGAGCCCGTGCTTCACGTGCTGGCCTTCGATGTTGCTGGACTTCATCGCCTTGAGGAGAATCCGGACGTTCTCCTGCGTGACGCCCGCTCCGGTGAAGATCGAGAATCCGAGCGATTTTGGAATGCTCAAGAGTCCCAGGAGCAAGTGCTCCGTCCCGATGTACGGGCTCTTCATGTTCTTTGCCTCCTGCTCTGCGATTTGCAGCGCGAGCTTGGCGTTCGGCGTGAAGCGATCGAAGGGGTGCATACGGGGAGGGGGAGAATTGGCAGTCTAATGTCTGGAGTGCTAATTGTCCAGAATCTTCATGACATTGTACTTCAAAGACGGGCCAGATGGGATTGTTTTACAGGCTTAAAGTGTGTCGTCACGATGAAATGTTTATTGAACTAGACATAGGCAAGAATAAAGAATGAGGAATTAAGCGCTCTGTCCTGATTCTTTATTCATAATTCTTTATTCTTTTCGCGCGCAGGATGTTGCATCCTCCAGTCCTCCAAGAACAACGCAATAATAGTGGTCGTCGGGATGCTCAAGATCACGCCGAGGATCGGGTGGATGACGTCGGGGAAGCTGACGCCGACGAGCATCGCGAAGAGGATGGCCAGCGGAGAGAGGCCGACCGCGCGCTTCATGATCAGCGGGACGAGGAGATTGTTCTCGCACCACTGGATCGCGTAGTAGATGGCCGCGACGATGAGCGCCTGGAAGAACCCCTGCTGCGTCCCGGCGATGAGCACGGCGGGCACGGCGGCGAAGAGCGGACCGATGACGGGGATGAATTCGGTGAAGCCGGCGAGTATCGCGAGCGTGAGCGCGTACGGCATCCGGAGAATCGTCAGTGCGAGGAAGACCGCGAAGCCGATTACGAGGCACAGCACCAGCTGGCCACGCGCCCACTGCGCCATCTTCGTCTGGATCGCTTCCGATTTATCGGCGACATACGGACGCATTCTCCACGGCAGGAAGCCCTTCACCCATGCGACGATCTTCTCTTTCTCGATCTGGATGAAGAACGCCATGACGAGGATGATGATGAGATTCGCGAAGAAGTTCACGACCGAGCCTGCGAGCTGGGCGGCCAGCACAAGTGAGTTCTGCGCCGTCGATGCAAGGCTTTGTCCGAACTGCTGCATGGCGTCGGCAAACTCGTTGATCGAAAGGTTGCGCAGCGTGGATTCCGCAAGTTCGGTCAAACTCGTGTTCGCCGCGTCCGTCAGGAAGGGGAGTGAGATCTGCGGGTCGTGCAGGAACAAGCTCACTTCGCTCTGCATCAGGCTCGCGAGGTCGATGAGCTGCGACGCGATGAGCGGCACGAGAGAGACGAGCAGAAAGACGAGCAGGAAGAGGGCGACGAAATATTGAATGAGAATGCCCAGTCCTCGGGGGATGCCCAGCCGCTTGAGGAATTGCACGCCGGGATCGATGACCATCGCCACGAAGATGGAGAGCAGCAGCAGAACGATCTTGTCCTGCAGGAGCCAGACGAGCATCACGCCCAGAACGATCGCGAGGATCGCGAACGTGGCGCGCACCACGCTGCCGAGCGACACGTGCATGACGATTTCAGGCAATCGTTCCTCGTTGGACGGAGGCAGAGGTTCTTTTTCGGTGAACTGGCGCTGCTGCATCTCGCGCGCTTTCGCGAACAACTTCTGCGCCTTTTCGCCGATGATCCTCAGCGACGTGAAGGACGAGCCCCGAAGGGGCCCGCTTTGGGGGCCGATGTTGTTCTTCTTGGGGGTCATCCGATGAAGATGGCGGAAACGATCGTATCGATGATGAGGTACGCCAGAATCACCACGACGAGACCGATGATGGCGTGGCTGATACGCTTTTTCGCCGCTTCTTTATCCACGATGCCCATCGGGAGTCCCGAGAGCGCGTACTCGTATCCCGCCTGGATGATTTGGAAGAGTGCGAATCCTCCGGCAAGACCGAAGGCCAGCCGGATGAGGTATGCGAGGTAGAGCGGGATGCATTCGAATCCGAAGTCTCCGGTGATGAAGCTGCAGTCGCCGATCGTTCCCGATGCGGGGATCAGCGAGGGCTGGGCGAACACGACGCCCGGAAGCATCAGAATCACTATGCCCGTCACGAAGTGCTTCAGCGTCATCTGTGAGGATAGAGTGTGGAGTATGTGGGTCATGTGAGCGATTGTTCTATCCTTCTATTGTTATAGTATAGCAATATTCCGCGTCTTCTTCTAGATGTTCTCCTGGTCCTCCATCCAGCGGCCCATTGTCGCACTCGCCCCCATGGCGGGGGTCACCGACGCGTCATACCGTCAGCTCATCAAGCGAATCGCGCCCGAAGTGGTCGTCTTCACCGAGTTCCTCAGCACGGACGCGATTCACTTCGGCGCAAAAAGGACACTGGAGATGTTGAACTTCGATCCCGCGATTGAGCGCCCGTTCATCGTGCAAGTCTTCGGTCACGATCCCGATCACTTCCTCAGCGCCGCGAAAGTAATCGAAGAACTTGGCGCCGACGGCATCGACATCAACATGGGCTGTCCCGCCGCCAAGGTCGTCTCGTCCTGCCACGGGTCGGCGCTCATCCGGGAACCCGATCTTGCCGCGCGGTTGGTCGAAGCCACCGTCAAAGCGGTCAAGATTCCCGTGAGCGTCAAGACGCGGCTCGGATGGGATTCAAAAGAGACACTGATTCCATTCTGCAAGCGCCTCGTCGACGCGGGCGCGACGGCACTCTCGATCCATGGCCGGCGATTCTGCGACAAGTTCACGGGCAAGGCCGACTGGGAACCCATCTACGCGCTCAAGGAAGCTGTGTCCGTTCCAGTCATCGGCAACGGGGACATCGCCTCCGCGGCGGATGCCGTCGAGATGATTAAGAATCTGGATGGGGTGATGGTGGGACGCGGTACCTTCGGCAATCCTTGGATGATGCGGGAGGTGGTTGAGGCTCTACGCAACAAGAATCAAGAATCAAGAATTATGAATCATGAACAATTGCGGCCGCTCACGTTTGAACAAAAAATTCCGTGGATTCTCGATCATTGCGAATTGGCCGTCCGATTCAAGGGCGAACGCAAAGGCATGCTCGAAATGCGGCGGCATCTCAGTTCCTACGTGAAAGGATTCGATGGGGCGAAGGAGATGCGCGAGCGGCTCGTCAGAGTGGAGAAATTGGATGAAGTACGTGAAATACTGTCTATTTGAAGGGAAAAAAGACATATTGACTAAATTTGAAAAATAATTTATAATACTTGTTATGCAGAAACCCTCCCTTGATCGCAGCCAGCTCAGTATTGGAGATGAAATCGAAGTTGTGGCTGATACGAAACTTTTCAAAGTTCAAAAAGACTTGGCTGCCGTAGATCTTGTCCCCCTTCAGCAAGGCAATATGCTCAAGGTTGTCTATTGGGAGGATGGAAACTTTGTTGCAAAAACAAGTCTGAAAACAGGAGAAGATGTTTATGTCCTCCTGTCTAAAGCATGTGATCGTTCTGATGCTCTGCGCCTCAAGAAACAGGCGGCATAAGTGCGGTCGGTAACGACTTACTCATCCACAGTGACTGTGCCCAACTCATCGAAGCTGACCAAAAGAACTTTGGTAGAATGTATTACATACAAATGCGTGTGT
>JABFSS010000072.1 GCA_013140485.1 Candidatus Peribacteraceae bacterium | reverse complement strand
ATAAGCACCTCCTTATTAGACGCGCCAGCGAGATCGCGGAGAGTCGGAAACCGTTCCAGGAAGTTCTTAAAGGTGATGATGACCCGCGGCACCTGCGTCTGCTGCAGCATAATCTCGGAGACGAGGATTTTGTACGCGCGCCCGGTGAGATCGGTATCGGGAAGATCTCGCCAGGGGAGAGTGCGTTTATGAGATTCGAACCAGGACCATATTTCCCTCACAAATAGCCTAATACGTTCTTTCCGTTGCATGAATATAAGGGTACAGAGGCGGCAGAAGTGACAAAAGTGACAGAGGCAGGAATTTGCTTCTTCCGTCGCCTCTGTTCCCTCTGTCGCGTCTGGCACCTGCTATTGACGTCCCCAAGCCACATTCCCTAGACTGCCCCGGCACGAAAAGGCTACTCTGGCTTTAGTAGGAGCCTTTTCTCACTTTTCCCAACCCTGTTATGGCAGACCAGAAGAAATTCGACCGTTCAAAGCCGCACGTCAACGTCGGTACCATCGGTCACGTCGACCACGGAAAGACGACCCTTACGGCCGCTCTCTCCATGAATTTTTCACCCGAGGGTGAGAAGAAAGGCTACGCCGATATCGACAATGCTCCCGAGGAGCGCGAGCGCGGCATCACCATCAACACCGCTCACGTCGAGTACGAGTCCACGAAGCGCCACTACGCGCACGTCGACTGTCCGGGCCACGCCGACTACGTCAAAAACATGATCACGGGCGCCGCCCAGATGGACGGAGCCATTCTCGTGGTCTCGGCCGCCGACGGTCCCATGCCCCAGACTCGCGAGCACATTCTCTTGGCGCGCCAGGTGAACGTCCCTTACATCGTCGTCTTCTTGAACAAGATCGACATGGTGAAGGACGCCGAACTCGTTGAGCTCGTGGAGACCGAAATCCGTGAACTACTCACGAAATACGGCTACCCCGGCGACAAGACGCCGATCATCCGCGGCAGTGCTCTCAAGGCCGTCGAAGGCGACAAGGACCAGATCGCCAAGCTCGGCGAACTCCTCAACGCTCTCGATACCTACATCCCGGAGCCGAAGCGCGAACTCGATAAGCCGTTCCTGATGTCGGTCGAAGACGTCTTCTCCATTAAGGGCCGCGGCACCGTCGCCACCGGACGCATCGAAACGGGCGTCGTGAAGGTCAACGAAGAAGTCGAAATCGTCGGTCTCAAAGACACGAAAAAGACCGTCTGCACCGGCGTCGAAATGTTCCATAAGCTCCTTGATCAGGGGCAGGCCGGCGACAACGTCGGTATTCTCCTCCGCGGCATCGAGCGCGACGATATCGAGCGCGGTCAGGTCATTGCCAAGCCGGGTTCCATCAAGCCGCACACTGAATTCGAGGCAGAGGTGTACATCCTCACGAAGGAAGAAGGAGGCCGCCACACGCCGTTCTTCAAGGGCTACAAGCCCCAGTTCTACATGCGCACAACCGACGTCACGGGTTCCGTCGAACTCCCCGCGAACGTCGAAATGGTCATGCCGGGTGATAACCTCAAGTTCGTGGTGACGCTGGGTCAGCCGGTCGCTTTGGACGTGGGCACCCGTTTCGCCATCCGCGAAGGCGGCCGCACCGTCGGCGCCGGCGTGACAACGAAGATCATCAAGTAAGCATTTCCGCCCTGTAGGGGTAAGGCATGCCTTACCCCTACACCACGGGCATCACCACACCCCCTGTTCTTTCCCTCCCGGATCCCATGATCCCCGCCGCCAAGAAGCCATCGACGAAGAAGACGCCTGTCAAAAAGGCAGCGGCTCCGAAGGCGAAGAAAGATACTGTAAAGAAAGCACCGGACATGAAAACCCCTGCCAAGGCTTCTGATACGAAGCCTGCTTCGGTGAAAAAGGAGGTCACCCAACCCAAGATCCGCATCCGCCTGAGCGCGTTTGATCACACGGTGATCGACGAGGCCGCCATGAAGATCGTCGAGACAGCCGAACGCAGCGGTGCAGTTGTCCACGGCCCGATCCCCCTCCCCACGCACATCCGCAAGTTCACGGTGAACCGTTCCACGTTCGTCAAGAAGGACGCCCGCGACCAGTTCGAAATGCGCACGCATCGCCGGTTGATCGATCTCACGGAGACGACTTTTAAAACCGTAGAGAGTCTGCAGTCATTGAGTCTCCCCAGCGGCGTTGATATTGAAATTAAGATGGGCTGATAGAAAGAAGCACATCGCCTGAGGTATACAAAAACACTATTATAGTGTAAAATATACTTAACATGCGGAAAGATTCCGAACACCCGTTTCGGCAGTTTGAAAACGATCCGGGGCGTCACGCGCTCGTGGAGCTTTTTGTCCGGGAGCATTGTGGCAAGATCAAGGATTTGCTCCGCGATTGCGTTCCTCTGGCAAAAGGAAGTTTCGGAAATATTCTCGGAATTCGCGGCAAAGCGGCAACGGCATTGGGTTTGGCTCTCAAGGAATATCCTCGCAAATACGAGTCTGTCATCGCTCCATTCGCGGAGCAGCAGCGTCTGTCGGTGAATATCCCATCAGCTCCTCGGATTTGGGGGAGCGACCAAGCGGACGGAAAAGACTATGTCATCATGGACGAAATACCGGGGGTGAATCTTTGGGCTTTGCCTCAACTCCAGGAGCTTCCGCGGGCGGCCCGACTTCGTATCTTTCTTGATGCTTTAGGCATTGTCGATCAGTACCGGAAGGCCGGAAAACGCCACAACGATATCACGCCGTCGAATCTTGGCGTCGACGCGACGGGCGACATGCGCAGCTTCGATCCGGATTTCATGAGCGATTTGCACCAATCAGACACCGACCGATTCGAAAACAAAAGCGTAGGCAGCCCGGCGTACATGGCGCCGGAAGCGGTCATCAATCTGCCGGCCGGCCGCGGGCCGCATTCCGACTCATTCAGTATGGGAGCGACGCTGATTGCCGCAATTACCGGTGAGATTCTTCCCAAGTTGCTGGGCGAAAACGGAGTGAATGACTATTTCTTCTACATGCTGAATACGGAAAAAATGCAGCGGGAAATAGACGTCATGCTGCACGAAATAATTAAAGATCCTGTACTGCTCAAAGTTCTTCTGCGGCTGCTCCATACTGATCCCGCACAGCGTACTGTGGAACCGGAATTGCGAAGTGAATTAGAGTCGGGAGCGGCGGACCACCGCACCATGCGTTACATTCTTGATGATTACTCGCCGGCCTACCGAACGGCCGTACAGCAGTGGGAAGAGCGGATGGGAATGGCCGGGGAACAAGAAGGATTCATGAGAACATGGCTCCGCAGAACGGCCATCTCCTGCGAAAAACTCATTGAATTCTTCAAGGGCCTGAGGAATGTCTGACACTGCCGCTCACTTCCACCCCTTCACCGTCAGTGCCGCCTTCGCCGCGGCTTGTTCCGCGCGCTGTTTGCTGTTCCCCTTCCCCTCCGCAACCCTCTCCTCGCCGATATAGACGGCCATCGTGAATTCTTTGTCGTGATCCGGTCCCTCTTCGACGACGACTTCGTAATGAGGCGTGACGCCCGTTTTCTCCTGCACCATTTCCTGAAAGACGCTCTTCTCGTCGCGGTGCTTGCCCGCCGCAAGGAGCCGGTCGAGATCGTGCAGGACGAAGTCTTCGCAGAATTTTTTCGCGACGTCGTAGCCCTTATCCAGATACACCGCGCCGATGACGGCTTCGAAGGCATTCGCGAGCGTACTGACCTTGGTGCGCCCCCCGCTCGCCTCCTCCCCGCGGCTCATGGAGAGGTACTGACCGAGTTCCAGATCTTTGGCGATTTCGGCGAGATGCTCGCCCTGCACCAGTGCAGAGCGCCAATTGGTGAGCTCACCTTCGGGCTTGTCGCTGAGCTGGTATAAATATTCCGTCGTCGCGAGTTCCAGAACCGCATCCCCCAAGAACTCCAACCGTTCGTTGTTGCCGTACGCCTGGCTTTCGCGCACGGAGGAACGGTGAATGAGGGCTTGGCGGAGGAAGTCTTTCTTCTTGAAGTTGATGCCGATTGCGCGTTCCAGATCAGTTAACGGAGAGGGGTGTGGCATTAGTTCTAGTTTAGCGGAAAAGAAAACAAGGGAAACGAAGCAAACAAGGCAAACGGCGATCCTCGTTTTCTTCGTTTTCGTCGTTTGCTTCGTTTACCGTCATTTCGCATGCGCAATCGCGTTCAAAACCCCATTCACAAACTTCCCTCCTTCCTCCGTCCCGTATTCCTTCGCAATCTCTATCGCCTCGTTCATGACCACCGCCGGCGGAGCGTCTTTGTTGAACAGGAGCTCATAGGCGCCGACGAGCAGGATGCAGCGCGAAATGGGATCCATTCGGTCCAGCGGCCATTGCGGAGCGTGCAACTGCACGGCATCTTTCACCGCCTGCTCTTTCTCCAAGACTCCCATGAGGAGCATCTGCGAAAAATCCTGATCATGCTCGCCGAGCTCTCCGGCATTCTGCGCAAGAGCCACCTCCGGGGGCAGCATGCTGGGATGCTTCTCGCGCTCGAAGAGAACCTGCATTACTGCGATCCGCGATAGATGTCTGCGTCTGGCCATGCTCAAATCATAACTGACAATTGTCATTCCGAGTAGCTCAGCGTGGAGCGCTGAGCGTAACGAGGAATGGACTTAGGCTTTGACCCTCGTAATCTTCTCCAATGCCTTATCAGCCTTGTCTTTCTTCCGAACCGGCCCGCCATACGGCGAGTTCTGCAGATTGCGCAGTCTCACGATTTCTTCGTTGAGGTACACGCTGTGCTGCGTCCGCCCGGCGGACTTGGCCTTTCGCTTTTTAGGGGTAGGTCTCTTTCCCATAGTGGGGGCAGCTTAAATGGGCTCTTTGTTGATGTAAAGCCAAAAACAATAGGTGAATTTGGTTAATGTGTGAACTGGTAATCATTCTCAAACGCACACTCATTAACCAATTAACCTCAGGCTACCAACTCCTTCTTCGATCCCCCGACAACGCCAACATAAATCTGAGAACGTAGAGGAACAAGTTGAAGAGATCGAGATACAGGCTGAGCGCGAGGAGGAACGGATTGCCGCCGGCTCGGCTGAGAGTCTGGACGCGCTGGATATCGTACGCGGTAAAGAGCGCGAAGAGGACGACGCCCGCGCCGGAGATCATCAGTTCCATGGGTCCGGTGCGGAAACTCGGGACAAAGAGTTGCAGGAGTCCCATCGCGATGAGGCCCAGGAGCGCGAAGAAGAGACCCCGTCCCATGACCGCGAGATTCCACGACGTCGTCCGGGCGAAGACCGCGGCGGCGAGTCCCATGCAGGCCGTGGCCGCAAATGCGTTGATCAGGATGGCGGCGCCGTTCGCGTACCCGGTCAGCACCATGAGAATGTAGGGCGTTATGGTGATGCCGGAGAGGAACGGGAAGAGACCGAACAGCAGAAAGTTCAGCGGCGATTTCGTCATCCACCACGGGGCCGAGACGAGAATCCCGAATTCCAGGAGAATCAGGAGCAGCACCATGCCGCTCGAGAGGAGTTGCAAGTAAAACTCGATCCCGACATAGACCCCGCCGAGCGTGAGCGCCATCGCGAGGGCGAAGAGGCCGTAGACCTGGGATTCTGTGGATGCGGAGAGGACGAGGGGGCGGGAAGCAGTGGAAGAATGTTGCATGGGAAAATTGTAGATGAAGTGACAAATGTGACAAAGGCCACAAAGGTGACAAATGGTTGATTTTTGGACATGCCTTTGCGGCGTTTGCGCCCTTTGCGGCCTCTGTCACCTTTCGCTGTTTTCTGCTATAATTAGAGGATTTCCCTGAACCTCATTTTGAATCACAAAACCTTCATTCTCGGCCTCACAGCCCTCCTGCTCCCCGCATCCGTCTCCGCCTACGAGATTGATCCGGAATCGATGGCGATGCTGTGCGGGATCGTGCCGTGCAGCGGCGCGGGAGGCGGATCACTGGGGCTCAGCGTCTACCTGTTCGACCGCATCGTGACGGCGCTCGAAGTCGGCATTATCGCCGCGGCGATCCTGAGTATTTTCGCAGCCGCCGTCCGCATGGTGATGTTCAGCAGCGAGGAAAATACCGTGACCGAATCACGCACGTCGTTCATCTACATCATCACGGGTCTCGCCATCATCGGTCTTGCGCGCTGGTTCGTGCTGGCATTTTCGCCCGCGCAAACGGGATCGGATCTGGTCGACGCCGGCGTGGTCGAGTCGGGCATCGGCAACATCGTGACGTACTTCAAACTCATTATTGCCGTCAGTTTGCTGGTCAACATCGTCGCCCAAGCGTTTCGCCTGATCACCTCCCAGGGCCAGCAGGAATCGGTGGAGAAAGCCAAGAAGCGCTTCATTGCCGGCTTTATCGGCGCGGGCATCATCATGCTGGCGAACGTCATCGTCGCCGCAATCGTGCCGGGCTTCGGCGGCAGCACGGTGCTCGCCGTCGAGATCGCCGGCATCGCAAATTACATGCTGGTGATCCTCGGATTCATGGCCGTGCTAGCAATCGTCACGGCCGGCGTCATGCTGATCGTCTCCGTCGACGAAGGACTCAAAGATAAAGCCAAGAGCGTGATCAAGACCGCGATCGTCGCGCTCATCGTCGTGCTCACGTCCTACGCGCTCGTCACCGCATTCATTCTCATCTGATGTCCACTTTGTACATCCTCCTGTCGGCCGCAAGCTTCCTGTTCCCGGACATTGCCTGGGGGCAAACCGCCTTGGAAACGATAGAGGCGGTAGGCAGCCCGCTCCCCTTCCTCGCGCCGAGTGGCGCCTGCGTGGGCAATGCCGGCTGCGGTTTCGTCGACATCGCCATGGGCATTGTCATACGCTACCGGCCGATTCTGAGCGCCGTCGCAATTCTCAACATGGTTATCTTCGGCTACCGGATGATCATCGGACAGGAAGACGACGTTCTCACCAAAGCGCGGGCGGTCATGAGCGGCACGATCGCGGGCCTCATCATGCTCTGGCTGATCGATCCTTTCATCCTGGCATTCTATGGAACATCGGGCGAAGTGCCGCAGAATGCGATTCCGCAGGGCGTCGCCTTCTTAACGGTCGAAGTGCTCGGCATCATCAACTGGGCGCTCGCCATCGTTGCGGCGCTCGCGGTGCTCATTCTTATCCTCTCGGCGGTGAAGGCGATTGGACAATCGGCAAGCGAGGAGGGAATGGCGAACTTGCGCAAGAGCGTTTTCACCGTCGTCTTCGGGCTTATTCTTCTCGCGTTCCGTTTTCTCCTCAGCGACGGGTTTGTCGCAACCACCGGCAATCCGATTCCCGTGCTCGCCGAAGCTCTGACCATGGTGAGTTACATCATGGGCTTCCTGGCGCTCGCCGCCCTCATCGTCGTCGTCTTCGCGGGCTTCCAGTACGTGCTGAGCCTCGGCAAAGAGGAACAGGCGACCAAAGCGAAGGACTTGCTTATCCGCGTCGCGATCGGCGCAGTCGTGATCGTGGTGAGTTTGGCGCTGGTGAATTTCGTGATTATTCCGGGGGTACAATAAAAGTGAAAAGTTGAAAGTGAATAGTGAAAAGTTGGGAGCACAAGTATTTTTTCCGAATACATTCATTTTTTACTTTTCACTATTCACTTTTCACTTGAGCCGATTCAACAACCTCGCATCCCCTCTTAACCTCTTTGACGTCGTGCGTCCGGATGTACGTCGCCCCATTCATGACCGCCATCGCGGATGCAGCGATGGTACCCGGAAGACGGTCCGCAGGCGGTAATTTTTCCGAGCCTGCGAGGAACGATTTGCGCGACGGGCTGAGGAAAACCGGGAATCCAAGTGACGTGAACTCCCCGAGCCGTCTGATGATCTCGAATGAGTATTTCGGATCGCTGGAGACAAAGAACCCGAGCCCCGGATCGATGATGATTTTCTCCCGTGCCACTCCGGCCTTGATGGCCGCTTCCACGCGCTCGGAGAGAAAAATTTTGATGTGACCGACGACGTCGTCGTAGGAATGATCACTTTTGTCCGTGGGAGGAATGTCTTTGCTATACATCAATACCAACTGCGCTCCGCCATCGGCGGCCACGGAGAACAGCCGCGGATCGCGGCGCCCTGCGGAGACATCATTGATCATCGCCGCGCCGTTCTTGATCCCCTCCTCCGCGACCGCGCTCGTCATCGTATCGATGCTGAATGTGGCCGACGGATGCGTCTTCCGGAGAGCGGCCAGCACGGGAATCACCCGCCGGCGTTCTTCGTCTCCGGAAACGAGTTCGGCATTCAGACTCGACTGCCCGCCGATCTCCACGATATCCGCACCGTCCGCGAGCATCTGACCGGCACGTTCCACCGCCGCATCGACGGACAGGAACTTTCCCCCGTCATAAAATGAATCGGGAGTGACGTTCAACGCGCCGACAATCTGGACACCATTCATGCCCTCATTGTAAGCCCGTCAGACCATTTGGCCATTCGCCAATCTGGCATCATTCATCATCGTCATCAAGCTCGTCATCCTCATCACACGAACATCCATCCTCTGCCCTGTCCGCGCATTCGGGCGCACAGAGGAGTCCTCCGCATTCATCGCAAACCCGTATTTCACGCTGACAAGAACCACAGATACCCATAGGAAGATGGGGAAAGGATAGAGAATGTCAGCTCAGACGCCGTCGTCTGAGCTGAAAATGAAATTTACGCCCGCAATGCCATCGTCCCGGAATCGGCCACTTGAACGACTTTGACGCCAACTACGTCGCCCTTCTTCGCCTTTTCGACGTCCGCATGATTGATCTGCATCGAACTGATCGGTTGCGTAAAGAGTTCCCGGTCTCCGCGTTGAAACGTCAGGAGCTCTCCGACGGTGAGCGGCGCGGTCAATTCAAGAATCGCAACGCCGATCTTGTCGTAGTAATGGACGACCTTTCCGACGGTACCTGCCATTACCGATGATTTTTTCTTCGCCATAACCTTCTTCACGAGCTTCTTCGTAACCTTCTTGGTGACTTTCTTCACGAGCTTCTTCTTCCCCATCACTTTCCTCACCGCCCGTTTCATGGTCTTCTTCACGGATTTCTTTTTTGCCGGCCCTGAGCGTAGTCGAAGGGTCTTTTTTTTCCGGGCAAGAGTCTTGACCATACGTGAGAGGGGGTAATTTCTTCGAATCCTACCCTCTCCCCCTCAGCGTTTGCAACGAAGTTGTTTTCCTTTCGGCAAGCCAATGTTCTGATAGTCTGGATCACGAAATGATTGATCCGCACATCTTCCGGGCCTACGACATCCGCGGGAAAGCCCATTCCCAACTCTCCGCCGATGCCTGCCGCCAAATCGGACAAGCATTCGGGACCGTTCTGCGCCGGATGTATTCGAAGGATCATCCAACGGTGATCGTCGGGCGCGATGCACGGACGCATGGGCCTGAACTCGAGAAAGCATTGATCGACGGGCTCGTGATGGCCGGCTGCCACGTCCTGAAAATCGGACAGACGCCCAGCCCGCTGAATTACTTTACGATCTGTGACAGGAAGGCGGACGGCGGAGTCCATGTGACCGCCAGTCACAACCCCAAAGAAGACAACGGACTCAAATTGCAGATCCGGGATGCAGACGCCTTCAGCGGTGATGACCTGCAGACACTCCGGAAACAGATTGAATCCAATGACTTCATGACCGGTGAGGGTTCGCAGGAAGAGATTGACGGACTGACGCCATACAAAGAATTTCTGGCGAAGACCTTCAAGAATGCCGGGAAGGGCCTCACGATCGTCGTGGATGCCGGCAACGGCGTCGCGGGCCCGGTGAACTGTGAGATCTTCCGCGCCGTGGGAGCCACCGTCATCGAACTCTTTACAGAACCGGACGGCAATTTCCCCAATCACCCGGCCGATCCCAGCAAGCATTCGACGCTGAAGGATCTTCAGGCCAAAGTGAAAGAGGTGAAGGCAGACCTCGGCTTCGGGTTCGACGGCGACGGTGATCGTCTGGGATTGGTGGACGAAAAAGGAATGATCCGGTCCGCGGACGAAATCCTTTTGCTCCTCGCGCAGGATCATCTACAGAGAAAAAAGGGCGCACCCGTTGTTTTTACCGTCAGCAACTCAGAAATACTGAACACAGAAATTGAACGACTGGGAGGCAAGCCGTACATGACGAAGGTCGGACATTCCTTCGTGGAGCATGCCATGCGCGAACATCGCGCCCAGCTGGGCGGCGAACAGTCGGGGCATTTCTTCTGCGGCGAGGACTACTACGGCTTTGATGACGCACTGGTCGCCGGTCTCAGAATTCTTTCGATTCTGAAAGCGTCCGGCGGGAAGTTTGTTTCCGACCGTATGGATGAGTTCCCACAAGTGTTCCAGGCACCCGAGCTGCGACCGCACTGCCCCGATGACGCCAAAGGCAAGATCATCGCGGCGATCACCGCGCACTTTTCCAAAGATCACCCTGTGAACACTCTCGACGGCGTCCGCATCGACTTTGGCGACGGCGCGTGGGCGGGCATACGGCAGAGCAACACGAGCCCGTGCATCAGTGTCTGTATGGAAGCGCGATCGCCAGAGAAATTGAAAGAGGTGCAGAAGACGGTCATGGATCACCTGAAGAAATACCCGGAAATCAGCCTGAGCGCTTGAGCATGAAGAAGCTGCCGGAATGGACGTTTTTGTGCTATACTGTGTTGAATGGTCGAAAATACTCATCCAGACGACGCACAACGACTTTCTGAAGAGAACGATCCGGATTCTTTATTGCGCCCCGAAGACAATTTACTATCTGACTCGCAGCAGGATGAAATGCGTTCGATCATCGTCGATTTCGCCGAGGAATTGGAGCTGCCTGTCGATCGGCTTCCTCCTCCGTCGATTATCGTGACGCACAAAGCGAAAGGAGCGCACTACAATGGCAAGAAGAATTTTTTAGTGTATTCCCCGGATCAATTTCTCAATGGCGAGGCTCACGGCGAAGAAATTTTGCACTACTTTCATCGCTTCTTCGGGCAAAAAGAGTCGACTCCCTCATCGGTATGGGAAAGCAATGGTGACGAATTCATCGGCTTCTTGGGCAGAAAGTGCATGAACCAATCCGCCGTTCTTCCGCGGCTGCATGGCTTCGTGACGCACGTTCTGGATGAAAAAGTAGAGAAATTCATCGAAACCGGCGATCGCAACAGGGACTGGCTTCTTCCGTATGAACGAGAAGCTCAGCGGAAAAGAACGGAAAATATCCTCCGATTTGTCTCCGCCGAGCGGCCCCAGGAGGCACTGTTCCCCGAAGGCATTGCGCAATACACGCGAGCCCAAGCCGTGGCGTTGATGCGCGACATTCGCCAAGACCGCAGGGCTCTTTCAGAAACGAGTGAAAATTGGGAAAGGCTTTTGCTCAAGCGCGCACGAAGTGACGCTTTAAGGCATTATCGGGGCTACATCTTTGCTTCGCTAATCGACCATGGAAAAATAAATAACTGGGAAAAACTCTTGAGC
>JABFSS010000014.1 GCA_013140485.1 Candidatus Peribacteraceae bacterium | reverse complement strand
ATCCTCCCTCCTGAAAAAGAGCGACAGGTGCGGGATGCACGAGGCCCGCGGCGTTGGCGTCATCACGCTCCAGGAGGCGTCGCAGCCGCACCCGCTCGGGAAGGTTCCACCGCGAGGCGAGCAGAGCGCCCTGCGCGGCGTCGGAGTTGAACTGGTAATGCCAGTCGCCCGTATCGAGTTCGAGGAGAGGAGTATCGACGATGACGGATTCGTGCAGCGCGTCGATGATCGCCTGCTTATTTGTGCCCTGCTGCAGGCCGACGCGCAGTTTGCCGTCCTGGAGCGCGGGGCGGTCGAGGTTAAAGTAGAGCGCGACGTACTGCGGGAGCGTGTATTGCAACGCCTCGAAGTGCTTGCCGATGATCGGCTGGCCGTCGTCGTTGCGGGGGACCAGACGCACGCCGTCGAGATGGCTCAAGTCCGAGAGAAGAGAGGAGTAATCGGAAAAGATGCGGAAGACGATGCCGTCGAGGCGGTAGAGGGGTTCGAGCGTGCGCTCCTCAAAGCGTTCCAGCGTCACTTCGGTGCTCAGATCCGTGCGGACGATGGATTTGATCTTGTACGGCCCCGCTCCGACCGGCGCGAATCCGAAATCCACGGTTTGGTCCAACCGGGCAATGGCAATGCCCTCGAACGATGCCTTCGGCAGCAGCCCGAGCGTGAGGTTGCTCTGGAAGAAACTGTAGGGCTGCTCGAGCGTAAAGCGGACCGTGCGCTCGTCGACTTTGTCGATGCGGACGCCGCGGAAATTCTGACGCTGCAAAGCGTTGGGGAACTGCGGGTCCTGGATCGTCTTAAACGTGAAGAGGACGTCGTCCGCGGTGACGGGATGGGGAGCGGCCTTTGTGGAATCGTGCCAGAAGAGATTTTCCTTCAACTGAACCGTGTAGACCTTGGCGTCGGACGAAATTTTGACCGTGGCCAAGTCGTCTTCGATCTTGCGCGAGAGCGGGTTGTACCGCAGGAGTCCGGAGAAGACGAGCGAGACGATATCGCGGTTGACGTCGTTGCGGACGATGAACCAGGGATTGAGCGGGAGGAGTTCGCCCACCGTGCCTTCGATATACGTGCCGCCGTCCGCCGGCACGAGAACCGAATTGCGCAAATAGAAGAGGCGCACGAGGCCGAAGCCGCTTGCGAGCAGCAGAAGGACGAGCAACGAGAGGATCCACCTCTCCCAGCGCGTCATCGCGGAAAGGAGTTGCAGCAGGCGCCTCATGAGCGTCGTGGGTGTATCAGGAAGGGAGGTACCAGAGAAGGACCGCGATGCCGAAGAAGGCGATCGACAGGATAATGGTCAGCTTGTAGATGACTTTTTCGGCGCCCCGGCGCTGCACGTAGACCGCGCCGCTGCCGCCGAACGTGGACGTAAGTCCCGACACGCGATGCTGGATGAGGATGCACAGGCACAGGAGAATGGCGACTGCGCCTTCGATCCAGAGGAAGATATTGGTCATAGCCGGGAAATTCTACCCGAAGAATGGTGGGCGGTACAGGGGTCGAACCTGTGACCTACCGGGTGTAAACCGGCCGCTCTGACCACTGAGCTAACCGCCCAGGGTCTATGCTCAATCATCCGAGCCGCTTCGGCAAGTTCTTAATGTATCGGGCGGCAAATCATCAAAATCACCACTTCTTTTTTGCCTGTAACTGCGGGAGTGCGCTAAATTCTTTGCCTATGCGCAAAACGTTTCTCACCTTTTTACTGCTGTGCCTGGTCATTCCGGCAACGAGTTTTGCCTACGGCAAGCGGCCGGTCCGCGGAACCCGCACGATGACGCGCGGTTCGACCACGGGCATCTTCATCGACAAGCAAGTCTGGCTCCCGGGAGTATGGACCGTGGATCAAAAAGCGGAGGAAGTCACCTTCAAGAAGAAGTACCGCGACGGCGTCCACGAGAGCATCGTCAACATCCACATGATGCCGCGCGATCAGTGCGCATACGGACTCATTCGCATCCGCGCCTGGAAGGCTTGGGGCGGGCGCTTCCTTGAACAGTCGCAGGCACGCATCCAGCCGATCAGCTTTGGCACGAGCAAGTACAAGGGCTACACCTGGGTCGAGCCTTCGACGTGGGGCGGCGACCAGCACTGGTGCGTCGCGCAGGACCTGAAGAACGCAATGGAACTGACCGCTCCGGTGGGCGATGCGGAACTCATGACCTTCGTCATAGACGACCTGCTGCCGCAGCTGGCCGTTCGCAGCGGACGCTCGGTGCTCCCGTGGCCGGCGGCCTCGGGGAAGTCGTCGTCCGCGTCATCGTCATCATCCAGCTACTGAGCCAGCTCAGCTGCTGATCGCAGCGAAGATCTCCTGCATCAGCGTGACGATGGTCGAGAAGCTCAACTCGAACGGAATATCGAGGAGCTTGGAAATCCACGAGACCGCGAAGAAGGCGATGAAGGTCACGAACAAACCGATGATCGCGAAGCGAATCGTGTGGACGGCCTTCTTGATCTTCTCCTCGTTGCCGGCGGAGAGGATAAAGGTGATGCCACCGACAATGATAAAGACGAGACAGAGGATTGAGGCAGTGATCATCGCCAAGGCGATGAACGTCGCGACGATGTCGACGATGCTGCCATTTTCCAGAAGATCGCGGATCATACGGAGAGGGGTGAGGGGGTGAGAGATCCGGAGGCTTCCGGTTCAAGAATCTTGATGTTAATGCGCTGGGACGTATTGCCGCCGATGACGCGGATGAGCGTGCGCAGGGCTTTGACCGTCTGACCGCCTTTGCCGATCAGCTTGCCCATATCCCGGGCGCTGACGCTCACGGTCAACAGTACTCCCAAATCGTCGATTCTGCCTTCTACTTTCAATTCATCACGATCCTCAACGAGGGATTCGAGAACGAATTGGAGAAAATCCAAACCGGGAATGGCAGTCGTCGCATCAGTCATTACACTATGAGATTACCCCCTGCTAACGGTTTTGGGAAGGTATTCTGGACACACCATGAATGACGAATCACGAATTACGAATTACGGAAAAAAACTCATAATTCATACTTCATGATTCATCGTCACTTCCTCCTCATGCTTTCGCTTCCTCCGGCTTCGGTTCCTCTTTTACTTCCGGAATCGCCTCTGCCTTCGGTTCTTCTTTCGCCGGCTCAGCAGGTGCTTCGGCAGCGGGGGCAGGGGAGTCGGCAGGAGCGGCTACAGCTGCAGCAGGAGCTGCAGGAGCAGCCACGACTTCCTTCTTCGACTTCTGCTTTGCATACTTCTCGATGAACTTCTCCATGCCGTTGACGCCGGCCTTTTTGAGAAGACGGGCGACGGTGTTGCTCGGCGTTGCGCCCTTGCCGACCCAATGCAAAATGCGCTCGTCCTTATGTTCGAATACCTTGGGATCGCGGTTGGGCAGGTAGTGCCCGACGATCTCGAGGTACTTTCCCTTCACCGGGCGCGCCTTTTCGGCCACCACCAAGCGGTACGTGGGGAGGTTCTCGCGGCCGGTTCTTTGGAGTCGGATGACTAACATTGACGATGAAGTTTACGCATGTGGAGGGGCTTGTGCAAGACGACATTCGCTGATGAAAGCAAACGAGGAAAACGAAGAAATCGAGGCAAACAACGATGTGGAATCATCCCTCGTTTTCTTTGATTGCGTTGTTTCCTTCGTTTGCTTTTCGCCCGCGCGCTCTCACCATCCTCACCTCCCGCACCGCCGATCCTTTACATTCTCTCAGCAAGAATTCCTTCAAGCCCGGTAGCAGCGGCATGCATTCCTGCGCCGCAATGGAGTGCGTGGTCGAGATGGTGAGCACCCCATCTTTAAATGTATCGACGTGAAGCTGGGACGCGAAAGAGGGGAGTGCGGCGTGCAACCACTCCGTCGCCTTGTGCGTCGCGAGTGCGGCGGTCGCGTGACCGTGCAGGCCGCGCTTATGAAGGACGCGAGGGAGGATGGAGGCGAGGGAGTCCATTGGCTGCAGTGTACGTGAAGTAGAGATGATCAATTGCGCGATTTGATGCTAATTTTGAACGGAGTAATAATTTGCATTAGTATAACTATTATTGTATAATATACTTATTACTTTTTCCTTCTTTTCTATGAGTAAGACAAAGGACAACGGTGGTGAAGTTCGATTCCAGAACGACGGACCTCCGGACGGTACGTACCAAATGGAATTGAAGCAGCCCCTTGTTGAATTCCCCAGCGCTCCAATCATTCAAAACGCGCATTTCCGAAGAAGTCTCGGGCACTTGATGATCAAAGAGAAGCCAGTCAAGACCCCGCACCCGCATGCTTCTCAGGCGAAGGAAGTTCTTAAGAGGTATTCACCCAAGCCCAAGAAACTGATCAGGCAGCGACGGGAGCGTTCTTAAGAAATTTACACGACATGTAGCACTTACTCCTGTGTCTTTTTAAAAACTGCAAACGTCTCGTCCGCCACCTCCCCCCACGTCCTCATCTTGTCCATGTCCGGTGGCAGCGGATGGAGGCGAGGGAGTCCATACAGTTAGAGATGACTGTGTAACGGTATCATTCGTTCCCTCTGGCGGTCTATCGCTTGCTGATACAAATTCAGTGTGATGGTGTTTATTTCAAATAATCGATCGACGATATCTGAATGACTCTTCCCGATAGATTTTCGTTTGGCTTCCCCTCCTGATGAGCGGTCAGGTCGCAGAAGTGCCATGTCAAAATCCAGGTTGTATATCGAATATTTTTCTATTTCCCGGATCTCTTTAACAAGGTCAGGACAATTTTCATCGGCAAGAATTGGTCCTACAAAACAAAGGACGTTGATCATCGCTCGTCTGTACCGAGCGTCGTGTGCGCAAGCAACGCTGGGGGAGACACCGACTTCAGCACACAAGGGTCTGTAATAGTCGCCACTCCCATTGGAACTCGGAAGGATAAAACCTTTCATACCCAACTCCACCACTTGAGCTGGCGATAAATATCCTGAATCATGATGCAATTCACATTTATGTTTTGCAGGATCGTCACTGTTCAATTGCCGAAGCAATTCCACATCATTTTGTTCGACGTTGACCATGAAAATATTTAAAACTTTTTATTAATAGTTGTCAATTTATTTATCACTTCCGAAGCACTGTTATCGTCTCACTGGCAACTTCTCCCCACGTCCTCATCTTGTCCATGTCCGGCGGAGAAGGAGGATCGCGCAGGGCATCGGCAATGTCTTCGACCGTGGGCTCCACGATTCTCGATCCCTCCGGCGCGATCTCGGGCAGCGAACCGGTATTGGTCACGATCACAGGGCAGCCGGACGCTTGCGCTTCGAGAACGGGAAGACCGAAACCTTCGTAGAGCGACGCGGTGACAAATGCGACGGCGAAGTAGTAGAGGCACGAAAGATCCGGGGCGGGAACGTCACGGACGATTCTCACGCCGTCACAGAGCCGCAGATCGTTCGACTCTCTTCCTCCCGTGACGAGCACGAGTTCCGTCTCCGTCGAGTCCAGTGATTTGTAGGCATCGATCAGCATCTGGACGTTCTTGTGCTCCTTGGCGTTGCCGACGTAGAGGAAGAACGGCTTCGGCAGATCGTACTTCTTCAAGACCGGCCCGCATGCCGCTGCGGACTTGCGCGCGAATTCATTGCCCGCCGCTTCGTGAATCACCGTGATCTTCTTGCGCAGCTCTTTGCCGTACGTCTTCACGATCTCATCCGCGGTAAACGTACTCACGGCAATGAGCGCCTTCGCCTTCTTGACGGTGTGTTTCATCAATAGTCGGTAGGCGCGTTGTTTGATCGCCGACGTTTGATTCGGGTACCGGTGCAGAATCAAGTCGTGGATGGTTGCGACGAAGGGGACGGGACAAAACAGCGGCACGTTGAAATGTGGAGAGAAGAGCAAATCGATTCCTGAGCGTTTGATGAGGAAAGGAATTTGGATTTGTTCGGAAAGCGAATAATGGCGAGAGTTATTAGTGATTAGTGAATAGTTATTAGTTATTAGTGAAGGAAGCCATTGATGATCGCCGGGGTTCACGAAAAGAACGTACTTCACGTCATCTTTCCTCTTGAGAAGATGCGTCACCAGCTCGCGCGTGTAGCTGCCGAGCCCCGAAGAGGTTGTTGCAAAACGGCAGTCGATCCCAATCGTCATACCAGGCATGATAGCGCCATGAATATCAAAGATGCCTTGCGAGGTTCCGGCCTTCCTTCTGCGGATGCAGAGGTGCTTTTGAGCCGGATTTTGACCAAAGACCGCTCCTGGCTGATCAGTCACGAACACGATGACCTGTCACCGGAAGCATGGACATCGTTCACACAGTGGGTGGAACGGCGGCGCAAGCACGAGCCCGTCGCGTACATCACCGGAGAGCAGGAATTCTATGGGCGGCCGTTCATGGTCGATAAGCGCGTCCTCATTCCACGGCCGTCGACGGAGGGAATCGTCACACGTGCACTCCAGTTTGTTCAGGATGGTCTGGATGCGGTGGATGATGTGGATGAGGGGATTGTCGTAACGGCGAAGAAATTGAAAATGGAAAATGGAAAATGGAAAATATCGACGATTGTTGATGTGGGAACCGGGAGTGGATGTATTGCCATAACGCTCGCACTTGAACGTCCTGATCTCAAAATCATCGCGACGGATATTTCTTCAGACGCGCTCGACGTCGCAAAGATCAATGCGAAGCGTCACAACGTGATTGACCACGTCACGTTCAAAGAGGGGAGGGGACTTGAGCCTGTCATGGATCTGACGGAGCCGTTCCTGCTCGTCAGCAATCCACCGTACATTCCGTCCGGAAACGCCATCATGAAAGATGTGCGCGACTTCGAACCGCATGTGGCGCTCTTTGGAGGAACAAGCGGCGATGACATCCGACATCGGCTCGAAAGGGAAGCGGCGGCGCATCCGTTCTGCGTCGGGTGGATCATGGAAGGAAGATCTGTTATCGTCTAACCGTGCACGAATTCCTCACGTCCCTCGGTTCCGTTTCGGCGGTCATCGGGGCCCAGTGGGGGGATGAAGGAAAGGGGAAAGCGATTGATATTTTGACCGAGCATTTTGACGTGGTCGCGCGGGCGTGCGGCGGCGCCAATGCCGGGCACACGATCGTCGTAAACGGGAAAAAACATGTCTTCCGATTGCTCCCGTCCGGTTCACTGCATTCACATGTACAGGTCTACCTCGGCTCCGGAATGGTGATTCATCTTCCAACGCTGCTCGAGGAACTCGGACTGCTGAAAGATGCCGGGATCGAGCTGCTGGATCGTCTGCACATCGCACCCAACGCGCATATCGTCTTTGAGTTCACAAAGCCATCGACGGAGCGCTGGAGGACAAGAAAGGCAAGAATGCGATCGGGACGACGCGCCGCGGCATCGGTCCGACGTACACGGACAAAGCGTCGCGCGCGGGACTGCGCATGGAAGCGCTGTCGTGGCCGATCAAAAACGTTCGGTCATGGCTCGAGGAGAAAGCAACTTCCGTCAAAGCAATGTACGGCGTGACGGTCGACATCGATGAAGAGTGCCGCTTATTTGAAGAAGCACAGAAGGTCGTCACACCACGGATTGTCAGGAACGGACCCGATCAACTGGGATTGTGGAGATCGGAGAAAAAGCGAATCTTGATTGAAGGCGCACAGGCGACGCTCCTCGATCTCGATCACGGCACGTACCCGTATGTCACCAGCAGCCAGACGACGGCAGCGGGAGCGCTGCAAGGACTCGGACTCCCCCCAAGAGCATTGAATTCGTGCATCGGCGTCGCGAAGGCGTACTGCACGCGCGTCGGTAGCGGAGACTTCCCCTGTGAAGCTGACGAAGAAACTGCGCATCGTTTGCGTGAAAGGGGAGGGGAGTATGGATCAGTGACCAAGCGGCCCAGGCGGTGCGGCTGGCTCTGCATTGATGACCTTCAGTATTCCGCCATGATCAACGGCTTTGACTGTTGGAACATCACCAAGATGGACGTGTTGGATATGGAGGAAGAAATTCCCGTCGGAATTCATCGAGACAAGAGCGGCAAAATGATATTCGAAAAATTGCCGGGATGGAAAACTTCAACTGTCGGAATCACGGACTGGGAAAAGCTTCCGAATAACGCTCAGAATTACATCTCATTCATTGAGAAAGGAATTGGCATTCCCGTTCGTCTCATTGGAACTGGGCAGGGGCGGGAACAAATGATCGTGCGGTAATTTACTTCCTATTCATGAACCAAACGACGAATCCTCCGATCATGCAGGGAATTCCCATGAGCGTGGTCATGATGAGCAGATAATCCAAGAGAAAAATGACTGCCTGACCTACAATCGGAGCAGGGGACATTCCTTCGGGGGGCGGACCGGGTAAGGCCAGAATGGCATCAGCCGATGCTGCCATAGCGGGTTCAATTGCCATCGTGATGAACACTCTCAGTAGCAAGAGAATGACGAATATGACCAACGGTATGAAAATGAGGAGCAACCCTGTGCGGCGCCTGCTCTGAGACAAATCTTTTTGCATGGGACAAATCGTACAACGGAATTCGAATTCTCAATACTCATTCTTTTGTATGCCAAAAAAAGAGTGTTTCCTCTAGACTCGCCGACCCATGACCCACTATCTCGGAATCGACAAAATCACGGCTCTCTCGATTGTTGCTCCCGCAAGCGACACCGACATCACGCAAGCGCTGCTGGATGTTTCCAGTGCGTCCATCGTCTACTTGAATAACGCACTCTACGAAGTGGATATCGAACTGCACTCTCAATCGATATTCAATGTTGATCTGAATCCGAAAAAAGACTTGCCTAAGGACCTCGTCCTCTATTTTGCCCATGGTCCGAACAAGCGTGTGATCAATGACATCGGAACGCTGCTCACGACAAAACGTTTTCACTTTCTGAGATTATTTTTTGGACAAGCCGTCGACGAGGATTGGTTCGAAAAAAATATCATTCAGCCCTGGGATCTGCCGCTCACATTAAAAGACCAAGACGATCTCCGTGCTGTTCACATCCCGACAGAGTTGTGTGCTGAAGAAATGGCGGAACAGTTTTTTGACATGCTTGGCGCGAAATTGCTTGCTCGGAAAGCGTACCGTCCGGATCCCGATTGATCATTCCTCCGGCCTCTCCCCCCACTTCAACTTGCTCCTGAGCGTCGCGTAGTACGTTTCCTTCTTCCGTCGGAGGAATTTGACCGTATGCGCGTTGACCGTTGCAGAGATGACGTCGCCGGAGTGGAGCGCGACGTAGGTTTGGCCGTCCAGCGTGAGGCTGACGTCGACACCGCCGAATTTATTGCCGCGACCGAGGACTTCGACATCCACACGGTGATCGGCGGGGATCACGATCGGCTTCTGGCTGAAGCTGTACGAATTGATCGGCGTGAGGATTGTGGCTTGCACTTGCGGATGCAGGATAGGTCCGCCGGCCGCGAGCGTGTAGGCGGTGGAGCCTGTCGGCGTCGAGAGGATCAGCCCGTCGGCGCGGAAGGTGGTGAGCGGCTCGCCGTTGACCGTCGTCTTCAGATCGATTAAGCGCGCGATGGTCCCCTGCGAGATGACCGCTTCGTTCAACACGAATCCGTCGATGATCGTTTTGGAACCTCTGCGCGCGACGACGCGCAGCACGCTGCGTTCGTCGATCAGTCCTTCTCCTCTCAGAAATTTTGGCAGAAGTTTCGGCGCTTCTTGCACGCTCATCTCAGCGAGGAAACCAATGTTGCCGCGGTTGACCGAGAGAATAGGAACCGAGAAGCATTCCATTTCGCGGACAGTCCGCAGGATCGTCCCGTCGCCGCCGAGAATCAGCAACAGGTCGATATCATGAGCATTCTTGAACATCTTGAGGCCTTTGGCGGCGGGAATCGTCCGCAGGCGGTCGCGGTCGACGAGGATCTCCGCGCCGGACTTCTTGAGGATCTTGAGCACGCTCTGCACGACGGCATCCTTGTGCGGAATGTCGGATTTCACCGTGACGCCGATGCGCTTGTAGTGGTTCATGGAGAGGAGATTTTAGCGCAAAGCCGGTATCGATGACAGGAACAGATCCACTGTCCTTCTCCAGGAATAAAGGGCCGCCCGCTGCCGGCCTTTCTCGGCGAGAGTGGAACGGAGAGACGTATCTCGAAGCAAGTCATCGAGAGCGCGGGAAATACATTCGACACACTCCGGATCGGCGATCATCGCCGCACCCTCGGCAAGTTCCTTCAAGCTTCCTCTGTCACTCGTGAGGACCGGAATGCCGCGCTGCAGTGCATCGAGAATCTGCATGCCAAATCCTTCGTAGAGAGAGGGGAGAGCGAACACAGCGCAGGTGCTCAATAATGATTCGTACTGCGCTCCAGTGATATAGCCGCGCCATTCGACTCCCGGCGTTTCGCGCGCGATCCGCACGATCTCGTCATCATGCCATCCGCGTCCTCCCGCCAGGATCAGTTGATGGGACCTGCGCAGATCATCCGGCAACGATGCGAAAGCCCGAATCAGACGGAGCTGGTTTTTTCGCGGACAGAGCGTCGCGACGCAGAGTATGGTTTTGGCATCGGGATGCGGTTTTTGTGGATGCGGATGGAGCGGACCGGCGAAGATCGGGAGAACACGAGAAGGCTCAAGCGAGGGATATCGCGCGAGCAGATCGTGCTTAGTTGATTCACTGACGGTGCACAGGCGCGAACATTTCCTCAGAACGCGCGGCAGCGTCCATCGCTCAATCAATGTGGCCTTGCGGTCGTGCGGCTCGTTCCTGAACGCAATCAAGTCATGGATGACGGGAATGCACCGAACCGTCCGGGGAGCGAATGCCGGTACGATGTAGCTCGTCGGACTCATGTACGTCACTCCCGGATGACGGCGCAGCCACTGAAGAACATTCCAATGCCACCGAAAACCTTTGCCACTGATGATGACTTCTTCCGCACCCGCCTTTGTCCACTCGGGAAGAACCTCACAATCGGAAAGAAGCTGCACGGCAATCTTGCGCCGGAGTAACTCGCACACGAAGCCGTACGTCCACTGGCCCTTCCCCGTGCGGTTCGCACGGCAAGCTTCGCGCACGTCGATGACAAGAGAGGACCCGACCATGCAACCAGCGTATCAGAGAGCAGAATATGGTATGATCGGTTCCATATGCATTCGCGCATCCTCCGCAGTCTCCAAGGCCTTGAATTGGAAGAGCGAATTTTGAATGCAGGAGCCATTGTAGCGATCATCAGCGTTTTCCTACCCTGGTTCAGCGGGGAGTGGCTGGGAGGGGAGTACCGGCTCGCCACGGGCTTCGGATTCTACACGTCGTTCTTGGGTATCGGCGTCTTCTTCCTCAACGGACTTCTGCTCGGCCTCACCCTGGTGCCGCTCATCGGCGGGCCGATTCTCGTCCGGAAGAAGTACCGTGAAATCTTGCGCGTGATTCTGTCGTCCGCCGCATCGCTGCTCGTGCTCGCCGCACTGACTGTTCTCATGAAGACGACCTTTGACTTCCCCCGCATGGAAGTCCGGTTCGGCATTTACTTCTGTCTCGTCGGCAATCTCGTCGCGCTGTTTGAAACTGTTCTGCGCTTCCTGGAGC
>JABFSS010000016.1 GCA_013140485.1 Candidatus Peribacteraceae bacterium | reverse complement strand
TTCCCGATCCGCCCGGCATGAAAGCGACGCCATTGCCCGGGCCGTCGTTGAGAATATTGGCGTACGTCGCTCCATTGTTCGGTCCGCCGACGATCTTGTTACCGGCCGTCACAAAGAGCGTCGCAGGCAAACCGTTACAGGTCGGAGCGACTTCCGTCAGCGTTCCGAGGTTCGTGACACTGTCGGTGACGCCGCTGATGACGGACGTTCCGGTCTTCGTGATGTTGCCAGTGGCAACGGGAAGAGCGGCCGACGGACGCACGCGGACGTTCTGCCATGTGAGCGTGTTGGTCGTCGCAGTATTGGACGTCGAAACCACGGTGAACGTGATTTGCGTCGTAGTTCTGGAAGTGATTGCGGCATTGGAGTTATTTGCAGCACCGTTGATATTCCTACTCGCTGTCGCGCTACCGGTGATCTTCACCGTCGGAGCGCTGCCTCCCGTGTCGAACACAAATCCAGTAGGAACGTTGAGGATGATGGTGCCGACACCAATATCAGCAGTCACACCCTCTGCAATGATCGGGCCGGTGAGCGTCGTATACGCCCCGTCCACGGTCGTCGAGGAGATTGCGGATCCACCCGTTGCTGCTGTGTTCGTAGTCGCCGCAAACGCCGGAGCGGCGAATATCGGCAGTCCTGCTGCCAAGGAACCGAAAACGATATTCAAAATCAGCGTCGCGAGGCTGAAGTGATTCAGCGTGCGGCGCACAAACGAAAAGCGGCTCGACATACGTTAATGAGGGGAAGGTTGTCGCAGTCTAATCACGTCTTCTGGCCACTACAAGGCAAAAATTAGCGGCATCGGGGCTTCGGTTAGCCCAAATTCTGTATAAAAAAATGAACATTAATAGATAGTACTGTCAAATAAAGATGACATTGAGCCCTGTCCGAAGCGACAGATGTTGGGCCTACATCCTGTGATCGATGATCAGAAAAGGGCGATCCACATTGCGTGAACCGCCCGGTTACAGGGCGTACAAACGCAAATCCTTCTCCATGTCGTACATCCCCCGCCCCACGGCCGCCTCGCACATCGTCCGGTCCGCCGATCCCAAAGGGAGTTCGTCGCAGACGTCGTCCGCACGGTCGGGATGATACTTGGCCATGCGTTCCATGAGACCGTCGATGCACGCGGCACGCTCATCTCCGGTCGCCGGTCCGCAGACGTTCATGGCGGTCAGCGCGCCGCCGTACACGGCGCTCATGAATCCGTTGCCCGCGCCGTGGTAGCAGCCGGTCCGGTATTTTCCCGTGAGCTGGTCGCAGCTGCGCAAGAGTTTTGCCACGTCCGATTTCTTCTGCACCAAGCGTTTGATCACGTGGACCATTTTGTACCGCGCGCAGGCGGCGGGATACTTGCCGACGTCGCACGGGTACAGGGCGCGCTTGCCGCTCGCGGCGTCTTCGCTGTCGCGTTCGGTGACGTACTCCATGTACGCGCCGGTCGCGCAGTAGTAGCGCATGTGTTCGTCGCCGAAACCGTCGCAGTACCGAATGGCATCGGGAACCAGGTAGTCGGCGAGCACCATCATCGCGTGGCCCGTCGCGTGCGCGCAGTCGCCCGGCGAGTACGCGGCGGTCATCGTGCCGTCTTTGCAGATGGTATCCATCATCGACTTCACGAGATCGATGTCGACGTGCTGTTCGGGATCGACGTTCACGTCCGCCCGGGCTCCGCCGAACGCCTCCATCAGCACGCCGTGCATGCAACCCGAGTAGCAGCCGTCGCGGCAAACGCGGAGGCTCACGCCGACGTCTTTGGTTTTCTCGAAGATCACTTTGCCGAGATCATGTCCTTCGCTGTGGCACTTGGGCCACAGCTCGGTGATGCCCCCGAGCACGCCGTTCGCTCCGATGACGGGGACGTATTCTTCGTACAGCGCGCGCTTCCCTTTTCCCGACCGTCCGATGGCTTTCAGGGTGTCTTTGAATTTTGCAAATTCCTTTTTGACCGCCGACGGCTCAATGAACAATACCGTACTGACGTCACCGGAAAAATTCCCCGTCATTTCGCCCGCGTCATCCACGGTGATGGCGCCGGCACTCGAACAGGAAGCCAGAAGAAATGCGCTGAGGAGGAGGGTGGGGAGGGGTTTCACGGGAAATGAAGAGTAGCAGAACAATGACGTTCCTCGTACGTTCGCGCCTCCAGCGCGAACTACTCGGAATGACAGGCACGAGTGATAACAAACCCTCGATACGCCCACGGCTCCGCCGTGGGCTACTCGGGCAACTGTTCCATAAAAATCTTCGCCGAGTAGCTCGCCGTGGAGCGGCGAGCGTATCGAGGCGCCCAGTCTTTAACGCCATCTGTCATTCCGAGTAGCTCAGAGCGGAGCTCTGAGCGTACGAGGAACCTCTCCGCAAAAGTAAGCACCTTTCAGAGCCCCTCGGCCCTCAGCACTCCCTCCGGATGCGTGACCGTTCCGGCATGACTGTTCTTTCCCGTCGGGCACTCGGTCTTGAAGTTCACGTTGCCCGGCTCAGCTGCGGCCAGGAGCGCGGCTTTCACCTGCGCGGGCGTCTTGCCCGGGTTGGCTTTGATATAGAGCGCCGCGGCACCCGCCACATGCGGGGCAGCCATGCTCGTGCCGCTGATAGTCGAGTAGGTGTTGTTCTTCCACGTCGAGTAGATCGAGACGCCCGGCGCGCCGATCAGGCGAGCCTTGTCGGCGGGGAGCGTCGCAAAGTTGCTGAAGGTGGCGAACGTGTCGTCGGCGCCGTAGGTGGTGGAAGCTCCTCCACCGCAGGCCGTGCCGTTACTGTCGGCGAGCGCCGAAACGGCGATCGTCTCGGGGAACGCGGCCGGGACGTGGTTCTTGACGTCATCGCTCTCGTTGCCGGCCGCCACGACAAACGTGACACCCGCGTTGACCGCGTTGCAGATGGCTTTGCGCAGGGGCGACGCGTTGCAATCGACGCCGGCCGAACCGGTGCCTCCCAAGCTTAAGTTCGCGACTTTGATGTGCGACGCCTGAGACTTCACCCAATCAATGCCGCAGATGACGCTGCTCCACGTGCCGGAGCCTTGCCTGTTGAGGACTTTGACCGACCACAGTCGGATCTCGGGACCGACTCCCACGCCTCCAATGGTGTTATTGCGCGCGCCGACGATGCCGGCCACGTGCGTGCCGTGTCCGTTGCCGTCCTGCAGCGCCGCTTCTCCTTTAATGCAGCTGATGCCGCCGAGCACCGCGCTCTTCAGATCCGGATGACCGCTGTCGATGCCGGTATCGAGAATTGCGACTTCGACGTTCGTTCCTTTATTCGTCTTACTCTCGGCATTCACGCGGTTCACGCCTGTCGGGAGGATCTGCGCCTGTGCCGTGACGTCCCCGTCACGCTTGGCGTCGATGTACATCTCTTCGTCCTGGACGACGTCCGCCACTTTCGGATCGTCCTTCAGCGTCGCCGCCTCTTGATCGGACATGGTCGCGACGAACCCTTTAAAGGAGTGCTTGAACTTGAAGACGAGCATCCCCTTTCGCTTCTTCACGATGTAGTCGCTGTCGGTATCGACGTCGGCGTCATCCTTGAGCATCACGATGTACTGGTTCTTGATTTTCTTCGCCCGCAGTCTGCCGCCGTCCGGCTGGGAGAGGTCTCCGCCTTCGGCGCGGGTGAGGAGCGGAAGCAGGATCAACGACAAACACGCGAGAACAATCGTGACACGGCGCATACAGAGATGGGAGGAGAGACGACAGAGGATGGAGAGGACCTCCCCGGGTTTCAAGGGGGTGGGGAGGGAAAAACCGGGAAAAATGGCGGGATACAGAAATCGAGGAGATTCTTGGCGTGGACATCTCCTCGATTTCTTTCGGTGCAGAAGTTGTCAGAAGTTCTTCACTATTGTCCCGCAACCATTCCGACCGCGACCGCACGGGTCGCCGGAACGACCACGTACCCCTCGGGCACCGTGACCGTCGGCATGCCGGTCCCCTTTCGCGGAACCACCGTGACCATCAGGAACGGATCATCGGGAAAACTCCACTGATTGGTTCCCGAGACGCGGAAGGAATCGCAGGACGTGTACGCGAACGCGTTGGTGCGTCCGACCTTCTTCTTCGTTGCGCGGATCTGGGCCAGCGGCGCCCTGCCGTCGTTCTGGACACACGTATTCCAAAGCGCATTCGTCTGAGAGAACGGATAGCCGGTCGCCGTCAGCTGGACCTGCCGGACCGGCGTCACCGCCACCGCCGTTTGGGGCTTGCGGGCGGCAAAGTAGCCGGCGCAGAACTCATACGACGTGAAATAGGAGAGCAAGGTGGCTTCGTCCACTCCCGTCGTTTCTGCCAATTTTTTGGCCATGAATTCGTACGTGGCGTCCGAACCCATCATTTTCAACCGGCAGACGACACTCTGTGTTGCGACAGTGGATCCTCCGAATGCGGGAGGAGGCGTTCCTGTCGTCGGGAAAATTCCGTCCATGTACGCGAGGATCACGTTCGTCTTGTCACCGCGGAACCCGCCCTGTCCCTGCTCACCGCCGCCGTCGCCTCCGCTGCTCTGCGGTCCGGCGAACGACGTGGGGCTCGAGAAGCTCGAGCTGGAGGACGAACTGCTGGATGTCGAGGAAGACGAAGAGCTTGAGGTGCTGGAACTGGAGGACGTGGAACTGGAACTCGAGGAGCTCGTGGAACTCGATGACGACGAGCTCACGGAACTCGAGGACGAACTGGAACTCGATCCGCCGCTGTTATCGCAGTTGCCCGCGGAGAGCGATGCGACTTGCGCGCCCGAGAGCGGGAAGTTGTACACGCGGACATCATCCATGCCTCCCTGGAAGAACGGTTGCGGCTGGTAATTGCCGAGCGTCAGCGGGAACAGCGAATTGATATCGCCGACGGTCGACGTGTTGGAGCCGACGAGGGCGCCATCGACGTACATGTCGATGGTCAGGTCGTTGCCGCTGCGCGTGTAGACACCGGCGATGTGATGCCAATTGCCATCAATCAGCGTAGCCGGGAACGACGTGTCGTTGAGACCCTGATCGCCGTAACCGAAGAAGTTGATGCGGTCCGGTCCCGATTGGACGTACGCACCCCACCCCCTCAGGCCGCCGGGATTCGGAGCGAACGTGCCGAAGATCGAGCGGTTGCCCGCCGTCGGCTTGATGAAGCCACTGATGGTGAAGTTCGCGTTCGCGAACCCGAATGCGCCGCTCGACACGATCACTTCGTCATCCGTGCCGTCGTAGGTTGTCGAGAACGGATCGGCGAAAGCGGTGGACGGCACGTTTGCGCTGTACCCCACGCCGCCGGCTTCGGTGCCGGTTTGACCGTTGCCGGTCGAATCAACCGCCGTGGTGCCGGTGCCCTCGTCAAACTTCCAGTACGCAAGGAGTCCCGCATCGGAGGGGACGCATGCCGTCGGACTGGACGACGAACTGGAACTCGATGACGTCGAACTGCTGGACGTGGACGAGGTGCTCGATGACGTTGAACTGGAGCTCGAGGATGACGTGCTGGAACTCGAACTGGACGACGTGGAACTCGATGACGAGGACGAGCTGGTCGAACTCGAGGAACTGGAGCCGCAGCCGTTCACGCCCACGGACTCCGTGTCGGCGTTGTCAGCAGGATTCGGGTCGCCTGTCCCGGAAAGGTAATTCGCGCTGTTGTCGATCGTCATGCACGCCGATGTCGTCACCTGGAGCGTGATTTTGACGATCATGGTCCTGCCGCTCTGCAGACTGCCGTCGCCGTTCAAGGTGCAGGTAATGATACCGCTGTTTTCCACGCAGACTTCAGCGCTGCTATCCGATCCCTCTCCGTCCACGGCGGACACAAACGACATGCCTGCGGGGACGACGTCGACGATTTGGGAGTTTTCCGATGAATCCGGGCCGGCGTTGCTCGCCGTGATCGTGAAGAGAACGTTCTGTCCGGAGGAAGCACTGGAAACGTTCGCGCTCTTCGTGAGAGTCACGTCCGCCGATCCGGGCAAACTGGAAGAGCTGGAAGAGGATGTGCTGGAGGAGGATGTGCTGGACGACGAACTCGACGACGAGCTGGAACTGGAGCTGCTCGAGCTGCTGGAACTGCTGACGCTCGACGAACTCGAACTGGAGCTGGAGATACTCGAGGAAGACGAACTAGACGCGAGCGGCGCGATCAATTTGAACGCGACCGCATCGGCGACGATGTTATTGCCCGTCGCGGACGCGAGCATCACCTTCGCCGGACCCGTGCCCGGGAAGAAGTAGGTGCCCAGCGGCTTCCAGTAGGCTTGTGACGTGTAATCGGAGAGGACTGAACTGCATGTGGTGCCGTCGGAAGGCCGCAGTGCCTGGTCGACGGGAACGCCCGCGCCCGTCAGTTTTGTCGCACCGTCATAAATGTCGTACGTCGCCGTTCCGCGCGAGGAATCGCACAGGTAACTGACAAAAACGTCGTAGTGTCCGCTGAGTGTGGCCGTCGTCGACCAGCTGAACGTCTGACCGGCGAATGCCCCGGGAACACCCCACGTGTCGCCTCCGACGCTGAAGCTCAGATAGTCTTCGGAGCCCGGAGTGTGCACGTCGTACGCGGTCCACGGACCGGTCTTCACGATCGGATCCGTCGAAAGGAAATCCGGTGTCATGGAGTCTTCGTCGATCACAACGGAGAGCGTCTCGGCGCGGTGGATTCCCGTACTGGCAAACGGCGTCTCGTCCGTCGGGGTGGCGGAGGGGCCGGTGTACGCCTGCACGCGGTAGATCCACGCGGAACCCATCACCACGTCATCGGCGAAGTTATACGGAGCACCCGTCGTGTGGTCTTGGATCATCCACGGACAGTCGGTGGGATTGGCGGGATTGCAGCGGAAGATTTTGTACCCCGTCGCTCCCGGGACCGCTTCCCAGTCGATGCGCACGAGCGCGACCGACGGAAAGCCCGGCTTCGGATCTCCCGGCTCGACCCACGCGCGGGGAGCAGTAAGAGTCGGGAGCGCGATCGCCTCTGCGACGGACGAAAACACCGGCACGCCGGCGAGCGCGAAGCTGAGCAGCAACTCAATGACGAAGAGCGAACACTGGACGGCCACGAGGGACCGCAGGCGACGGTGACTCATATAATTAGGGGAGGAGGAAAATGGACCAAAGGGGGTGAGGATACGTCTGAGATAGACGCAATAACAAGGCCACTATTACAGCCACACCGGCAGCCTCGCGGCAGACAAAGACCGTCATTCCATTCATGACTTCGATTATTTATGATGATATATAATTCACATTCAGCCCTAATAGATAACAAAAAGTCCGATGTACCACCGGACTCTTTATTCTAAGAGAATTCCTATTTTCAGATGAGAAATTTCTTTCCAAAGCGGCCTCCCACAGCGATTCCGGCCATCGCAACACCCGCCCAGGCAACGAGAGGCATAGGCGAACCGTTCGCCGCGGCACTCACCGGACGAAGATACGCTGCAAGATTTTCAACCGGATCAGTGCCGTTGCCGGGGCCCGTGACGGGCGGGCGCGACATCATGCGGAGATCGTGCTTGGCACACGCGGGCTGGATCGATCCGTCCCAAATCATCGACGCGTATGTGCGGGCCACGTCGCCATCGCCAAGTTTGCGGAACAGGTGGACGCGAACGCTGAAGTCTTGCTGCTGACCGGAGCGCGACGTCCCGACGTTGAAGGTAACGTGATTGCCTTCGAGGCGTCCGCCGCTCGATTCCAGAATTTGCATTTGGTTCGGATCAAAGAAGAACGCGATCTTCCAGGCCGGCATATCGTGGTCGTACAAATTGACGGTCTTGATCCAATACCGAACATCATCGCCGGGGTTCGCTTCGCCTCGGTCGGCAGTGAGCGTGACTCCCACGCGCGGCTGGCCGGAAATCGAAGAGGTGATGGAAGACGTCGTGGAGACAGTGGAGATGGAGGACGCAGATACGGAGGATCTGTAGGAGGACGACCGCGAAGAAGACACAGAAGATGACGAGGATGCAGAAGAATCCGTGCGTCGGAAATACGGATACGGAGAAGCGCCGATCGACGAATCGGAAGAGCCCATCACCTGCGCGGACGCGAGGGGAATCGAGAATGAGACGATTGACAGAGCGAGGAAACTTGTGACAAGCGAAGCCAAAAATCTCATACGAAGAGGGGTGAGAATGGCTAGACAAATTAACACTATTAATTACTAGTGTCAAGTATCGCGAAAATGCCTCATACAAGCCCTACGACCTCAGTTCCAACATCACGGGAAGGTGATCCGACACCTGAATATCATCCATCACTTTCGCGGACACATGGGAGAGATTCTTCGGGCAGAGAAAGAGATCCAGCGTCATTCTGGGATGGACCGCCGGGAATGTCGCATGGTGTGCGTTGACGATCTGCAGCCCGCACGCTTCGGCAAGCGCGGAAAGTTCGCGCGTGCCTTTAAAGATATTAAAGTCGCCGCAGACGATGGTGTTGGAGCGGCCCTGGAGCATTTCTTTGAGTTCGATGCACTGCCGTTTGCGCGTCTCCCGGCTCAGGGCAAAGTGCACGAGGAGCAGACTGAGTCCATTCCCGAGCTCAATGTCATAGACCAACTTCTTCGATCCGATTGAAAAGTAGCGTTTGCGGAACTCCAGAGGGTTGCGGCTAAAGAAGCCGTTGCAGTTATCGCGGAAGAACGGCAGACGCCGCAGGATACTGAAGCGGCCGTACTTGTTATCGATGTGCGACGTGTACGCATGTGGGTGCGGGACGAAGCCGTGCTTACGGTGGATTTCGACGAAGCAACACAGGTCCGGGTTCTCGCGGTTGAGCAATCCGTAGATGGACTGGCGGACGCGGCGGATGATTTTTCTCGGCGTGTACAGGTACCGGTACCACTGGAACAGATAGCTGCGGAGCGAGCCGTCGAGGCCCGTTGCATAGCCAAGATTCATCAGCAGGACGCGGTAGGGTTGCGTGGGCATGGAGTTTGTTGATTCATTGCTATTATACCATAATTATTGCATAAAGTTAATATGGTCTTTACCACCACACATCCTTCAATCCGAGCCAATACGCGGCAATATTGACGGCAAAATGGAGCACAAACGTGACGACGAGGGCGGTCAGAATCAACGGCACTGTCAGTGGGAGAATGAACAGCGTGCAGAGCGTCGCACCGAGGACAAAGTCCCACTGGTCCCACGGGATAAACGGCCGGCCGGAGGGAATGCTGAGAGCACGTTTGACCGCCGATTTGATCAGGTCGCCGCCGAGCGCGCCCGCCCCCATCAGCGCGCCGGTTCCCACGGTGACGGGGAACGTCTGCGCAGCGAACCACGACCAACCGAGATACCAGAGTGATGCCGCACCGAGCATGCCGCCAATCACTCCGGAGATGACGCCACGCCAAGTTTTATTTTTCCCGAGGACACGAACGGAAATCGGCGACCCTCCCGGGAGACGCAGAGCTCCGGCAATGGGGGGCATCATGTTGCCCAGGTACGCCGGCCAGTAGAGCAACAGCGCGGTGGTGATGAGCGTCACGAGTGGAGACTCCATCGGAGGTGGAAAATGTAGAGCACGAGCATCGCGGCGTAGTAGAGCGTCACGACCATGAGGAAGACATCAAAGATGAGAAGAACATCCCGGCCGTACGCGTACAAAATGACCAGGAGAAAGAACGGATACCGCGTCCGCGCGACGGGGACGGAGGACGGCGTGCCGTGCGCGTTGAGCACCATCACATGCACGATCACGAGCATGTACGAGATCGTGTAGGCGGCGAGCCAGAACGGACTCCGGATTCCGAACCACAGGAGCGTCAGTGACGTAACCAGGACGGCAAAGTGGTCGGCAACGGCGTCCATGTAGGCTCCGGCATCGGAGTTGCGTTTGAGATGCCGTGCGAGCGATCCGTCCACGGCATCCAAAGCAAGATGCAGCACGTACGCCGCTACACAAAGCCAAGGAACGCCATAGTGAATGCCTGCAGGCAGTAACAACATCACCGCCATGCTCGCCAGCGTCACGTGATCCGGCGAAATCCGGAGTGAGTGCAGCAGAACGAGGATCGGCCGCAAGAAGCGCTGCCGCCGGGCGGCAAAGCCTTTCTGATACGAGAGTTCACCGGCGTTGAAGAAATGCAGCGGCACTCGGGAAGTGTACAGGATCACGCACAATCTATTTCGTGCGCAACCGGATATTCTTGGACGTCACATCGACGAGCTAATCTTGACGCATCTTCTTTTCACGAATATATCTATTTTTCTCGTCCTCAAATAATTCATCAAAAAAACCTTCTATTGCATAACAAGCTGCTTGCCGCAGAATACCGTCCCAGTCCTCGGGTTTTGCATCTCGCTGCGCCCACATGCTTGTTCGCATCTTTTCCAGAAATCCTCTGCCTCTGCGTTCTAAGCTCAGCATGCGAGGTAACTGTGCTAGAGCCTCTACAGTCACCTTGGCAGCATCCGAGTACATTCGAAGTACACTGGAATTGCGACGCTCTACAAATTCCCTAAAACGCTCGTCAGCCATGGTCGTCTGAATCAGTGTATTGTACTTTTTCCTGTTTTCTCCGCGTAGGTTCTCGGGCAAATAACCCCGAACATGTTCTCCGTAACGTGATTGTGCATCGGACAGCTCCCGCTCTTCCGGGTTCAATGAGGCCTCGCGTTGTATCCCCAAATGAGTGATGGTCCCTTTGACGACATTCCCATTGTCGAGAAGGATGAAGAGAATCCACCAATTTTCCCCCTTATCAACTTGTGCAAAGACTATTTTGCTGACGGCTCCCGGCCCGTGCATTGTCATGACGCGCTCCTCGAGTTTGAACGCATGTGTGGCAAGAAGATTCCGTAATGGGGCAGTGGTTTTTTTTGCAATCGCCTGGAGTATTAACGCCGAAAAATCACGCTCAATGCTCGGGGTATCGGCCTCAGGTTGTCGCGCTGCCTGCAGCAGCTGTTCCAGTTGGCCATGAAATTGCGCAAATAACAGATTTGATGATTCTTTTTGAAGAACATCTCTATAGCTCTCAATGCGCTCGACAAGTGTTTCTCCCATAAAAAAATTATACTATATTTTTGATATAAATCAACACATGGCCTGCGCTGGATCCCATTTACTTCGTCCTCTTCCGCTCGTGTTTTTTAACGCAGGTCGAAGACCTGCGCTGGATCTCATTTAGCGTGTCCTCTTTCTCTCATGCTCTTTCAGGAACTTTTTGCGCAACCGGATATTCTTGGGCGTCACTTCCACCAGCTCGTCATCGGCGATGTATTCCAACGCCTGCTCGAGCGTCATCGGGGTGACGGGCGTCAGGTTGATCGCTTCGTCGCTGCCGGAGGCGCGCATGTTCGTGAGCTTTTTCTCCTTGGTGGCGTTGACGATCATGTCTTCGTTCTTCGCGCTCTCGCCGATGATCATGCCTTCGTACACGTCGAGGCCCGGGATGACGAACAGCTTGCCGCGGTCTTGCAAACCCCAGAGGCCGAAGGCGACGGTCTTGCCTCCGCCCATGGAGATCATGGAGCCGCGCGTGCGGCCGGGGAGATCGCCTTTGTACGGCTCGTAGCCTATGAAGGAGTGGCTCAGGATGCCTTCGCCGCGGGTTTCAATGATGAAGTCTCCGCGGAAACCGACCAGACCGCGTGTGGGGACTTTGAATTCCAGGCGCGCGTGGCCATCCTGC
>JABFSS010000119.1 GCA_013140485.1 Candidatus Peribacteraceae bacterium | reverse complement strand
GCATAATCTTCTGCATCACATTCTGAACGCGGGACTTTTCGGATTGCTCAGCTATCACTTTCTGAAGAACCGTTCGGCAGCGCTGTTCGTGGCATTCCTCTTCCTCGTCCATCCGATTCACACCGAAGCCGTCATCTGGGCGACGGGGCGGAAGGATCTGCTGTCGACGACGTTCTTCCTCCTCTCGCTGCACCTCTATCTTCGCTTCCTCCGGAAGCCCTCGAGTAGGACCTATGCGGGGAGTCTTCTGACTTTTTTCCTGGGATTGCTCTCCAAGATCACTGTCGTGTCACTCCCTCTGCTGCTCTTCCTGATCGATTGGCTCGAAGGGAGAAAACTGACGCGGCAATCCGTGATCGAAAAGCTCCCGTATATCGCTCTGTCACTGGTCTTCGGCATCGTCGCATTGTTCGGCAAAAGCGGTGCACCCGATCTTTCGCTCCTGACGCATAGTCTGGTTGCGGCGAAGTCGTTCACGTTTTCCCTCTCCAAGATTTTCTTCCCGACGGGCCTCAGTCCCATGTATGCCTACACGGGAACGATCTCCCTGCAGTCCGGAGACTTCCTGCTGTCGCTCCTAATCGTGTTCGCGCTCGTCGCTGTCGCAGTCATGATGAGAAAGCGGTGGAAACTGTTCGCATTCTCCGTCGCCTTCACGATGATCACGTTCCTCCCCTCTTTTGCGAATTTGATTAAGAACGGCGACTATTATCTGACCGCGGACCGCTACGCGTACATTCCGTCGATGGGCGTCTTCCTGCTGGCTGGATTTCTTCTTCTGCAAGCGGAAAACAGAGTGCCAGCATTCGTGCGACGCGGCATGCTTCCACTCGCCATCTTATTCCTTCTATTCCTCTCATTCCTTTCATCCATACAGTCGTCGGTCTGGAAAGATTCCGAAACCTTGAGCCGCTACGTCACGCAGGTCTCGCCGAACGCGCGTCTCGGGCATCTCTGGTACGGCAACGCACTACGCGAAGCGGGCAAGAGTGACGAAGCGCTCGCGGAGTACGACCTGGCTCTCTCCTTCAAAGACGATCCGAAAGTCTTCTACAACCGCGCGTTGGCTCGGGAAGAACAGGGACAACCGGACGCAGCCGTTGCCGATTATCAGAAGGCACTGACGCTCTCGCCCGACTACGCGCTCGCCCACATCAATCTTGGACGACTCCTCTACGGGCAGGGAAAGAAAGACGAGGCACGCACGCATTTTGTCGCTGCGACTGTTGCCGCCCCACTGCTCGCAATGCCCTTCTTTAACTTGGGAGTCTTGGAAGGCGAAGCCCGGCACTTCGACCTGGCAGCGGACTTCTACCGGCAAGCCCTGGACCGCGATCCCGATTTGCACGATGCGCGGGCAAACCTCGCGATTGCGCTCCTGGCACTCGGAAAGAACCAGGAAGCGGTGGATCAACTGAAAGAGACGCTGAAGCGGGATCCGGAGAATCTGACAGCCCTCGCGACATTGGAGAAGCTTCTGCGAGCAGGGGTTGTCACAAAGTGATTCTGATCCAACTGCGACGAAAAATTTGTTGAGAGCGATTTTTTCATCGCTCACTATTAAATGGCAGCAGGAGAATCCGATCTCCTGCTGCCGGTCGCGGTTGTTTTCATCGCGGCAACGGGAGGAATCCCGGCCAGAAGTAGTCCATAAACAGGTAGGCGAACCCAAGCGCGATAATTTCGACAGTCCATCGCAGAAGGGTGAGCATACTGATCACCTTCCACAGATATGTGTTCTCCTTTTGGAGAACTTCGATCTGTTCGACGTCTGCGACGTCGACGACGCCGTCGGTCCTCCGCGCTTTGTCCATCCGCACTCTGATGAGTGTGAGCACATACTGATTTTCGGAGCGGCGGCCCTGACGGCGCCAAACCATTTTTTCGACAAGCGCGTAGAGCCCCGCAAAAAACAGAAGTCCCGGAACGATCCACAAGAGATTCACGACAATTCCTCCAGTTGGTGATGGAAAAAACCGACTGGTGAGTATTGCAATGAAAAGGAAACTTTACAAGTACTCTCGAGGGCGAGGACCATGAGCGAGGAGTCGCAACGCCGAGTCGAATGGTGGGTCGGGAGGGACTCGAACCCTCGGCCAATGCCTTAAAAGGGCACTGCTCTACCAACTGAGCTACCGACCCATGAGAGCGAGAAAGAACCGCCGGGTACTATAGCACCGGATACATAAACAAAACCGCCTCGAGTATTGCTACAGGGGACGGTGTTTGTTTTTGGTCACCAGCAGGGAATGTAGAGCAAGCTCTAAGTCCAAGTGATGACGTATCTATTATAGCAAAAATCGACCCAAAATGGAAGGGCGCTTTAGGGCTATAATGTGCCCCTATGAGCCGTTTGTGGAGGCAACATGATGTCTCTCGCAATGGCACGATTCCACTGACGCGTGCCTGTGAATATTTCGGAGTAGAAGGCCGGGCAACCCGTGATAGGGCCGCTATCCAAGACCTTGGCAAAACCTGCAACGGCAGGATCGGCAACCAGGTTCTTCAGACTTTTAATCAAGGCAGGATCGACATGTAATTCGATGCGCCCATGATTTCGTCTGCACTGAATATGCGCCGAAAGATCAGCGATTAATGTTCGTGGATCTTCATCTTTTGCCTTTACTCGTGGTCTCTTTTGCTCAAGAACTTCCGCTTGAAGAATGAGCGCATTCCCGTGAATCTGCGCAAGCTTTTCCGTCAGAGGTTCCAGACCATCCATCAAGCCATTGAAGACTTCTTCGCCCCAGGGCATCTGAAGATCGCGCTCAGCCATAATAGGGAAGCGCTTGATCACCCTCCATTGAAACGGAGATCCAAACAGAAGTCCTTTCGCCATTGTCCGAAATGCAGGAAATCCCAACCCAGGCAAACACAGATGGGGTTTGTATTGGTAGAGCAATTCAATGAACTGTCGGTAGTGATCGATGATGGGACTCACTTCACCCGCTATCAGCGCGTTGGTCATCTCCGATTCCCATGCGAGTAATGCAACGAGCATGCTGTTGTTCTGACAATTGATCACACCATCAATCGCCCGCGACTGGTGCTCCGGTTCTCCCTCACGGAATAATTCCCCGAGTCCCTGGAAAAAGTCTGCGGGAAGCGGGTCTTGGAGAATGCGGCAGTTTGCAGGATACGGGTGGTGCTCATCCTGATGATTAAAAAACAGATCTGGCAGTTCTTGCACCCCTTCTGGAGCTCCATCAATCAGAACCATGCTGAGCCCGTGCGCTTCGGGATTAGCCTTTCGTTGCGTCTGTATGTACCGGATCCAGACATCGTCGAAAATAATCGCTTCCAAAGCTCCGACGCGTTCTTTGAGACTATGACCGTCCACGGAACCACCGGCACGATACGTATCCATCAGATCCCACAGGGGCGCCCTCTGCACTCCAAGCATCGCATGCACATCGCCGTACCCAACCGTTTTCTCCGGCTTGCCAGGTACGTTGGAAGAACGCGGTTGTTGTTCCATATGGTTTCAGCGGACCTTGCACCGCCCCGAGCACACTTGGATGCACGGGTTGCTGTTGCGCTCGCACGACATGCGGCACTCTCCCGTCTCGGTGGTGCAGTAGCCGATGGGCGGGCGGCATTCGTTGCTCGAGAAACAGACGTTGCCGGTCGGCACTTGTTTCACGCGGTCATTGTACGCATTGCGGCATCCCCTCTCGTCGTTTTTGAAATTGTTCGACAGGTCGCGGACGATGTTCTTGTAATTCTTATCGTGGTCTTTGACGATATTTTGAAAATCCTTATCGGCGTTGCGAATCACATTGTTGCGGTCCTTATCGTTCTCAATGTCCCACGCGTCGAACAGCCGGGCGCGGTGATCGTGATAGGCATTGATCTTGTTATTGTTGTGATTGAGCGTGTTGTCGATAATGCCCACCTCGCGACGGTTCATCGCCTCGCGAACGCACATGCGGTAGTCGAAATCGAAGTTGCGCGCGAAGACCGCAAAGGGCAGCAGAAGCGCGACGGCGATGACGGAAGCAACGAGAGAACGGCGCATCATAGGGTGACGAGGAAGTTGGTAACTACCATAATGAATATTTCGAAATCTGTCAAGAAACCTGCAAGCGCTATGATGCCGGGCATATGCGTGTCGCAATAGTCCATGAACTTCTAACAATGCGAGGCGGAGCCGAGCGCGTGCTTCGCGTCCTCGCCGACATGTTTCCCGACGCACCGATCTACACGCTCCTCTATAACGAAAAGAAGTTGGGAACATGGTTCCCGCGTGAACGCGTGAGAACCAGCCGTCTCCAACCGCACTTTCCACTTTCCACTTTTCACTTTTCACTGAACCACCACCTCTATCTCCGCCGCTTTCCTGCTGCCGTCGAATCTTGGGATTTCTCTGAATTTGATCTCATCCTCAGCAGCTCGTCCGCATTCACGCATGGGATCATCGCGAACGGAAAGCCCAAGCACTTGTGTTACGTCCAGTCCCCCGCCCGGTATTTGTGGGACCGGACGCATGGCGTGCTCGAGCGCGCGGGGAAAGGAATTCTGGGGCCGCTGCGCCGCCGGTATCTCTCCCGCACGTTTCACAAACTCCGCATCTGGGACAGCGAAGCCGCCGACCGCCCGGACGGCTTGATCGCCGCGTCGAAGGAAGTGCAGCGCCGGATTGAACTCTACTGGCGGCGGGAAAGTGCGGTCATTCACCCCCCGATTGACGATTTCTGGTTCACACCCCTCGCACCGAATTACGAATTACGAATTACGAATTTCCGAAATCCGCAATCCGCAATCCGAAATTATTATCTGATTGTGTCTCAACTCGCATCCTACAAGAGAATTTAGCTAGCGATCCACGCCTGCAACGCCCGCAAAGCTAAGCTCATCATCGCGGGCGAAGGCCCGGCACGCAGGTCTCTGGAAGCCATCGCCGGCCCGACGGTGGAGTTCGTCGGCTACCGGACGGATCAAGAAGTGAAGACTCTCTACGCCAATGCGCGCGCGACGCTCTTCCCCGGCGAGGAAGACTTCGGATTAGTGCCTCTGGAATCGCTCGCCTGCGGGACGCCGGTGATCGCCTTCCGCGCGGGCGGCGCGATGGAAACGCTGACGGATAAGACCGCCGAGTTCTTCGACGTTGCCGACGCGACGTCTCTCGGCAACGCGATGGAGCGATTCGAAAGCAAAGAATGGAAACAGGAATCATGCCGAACGCGCGCGCGTGAGTTTTCGAAGCAGCATTTCGTGGATTCGATCAACGGCGCCATTGCGGAACTGATGAAAGGAGCTACACTCCCCGCATGAAAACACTCTCCCTGTTCATCGCGGTGATTCTGTCTCTCGGCATGTTCGCCATACCGGCCCACGCGTGCGGTTGCATGCCTCCCATGGGCATGACCGAATCTGCGAGCGACGTCGTACACACGCGAAAGGCAGTAGTTGCGCACCCGTCCAAGCGCACGCTCAAGCTTCAAGTGCGCGCAACGTGGAAAAAGCCGATGAAGCCGACGGCCAAGGGGTATTGATATGACGTTGGATGGTCAGAAACGGTGAAGGAATCTCCTTCCCCTGATTCTTGACGGAAGGTATTGTGACGTTGTGAAACGCTTGCTGATTCTCATCGTTCTCCTGTCGTTCGGACTGTCACCGGCGGCGGCTTTCGCGCGCGTCACGAACGAGCCCGTGCAACGCCCGAGCAGGAGAGTCATCCGCGAAACGGCCCGCGAGGCCACGGTGTGGAACCCGCAGATGCTTTCGATCAACGAACTCCCGCTCGACCGTACGTATGAGAGCGCGGCATTCGGCGTGAAGTTCCAATTCCCCTCCGCATGGGAACACGTGAATGAGCCGCAAGAGACTCCTCCTCTGACCCTCGTCACCATGTTCCTCTCTCGCGACGAGCGGCCCGCCGGATTCCGGCAGAACGTGAACATGGTCATCGAAGCCTTGCCGTCGGATATGTCTCTGGCCGAGTACACCGACATGGGTATCCGGATTGAACGGGACTTCTTCGATCACTACGCACTCCTGCAGTCCGAGGACATCACGCTCGCGGGCTTCTACCTCGCTCACCGCGTGGTCTTCTCCGCGTCTCTCGATAACGGCGACATGACGTTCGAACAAATCTGGCTGCTCAGGGGTCGCCAGGCGTACGTGTGGACGTTCGCAGACAGCACGGAAGCATTCGACGAACACGTGGGGACGTTCGAGAAGATGATGGACACGCTCACCGTACGTTAGAAGAGCGTCACTTGCGCCCCTTCCGGTACTTGCAATCCCAAGAGCTCATACGCTTTCTTCGTCGCCATCCGTCCCTTCGGAGTTCTTTGCAAGTACCCCTGCTGCAGCAGATACGGTTCGTAGACGTCTTCCACCGTGTCCTCGTCCTCCGCGAGCACCGCTGCGATGGTCCCGAGTCCCACGGGGCCGCCGTTAAACGTGTTGACGATGGCGCCGAGAATCAAACGGTCGGTTGCGTCGAGCCCGCGGTCGTCGATGTCGAGTGCGCGCAACGTCGTTTCGACGCACGCACGGTCCACCGTTCCGTCCCCCTGCACGTGCGCGTAGTCGCGGACCGCTCTGAGCAGCCGGTTGGCGATGCGTGGCGTTGCGCGGCTGCTGCACGCGATGCGGTGCGCAGCGTCGCTCTGGAGCGGAACGCGAAGCAGCTGCCCCGAGCGCTCCACGATCTGCTGCATTTCGGGGAGTTCGTAGAACGCGAGCTTGAAGTGATGGATGAACCGGTCCCTGAGCGGCGCGCTCATGGAACCCGCCTTGGTCGTCGCACCGATGAGTGTGAACGGCTTGAGCGTCAGGCGCATTGACCGCGCGGTGGGCCCCTTGCCGATGACAAGATCGAGCGCGTAGTCCTCCATGGCGGCGTAGAGCATTTCCTCGACGACGGGACGAAGCCGGTGGATCTCGTCGATAAAGAGCGCGTCACCCTGTTGCAGGTTGCTGAGAATCGACGCGAGGTCGCCCGGCTTCTCGAGCGCGGGACCCGACGTGATGCGGATTTGTGCTCCCATTTCGCGCGCGAGAATGTGCGCGAGCGTCGTCTTGCCCAGCCCCGGCGGCCCGTGGAGGAGGGTGTGGCCGAGCGGTTCTTTGCGCGACATCGCGGCTTGAATGTGCATCAGCAAATGTACTTTGATCTTCGATTGACCGACGTATTCCGTGAGTGATTTCGGGCGGAGCGTTACTTCAAATGCGGACAGTTCCGGCGGTGCAGCCGAAGCGAGAATCGGCGAGGCTGACGCGGATTTCGATCTCTTCAGAACCATGGCTGCAGCATATCAGGAATCCTCTATACTTGCACTGATGCTCTCCAAAAAACTCCTCCTCTGTCTCGTGTTCATCCTCATCCTCCTGACGATGGGGACCGCCGACTATATTCTGACGGGAGGAACGTTCAAGTTTCCGTCGGCACAGGAAGGCATCGCGAAGAAAACGGAGCCGGATGTTACCGTGATCGCGGAGTCACAGGGGTTGAGCGTAACCGAAACGACGGAGCGCAATCTTCTCTCAGCGGTTCTTCCTGCCACGGCGCGCACGGGCCTCTCCGCCCGAGTACTCCTCAAAGACAATGATCGTGCGGCGACCATCGCTTGGATCGACTCCCGCGATGTAAAGGAGATCTTCACGGCGCTGCGAAAATCTCTCCGTCCCAAATTCTCCGTGAAACTCCTGGACCTCATTGATGAGACGCAATCGCAGGCCGGTAAACCTCCGCGTGACGTCCTCTCCTTCCTCGACCCCGCTATCAACCCGGAGCGCCTGCTGTTTGTCCGGGTACGGGAACGATTGTATGAAATCCACATGACGGAGGGGCATGAGGATGAGGTGAATCGTTTGATTGACGCGCTGACGGAGTAGAAGGGTGAAGACGGTAAAGTGGATTTTGTCGCATTCCTCTTTACCCTCTCAGCCCTCTCCGCCCTCTTTACCCATTTCAACCGAGCAAAACCTGCATTGACCTCCACCGAGCGGAAACCTACACTCTCCCGGCTATGGCAAAAGCCATTAAGAAAGTCATCAAAGTGCAAGCACGCGGCGGGCAGGCAAACCCCGCTCCTCCGCTGGGACCCGCGCTCGGGCAAGCCGGCGTGGATATCAACGGATTCTGCACCAAGTTCAACGAGCAGACGAAGAAGGACAAGATGGGCCAACTTCTCCCGGTCGAGATCACCGTGTACGAGGACCGCTCGTTCACCTTCAAAGTGAAGCAGCCGGCCGCGGCAACGCTCATCAAAGCGGCGGCGAAGATCGAATCGGGCAGCGGCGAACCGAACAAGAACAAGGTCGGCAAGATCACCAAGGCCCAGCTGCGCACCATCGCCGAGACGAAGATGCCCGACTTAAACTGCACGGACATCGAGGCGGCGGAGGCGATTATTGCGGGGACGGCGAGGAGCATGGGGGTGACCGTTGAATAATTGAAAATGGAAAGTGGAAAATTCGGAAGACGCTCAGATCCTGGGAATGCCTCCGGCATTTTCAATTTTCCATTATCAATTTTCAATTCGTCCGTCGAAGTATCAGATCATTTCTCTCATCATCCGCAATGCCATTCACTCGTGTGGCGGGGTACGCTTTCACCCACTCAATTCCTCATCCGATCATGGTCCTGACTTCCGTGAGCGTTTCAACGCTCTTCACCTTCGTTCTCTTTCCGCTCGGAGTCTTCGTCGCGCTCGCCGTGGCGTTGATCCCCTGTCTCCTCTCTCCCGGCGCGCGGCTCGGCGGAGCGATCAAAGCACTGTACTGCTACATCCTCCAGACCGTCGGCGTCGCGATGATGACGGCCGGAGCTCTCCCTGCGGTCTACGGCGTCCTCGAGAAGTTCAGCACGGGCGGCGAGCGCTTCAGCGCCGAGACATACCTGGCTCTACTCATCCTCTTCAGCGTCGGCGGCATCGTATTCCTCTGGCACGAGCAGATGGCCGAGCGCGTCGACGATGCCTCGCGCCGCGTCCCGGCTCTGCTCTTCTGGTACACGTTCAAGACCATCGGGAATCTGTTGATTCTCGCAGGCGTGCTCTCGCTGCTCTTCACGATGCTCCTCACAAAGCCGCTCGTGGGCGCGTGGTGGATCACCCCCGTCGTCACGTTCCTCTACGGTCTCCTGGTCTCGTGGTGCACCAAGTCTCCGACGACATCTCAGAACTTCCGCCTCATGCCGCTCCACGCGGGCATGAAGATCGCGACCGTGGCGAAGGGGAAGAAGAAATGACCATGCTGCGGGAACGAATCACGGACGTTCGGGATTCTGCTCTTCGGATTTGCTGATCATGTCGATCAGTTCAGTCGCCTGCGCATTCATATCGTTCCGTGCAAGTTTTCTCGCCTGTTCTGCAACCTGCTTGCCATTGGAGAGCGACAGAGGACGCCAGTTGCGGGGAATCGAAGGGATTCCTCGCGCGAGCATTCCACGAATCCGCTGCGCAGCGGTGTCACCCGCGATGTCCGCGAGAAACCGCACGCCGGCGCTCAGGAAGAACGACGTGTAATCGGGTTGAATCTGGCTTAGCTCGTCCACAACCTGCCCCCATGTGGCGCCTTCGTTCAGCCGTGTGGCGACGAGACGGATGGGTTCCTTGATTCGATCGCGCGCTTCTTCGAGCGTCGCACGCACCATTCTGCGCGGAATATCGCGCAGAAGCCTGCGAACGGTCAGGCGAGCGAGCGGACGCGCGCCGGGAACAAGATTGGCAATACTACCCAACGGAATCTGGTCGGTGACCACGTTGATGGCGAAGTCCCCCCAATCCAAATCACGGTAACCGCCGTTCGCATCGCGAACCCGCTCTCCCGCCAGCATGCCGACGCCGTTACGCAGAACGGAGTAGAGCAGCGGTCCAATGACGGGAACTCTTTGCGCGAAGGTTTGGCCCGCCGTATCCGCCCAACTGAGACCCGTTTCGGCCCAATCGCAGAGCGTGCGAGCCCATTCCAAACGCTGGGTGAATTCGGCGTAATTGACTTTGCCTTCCTGGTCCATGCGGTCCCAGATGCTTTGCAACGCATTCACCTGCGAGGTCATGGTTCCGCTCAAATTCATGGCCGAAAGTTCTTGATAGAGCGCCTCATTTGCCTTGAGCGCCGTCCCTTCCCTCTGTTTTTGCATGGCCTCGATGTTCGTCGGACGAACATCGATGGGGTTATTGAATCTGCCCATTCCCAGGAATTCTCTGCCGGCGTTAATGCCGTCATACGCGCCTAAAGCACCAATACCAATCGGGCCGCCGCCGAGGGCCCCGGCGGCGCCGTACGCAATCGCATTTTCCGCAACCCGTTCTTTCCACGTGATTCCCCCGGGATTCGCGATGTTGCCCTTGAGTGCGCCGATGCGATCCTCAAGACGAATCATCAGTCGCGCGTGCAGGTCGGCGACGACGAACTCTTGTGCGCGGCGGGTCGCTTCGCTGTCGCGATTTTCGACGCGCGGGCGAGTCGTGCTCGATAATTCACTGAGGCGATCCAGGAGTGTCGGACGCTCTGCTTGCTCGCCGTTGATGCGGGATACCGAATACTTCAGGAGACCGCTCGGATTAAAAATCGAAAGATTCGGTCCCGGGTCGGTACACGCGCGCGCGAGAATTTGGAGACCTGTAACGGGTGACCCCCGCAGAAGAGTGGCCCAGTTCGACGTGATGATCGGCCCGGCGTAGGGATCATCGCTTCCCGGTTGATACTGCCGCAGATTCCCTTCGGCATCGCAGACCACCCCCCTCCTTTGCAAGAAATTTCTGTTTCGGAAAGCGGTCGAAAAGTTTTCGATCATCCGTTCCACAATGAGGGCATTGGTAATGTTGGCGACATTCGCAGTCGTGATCGGCCGGATACCTTCACCGAGCTCGAGGGTCTCGATGGCGATGATCAACGCCTCGCGATCGAATTGCTGTGCGCTGACTTCGCGGAGGTTTTCGACGGCATCGGGTGCGGACTCGGGGGTGGGAGTAGGAGTGGGTTCCGGTTCCGGAGTGCCCGGAGACGGTGGCACTGCATCGGGTCCAAGGGGAGGACCGGGTTCAGGAAGAGTCCCGGGAGGAACAACGGGATCGGGTCCAAGGGGAGGACTGGGTTCCGGAAGAGTCCCGGGGGGCAGCACAGGGTCGGGGCCAATGAGGCTCGGTCCCGGTGCCGGTTCTGGAGTTGCAGGAGGAGCAACCTTCCCCTTCTCCCCCGCCCTGTCTCCGATCTGTTTGAGCTGGTCCCAGAGGAGGTGACGGAGTCCGGTCATCACTTTGCCTTCGACGAAGAGACCGGCGTCGGAGCCGGAGATGGGTTTGATGCTGATAACGTTGCCGCGGATCTCCACCTCCATGCCCAAGCGGGACTGGATCTGGGAAGCGAGGGCGGAGACCTCGGCGTTGCCGGCGAAGTCGATGCCGGGGCGGTAGGTGATGGTGAGGCGGTCGTCGTTCTGCGGGGTTTGAGCAAGGTTCTCGGGATTGCCGCCCAGAACGGCAGTGAAGGTGCCCGAGAATTCGGAGGGGGAGGTTTCGCGGGTGATGAGCGTATCTCTGCGGCGCCACTCTGCGGTGAGGTCCTTGATGCGCTGCTCGTTATTTTCGGGGGACTGCCGGGCCTTCTGGATCTGGGGGGCCAAGGCATCGATCTGGGCGCGGATCTTGTTGTAGGCAGCTTCATCGGCCGGGTTGACCTTGGAGAGCTGCTCGGTGAGCTGCGCATCTTGATCAAGGAGTGACTTGAGCTCGGGAGAGGCTCCGGCCTTGTTGAGAGCCTGGATGCGCTTGATGACCCCGTCCATGCGGGCGAAGGTGTCCTGGCGCTCCTTGGAGCCGGGGGGCTGGGTGCGCAGGAGGG
>JABFSS010000091.1 GCA_013140485.1 Candidatus Peribacteraceae bacterium | reverse complement strand
GAAGATGGGGTTGGGTTCGTGTCATGTGTGAAGTATTCCGGGTGGGGCGCCACCGGGGGCTTGAGACTGAGGTCGAAGCCCCATCGTAAAAGATGCGCACGTACATCACCGATGAGTTCGTCAGGCACATCGAATATCAGAGTCGCTCCCGTTGCATCAGGACTCTGTGAAATGTGCAGGGAGTAATCGGAAAATTGTTCTCGGGCTATCCTAAGTTGGGCATTGAGGTGTTTTTCGGGGACGAAAACTTCAAATGGCTTCACAAAGATATTATACCAGAATCAGACGATTTCCGGTACTTCTGCGACGAATTTAATTCCCCGCAAATTGAGCCCCTGCGTCCGTTCGAAGCTTCGCGACAATGCTCTCGTTGCTGCCGGGGTAAGCCACGATCACGCGGCCCGCGTGGAAGAAGTGGACCGGCCCGCCCCAGTTGACGGGATCGCCGCCGATGCTCTGTCCGTCCGCGCTCACTTTAGCCCGGTCCGCTGCCGCCGTTGACTCATTGGGATACTCGAAGATCATCGTCTGCTCGCCGTCGACTGTCACGTACGTTCCCATGACGGTGAAGTTCGGCAGCAAGGGGTGCTCGACCGCCGGAGCGGCGATGGGCACCGGCTGTTCTGGCTGTTCTTGCACGGGCACCGGCTGTTCTTGTGTTCCCTGCGGCTGGTCCATGTCATCCGGCGTCACGGATCCGGTCAATTTGCCTCCGCAGGCGGAGAGCAGAAGGGGAGCGGTGAGGAGCATGGGGAGAAAGCGGCGCATGGGAGTGGGGGAAAGCCTGATTGACGGAATCCTACAGCATCCCGTTGTGATCGGCTATCGCCGAAAATCCCTGCTTGTGAGATCGCAACCCGATGGGCACCATTCACGCGTGCGCATGTCTCGTTCCGTCACCGTTTCGGGTTTCTTCATATTCCTGCTCGGCGCATTCGCGACCGCGGCGCCCGTTCGCGCGCATGAATTGCTGCCGCAGGCGCTCTTGGAGTATGTGCAGCAGCATCCGGAGGCGACTGCGGATGACCTGCAGAAATTCATCGAGTCCGATCCCGCGCTGAGCGGCAACGACACGGCGCAGCAGCAGAAGCTGATTGCGCTTGCTCGCGACCCGGATGGCGCCGGCTTTTTTCATACCGTATGGCAATTTTTGATTCTCGGCATCGAGCACATTCTGAGCGGTCCGGATCACGTTCTTTTCGTCTTCTCGCTGCTCTTGACCTTCGTGAGCGTCCGCAAAACCGCGTGGCTGCTCTCGTGCTTCACGCTCTCGCACAGCGTCACGCTGATCCTGGCCGGCGGCAATATTCTGCGGGTGAGCAGCGCGATCGTAGAACCGGTCATCGCTCTCTCGATCGCATACGTCGCGCTCACGACCGTCTTCCTTGCTCCGCGTTGGCCGTTTTTCGCCGATAGCAAAGCGCGGGCCTTCACAGTCCTGTGCTTCGGATTCTTCCACGGCATGGGTTTCGCCGGTGCGCTGCAGGACGTGGCCGTGCCGGGGGGCATCCTGCGGTTTCTGTCGTCGCTGCTCTCGTTCAATCTGGGAGTGGATGTCGGACAGATGTTGATCGTCGTCATCGCGCTGCCGCTGATCTTCTTCGCACGCCGCAAACGCTGGCACCGCCGCGCAACCCAAGTGGCCGCGGGCTTGATTTCCGTCCTGGCGATGGTCTGGTTCGTGCAACGGGTGGTCTATCCCGCCTGAAGAAAAGGGCGTCATGCAGCCCGCCGCAGTGAAAAAATATCGTGAAATGCCGAAATGCATGCTTCTCGGTAAAATTCCGAGTTTTCTCCTTTCAGGAGAAATTTACTGTTTTGTCACTTCAGTCATCTTGTCGGGCTCCCCCGGAGTATTTAGAGTTTCCCACATACTTCATTCCTCTTTCAGTTTTATGTCACAGTCTCTCCTGCTCCGCACGAAGGGCGTCACTGCTCTCGCTGCGGCTGCTTCCGTCGTTGCGATGGCTCTCGGGCCCGTCACGGCGCTGGCTTCATCGCACCGTGAGGCGCCGATGATCAGCCAAGATCCCACGGTGGACGCCACCGATCTCTACGCCTTCATCAGTCCCACGGACTCGAGCAAGGTCGTCTTTGTCGCGAACTCTTCGCCCTTCCAGTACGCGGATGCCGGTCCAAACTACTACCGCTTCTCGGACGATGCCGTCTACGGGATCCATATGGACACGAACGGCGACGCCAAGGAAGACGTGAGCTTTGTCTTCGATTTCTGGACGAAGGTCGATAACGGCGGAACATTCCTCTACAACACGAAGCCCGTTTCCTCTCCGTCGGATCTCAACGTTCACCAGTACTGGAACGCGTATCGCATCAAGGGCGCGTTCAACGGCAGCAAGAACCAGATGAGCAAAGGAAACCTCGTGGCCACCGGCGAAGTCGCCGCTCCGGTCATCGGTTCCAAGAGCATCACCGACTACGACGGTCTCGCGAAGAAAGCGATCGTCAACGCCGGCGCCAAGGGCACGTTCTTCGCCGGACAGCGCGATGACTCGTTCTTCGTTGACCTGAAGGTCTTCGATCTCCTCAACCTCGGCGGTGGCAAGGACAGCCTTGCCGGCGCAAACGTGAACTCCATCGTCTTCGAAGTTCCGGTCAAAGGTCTGATCGGTTCCGATCCCGTGATCGGCGTCTGGAGCGCAAACTACCGCCCCGCGCAGACTGTGCTCAAGGGTGACGGAACCACGAAGCCAAGCGCATCGTGGGTCCAGGTTTCCCGCCTCGGCATGCCGCTCGTGAACGAAGTCGTCGTTCCGCTCGCCTACAAGGATTACTTCAACGCGTCGAAGCCGGTGAAGGACGCCGACACCAAGCCGTACGCGGCAGTCGTCCTCAAGCCCGAGCTCGCCGGACTCTTTAAGGCAGTCCTCGGTCTCAACGTCCCGACCGAAAACCGCAAGGACCTGGTCACGGTATTCTTGACCGGCGTTCCCAGTCTCAACCAGCCCAAGGGCGTGCGCGCCGCGGAAATGCTCCGCCTGAACACGTCCATCAAGCCGTCTGCTGAACCGAACCGCCTCGGCGTCTTCGGCGGCGACAACGCGGGCTTCCCCAACGGTCGGCGCCTCGCCGATGACGTGACGGACATCGCCATTCAGGCGGTCGCCGGAAAGCTCGTGGAGGGATACACGGTCGACGCGGCTCTGGGTGACGGAGTGAACGCCAATGACGCGACGTTCTCCGACACTTTCCCGTACCTCGCTACGCCTCACCTCACGAAATAATTCGTTCTCCGATGAACAAATATCTGTTGCGTACATTCTCGAGCGGAGCGGCCCCATCGGCCGCTCCGTTCTTGGTGTGCGCGCTGCTCCTCCTCTCCGGTTGCGGCTCGCCCTTCGTCGCGATCTTCATCGACGAAAGCGAGCAAGGCCTCTCCGATAGAACAAAAACGGCGATCCTGACCATGCAGGAAAATCTTTTGGACGATCCCGATAACGCCGAAACGGCCTTCTCGCTCGCGCGCCAGTATCTGCAGGCCGTGCGCGAGAGTGCCGACACCGCATATTATCAACGCGTCGACGGACTCCTCTCATTCGTGGAGACCGCCCAGCCGGACAATCCGGAAGTGGATTTTCTCCGCGGGCAAATCTTGATGGGACGGCACGATTTCGGTCACGCGTTGCCGATCGGACAGACGCTCGTCGCCGAGTACCCCCAAGACCAACGCTACTACGGACTGCTCACCGACGCGCAGATCGAAATGGGTCGCTACGGAGATGCGGTCGCGACGCTGCAGACGATGTCGGATCTGAAGCCCGATAACGCCGTCCTCACGCGCATCGCTTACCTGCGCGAAATCCACGGCGATTTTGCGGGCGCGATCGACGTGATGCGGCAGGCCGCGGGAGTCCCGAGCGGCATCCCCGAGCAAGACGCGTGGACGCTCTCGGAGATTGGCAGGTTGCTGCTTCCGACGGATCCGGCACTCGCGAAACTGCGGTACGCCGAGGCGCTTTCGATCTATCCGGATAGCGCTCCCGCGCTCGCGGGTCTTGCGAAAATCGCCGCGTTTGAAAAAGATTTCGTGACCGCGCAGCGGCAGGCGGAGACCGCGTTCACCATGTTCGGCCTTCCGGAATACTCCGCGCTCCTCGGCGACATCCATTCGCTCATGGGAAACACAGAGAAAGCGGATTTGTATTATGCCCTCACCGACGCCGGCTATGAGGCCATTGCGAAGACGGGAACGAACGTTGATCTGGAGCGCGGGAAATTCCTGGCCGATCACGGCCGCAATCTGCCCCTTGCGCTGGAACTCGGGAAAAAAGTTTATGGAGTCCATCCGACGATCTACGCCGCGGATCTGCTCTCCTTCGCTTCGCTGAAGAACGATCTGCCGCAGGACGCATGGGCGCACGCGCAAGCGGCTCTCGCCACGGGCACCAAAGATCCCGTCATTCTGACGCACGCCGCACTCGCCGCGGAAGCTGCAGGGAAAACCGCGCAGGCGCGGCAGTACCGGCAAGACGCGGCGAAACGGCCGCATTTCTCCTTGCTGCCCATTTCACGATAACGCCCCATACCGAACGATGTTTCTCTTCGACCCCATCCATCCCGTCTTCAGCGCCATTGTGGAAACCGTGGCGGTCCGTCCGCGGATCACGATTGCAGAATTGCATGAGCATCTGAGAAAGACGTCGGGGATGAAGGTGTCGGTGGCACACTTGTACCGCATCGTGACGCGGATGGCGGAGAATCAAATTCTGGTGAAGTCGCACCGGCAGCTGTCGCTGAATCTGATGTGGGTTTCGTACGTGGAATTCATCGCGGGGCGCGCCAAACGTCTCCATCAGCACGTGGTCGAGTATCCGCTGCGTGAAGGGGAGAAGCGCGTTCTGGAAGCCCATTCGCTCCTCGATGTCGAAGCGCTCTGGAATCACATTCTCGTCTCGCTCTACGGCGTCACCAAAGAAAAACAGCTCTACAAGTATTATTCGCACGCCTGGTGGCAATTGGGGAGAAATGCCGAGGAAATCACCTTCTACAAACAGCTCAAGGAACGGGGCGTTGATTGCCGCTGGGTCTTCGGCTGCGACACGTTCCTGGATGAATTCGGAGCGAAGCGCGTACGGGAGGTCTACGAGGCCGTGACCACCGCGAATCCGCCGTTTCCCAGAGACGGCTACAACCTGAACGTCTATGGAGAATACATCGTCGAGTGCTTGTTACCGGAGAAGATCGCCAAGCACTTCTCATTTTTCTTCGAAAAAGTGAAGGCTGCCAAGGAATTCGACCAGGAGCTTTTTCTCGATATTTTTTCCATGCGGGGCAAGTACAAAATTACCGTGTGGAGGAATCCCAAGCAGGCCGACGTCCTGCGACAGAAACTGCGGACGTATTTTGAGCGGGCGTAGCGGTACCTTGTTACTGATAGAATGTGCTCGCAATGATCAAAACAGTGAAGATTTTGTAGCGGATTCTCTTTTCTGCTTCTGGTACTATCTCTCACGCCTTGGGGAGTAGCCAAGCGGTAAGGCAACGGGCTCTGAACCCGTCACGCGGGGGTTCGAATCCCTCCTCCCCAGCCATGAACCATTCACTTTGTTTAGATTCACGGTAAGCCAACAACATAGTTCGAATCCCTCATGGTTATCCGTTTTAGTACTACTCTATGACCGATCAATTGAAGTCATATCTGTATGCTCTAGCCGCAGTTCTTTTGTGGGGAACGGTTCCTGCAATTTCCAAGCTGACACTCAGTAGCCTCGATTTCTATCAATTCACGACGTATTCATTATTTTTTGCATCGATTACGCTTTTTTCCCTCCTCTTTTTTCAGGGAAAACTCAAGCTGCTGCAACAATATTCGACTGTGGATTACTGGCACATGATTCGACTTGGAACAGTGGGTGTGTTTGCTACTTACATGTTGTACTTCGGAGGCATCAAATTTTCTTCGGCAGCAGATGCAGCAATCCTGAATAACACATGGCAAATGTTCGCGATTCTTTTTGCGGTAGTCCTCATCCGAGAAAGACTCACGCCAAAAAGAATTACTGCGATACTTCTCGGATTTATAGGAGCATATGTAGTCATGACCAAAGGTTCTTTTTTGGCGATACAAACAGACTACAAATTAGGCTATGTACTCGCATTAGGCTCTGGTCTCGCTGAAGGCTTATTCATCATTTGGGGAAAGAAGTATCACTATGAAACGTTCTCCAGTATGGCTGTGTATTGCGCGTCATCTTTTATACTTATGCTGGTAGCGACTGCACTGCTATCGACATTTGCCGTTCCGACAACGAGAGACTTACTTGCCGTAGCGTATGTTGGGGCACTGGGCATTGGCTTACCCTATGTATTTTTATTTAGAGCAATGAAATTGGGTGACACAGGGAAAATCACGGCAATCGGATATCTTAGTCCGGTATTTGCACTGGTGTTCGCTGCACTCTTGCTTCGAGAACCAATAGCGGTCAGTCAAATGATTGGATTATCATTGATAATGATCGGTATCGTCGTCGTAATGAAAAGAACAGCTAGCTAGTTCCGTCATCGCTTGTATGCGATTGAGTTTATATTCGATTTGCTTCCAATATTGTTGGTCTGCCAAAAGAGTTATAATAACGTTTGAACTGGGCAGCCATGAACCATTCACTCATTCCTCCAGATCCTCACCCGCATCGCTTGCGGCCACTGCATCAACATCGTCCTCCACTGCCCCATCCCATGTGAGCAAATCGGGGACGAGCTCGGCGGTGGGGTACGTCTCGTAGGCCTTGAGAATATCTTTGATATTTTGATACTGCAGTCTGTACGTTTTCTTAAATTCCTCGACGCCACGATTCGATTTCCGCACGAGACGGATCGCCGCCGTGATTTCGCGACGCACATGTTCGATTTTGAAGTTCCGATACTCGACTTTGTTCATGTTCTCGATCCGTTTTATGAGTTCCGTCAGGGCCTTCTTTTCTTCGGCGGAGAGCAGTGATTCCATCTTATTTTTTATCGCCGCGGTGATGAACGCGCTATCGATCCCCGCACGCTGTTTCAGTTCTTTGTTCCCCTTCCCTCTCGCATATTCCAAGAAGATCGCCGCAATTCTCGCGACGATACCGTACGCCTCTTCCCCGATTTTATTTTTCACAGCAGCAGCCTTGAGTGGCTCAAGCTCGTCAACAAAGAGAGCTTCCACTTGATCTTGGACAAACTTGGGCAGACCGTCTTTACCCAGTGGCGGGCGCTTCTCCTGCTTTTTTGGCGCATCGTCGTCTTTTCCGACTATTTTTGCCAACAGAGCCTCCACATTGTCATCAGGGTCTTCCTCATCGTCGTCATCCTCAGCTTCGCCATCATCAACTGCATCATCCAATGAACCGCTTTCCCCCTGCACAGGAGCAATTTTTGTTTCCCCTCCCGCCTGCTTCAGAAAGTCCTCGTACGTCATATCTTGGTTCGGCGCCGCCCGCATGGCTGCCTCGCGTGACTTCAGCAGGCCATAGGTGCGCAGATCCCGAAAGCCCACGCTGATCACCGGGCCCCCGATGTCTTTGGCGCCTCCTTCTCCCGCGTACAGGACATACTCCAGCGCCTTCAGGATCTGGCTGATGGGAGCCGTATTGAGGTTTGCGATGCGGTCAGGTTTTTGGGGCGGTGCGGTCTCTTCAATTTTGCGAGCGGGTTTCTTCGGTGTGGCGATGGCCACTTCCACGGATTTCACAACATCATCTGTTTCTTTTTTCACAACTCCATTCGAGCCGCTGCCTGGTTCATCGTCTCCCTCTGTAAGTTCCAAAAGGAACTGCAACGCATCGGCTTTTCTGTCTTCATCACCGACGATCAGATCAATAAAACGCTTATCGAGCGTGAGACCGACTCTCGTCAAATATGCATCGAGAATGACACTGTGATTATTGACACCCTTCATGCGGAGTATCGGCAAATCCAAGATTTGCTGCCGCAAATGCCGCGCTTGAGCCTGCGTCAGATGTTCGACATATGACCCGATGGTTCGCGGTCCGTTTGGAGTGCTTTTCGCTACGGTGAGGCTTTTCCTAAGCATAGGGTATCATTGTATTTTTATTGTATTTTGTCAAATACTACCTCTCATTTGCACTCCGTCCCGTCCGTCGCGCAGGTCTGCTTGGGGACTTCCGGAACTTTTCCGTAGCCGTTGCATCCGCCCGGATCCGAGTAGTGCGCGCCGTCGAGTGAGACGGCATCAAAGCCGTTGGCCGCATGATAGTGAGCGGTGCATTCGTCGTGGTCTTCTATCACGAACTGACTGACCGGGTACTTCTTGCCGTTGAGAATGAGAACCTGCACAGTCGGCTTCGCCGAGGATGAAGAAGCAGGCGGTGCGGACGCAGAGGATTTCGGGGAAGACGAAGAAGCGGGTGGAGGAAGATCATTTGGCGTCTCGTAATCGACAGGAGGCCGCGACGGTTGAGCGGGAACGTCTTTGGGCTTCTTCTGCGTGCGGAATTTGACGACGACGGTCTGAGCAAGAGGTGTTCCGTTCATGTCGGTCGCCGACGCGGAAATGCGGAAGTCGTAGTCTTTGTCGTACTGCAGAGTGGTGGTCGGCACCAGAACGACCGTCGTGGGATTCACCAATTCGAAGGTGAACGGGAACGACCCGCCAATGGCGCTCTGGAGGGCGTTACGGAGCATCGCGGTAGAGAATGTGATCTTCGGCCGCACATCCACGGGTACATCTTTGGTGCCGTTGCCAGGAGAGGTCGACGTCACCGTGGGACCTGTCGCCCGGTCTTCTTTCTCCGGCTCCGGGAACACGCAGGAGTAGCAGCCGTTGTTGCTATCGCAGCGGCCGCCTTCGGGCCGGCAAATCTTCTCACATCCCAAGTAGTCAGGAGTGGAGCCAAGGGGGCAGGGGTTTTGCTCAGTCGTAACGCAGGTGTAACACGCCACGTTGTCGTTGCGGACGTAGGCGGCGACGCAAGCACCGTCGCAGGATTTTTCACATTCCGCGCGCTCAAAACTTGTCTCTTCACACCGGAGTTTGGACGATGACGACGATGATGATTTTGAGCGAGCGCTCGACGGCGGGTTTCTCACGCAATCAAAACATCCCACTCCGTCGGGTCGGGTGTACTTCTTCACGCAGGAATCGAAGCATGTCTCACGGCAGTCGGCTTCCGTTTCAGACGGATAAGCGCATCGAGCGCTGCCAGAAGACGAACGGGCAACGCACGTGAAGCATTTCAGTCCGCCAAAGTCCTCATAGGTTTCCGTACATTCTCCCGAGCAGGATTCTCTGCAGGCAACTTCTTTCATCGTCCCATCGTCGCACTTGCCTTCATCCGAGCTTGCGGACGACGCCGATTCCGACGAACTGCCGTCCTCATTTTGCGGAGCGTCTTTCGGACAGAACAGACCAAACCAATCACAGGACCATCCCGAATCGGTCTTCTTCTCTTCCGCTTTCATCTCGCCCTCGCCCATCACACCGGTGTTCTTGTCGCTTGATTGGGCACTGCTCGATGATGAAGAACTCTTGGAAGAGTCGGGACAGAACAAGCCGAACGTTCCGCAAAGGAAGCCCGGATTTTCCTGCGCCATACCGCCGATAATGCTTTCGGCGTCGCCCAGTTCATAGGGATCCTCCTCGTCTTCCTCTTCATCCGCGCATGCGAAGCATTCCAGCCCGCCTTCTCGCACGTAGCGTGCTTTGCATGCGAGTTCACCGCATTTCTCTTCGCAATAACCTTTCTCAAACGTGGGTTCTTCGCAGTCGGGTATGGTGTCTTTCTGGCGATCGCAGGCGTAGCACCGTTTAATGCCGGCATTCGATTCCGCAAGATAGCATGGCAACGCGCAGGCAAATTGGCACTGGGCCTGGTCGGCGAAGAGCGGCGCGGGGCAGCGATCCGCGTCGGATTCGTCCCAATCGCCTTCCTCATCGTCTTGATCGTTCTCCGGTGAACCTGAGGACTTGTCTCCAAAGTCCGGAACGTCGGTGTACTCGCTCGTGTCGAACGGCGGTTTGTCATCGGACTTCGGAGCGTCTGAGTATTCCTCCGGAGGCTGCGGGAACATGAAGCCTTCGAATTCCGGCAGCGCGGCGGCGGGCTCTTGATCTTTGATCATCACGCACTTCTTCTCGCATTCCTCCAGCTTCTCCAGCAGTTGCTTCAACAACACTTCACGTACGGCAATGTCGCTGCCGATCTCGCGCAGAGGCTCCGCAAGAGAATCAATGCCCTCTTGAATTTTTTTCATCGCGGCCTCGGCATCTTTCAGCGCCTGTTCCAGTTCTTCTCGCATCTTCTTCTTGATCTCGTCGAGCTGCTTCTTCACCTCAGGATCGTCGAACGGTTTCTTCCACTCGCTCTCCAATTCCTGCGCCGAGAGACCGCCGGATTTGTAGTCTGCCCACAGGCCGGCGTTGCGCACGCGCATGGCCGCCTGATCATTGGAATCGAGTCGTCGTCCTTCGCTTTCCGCGGACGCGCTCGGCTTCTCGAAACGATCAAGCGCTTTGCGCGCATCGATCAAAATTTCCTGCGCATTCCCGCGCTTGAGACGCAGTTCGTTCTCAAGATCGAGGAGAATGACTCGTTCGCGACGCAAGAGGTCCAAGTCGGCCTCCGCGTCCATCACTTCTTGCCTCAGCGGGTCACACAGATGGCAGATGCGCGGGGGGAGCGGAACATCGATGAAAATATCGAAGAAGCTCTCACCGGCGGACGGATCATTTTTCAGTTCCTCCTCCAATTTTTTGAGCTGATCCTCCGCGCTCTCATCCGTCAACGGGGGGTCGCCCAGCCCCTTGATCAACTCATCCAATCCTGGAAAAACGGGAGGATCGTCGCGGAAAAGCCCCGCGAATGCGTCGAACAAACCGCCGAAGAATCCTTTGTCCTCCTGTCCGATGCCGTAGTCGCCGGGAATGTCGATGGGTTCTTTGAGACAACGGTTGCGGCAATCCGCGAGCTGTTCCTTCAGTCCCGCGAGAACATCACCCAGTGACGCCAATTCGGCGGTGAGCGCCTCCGCTTTCTTGAGAATCTCTCCCGCGTCGCTCTCTATGCGGTCGAGCGCCTTTTGCAGGTCCTCGATTCGATCCTGAAGTTCCTCTTTGATCATCTCCTTAAGAAGTTTCAGGTCTTCGGCGACTTCGGGATCGTCGAACGGTTTCCCGATCTCCTCGCTGTATTCCTGCGCCGTCATGCGTCCGCTTTTGTACGACTTCCACAGGTTCGCATTGCGGCGCTGCAGGGCGGCATGGTCGCTGCTGTCGAACCGCCGGCCGCCGCTCTCCGCGAAGTTTTTCGGATCGTTCATTTCTTCCAATTGCTTCTCCACGTCGCTCTTCACGTCTTTCAATTGGGCGACGAGCTCGTCGAGCATGCCGAATCCCGCGTCGATGCCGTCCAGTTCCAGCCGGATCTCATCCATTCTCAGCTGCGTCCGGGCGATTTCGTCTCGCAGAGCGTCACACGGCGCACACTGCTGATCGGTGACCTGCACATCGAAAAACACGTCGAAGAAACTCTCTTGTTGTGCGAGAACGGAGGGGGCGCTCGACGAAAAGAGAATCGCGGCGGCAATACCGATGGTGCGAGCAGTGGACATCATAAAAATTCGTGGAAAAGCGTAATGGGTCCAATCGTAACCGCACTGTCCGGCGTGGACAATGCGAAGTCTTTCCATCTGCTTCGAATATTGAAAGACACCTCCGAAATGGAGTAGTCTTTGTCATATGCCTTCTCGTACAACTGGATTGGTCGGTGGCGTGGCACTTGCCGTAGCAGTCGTTGCGGGCATTCTGCTTTCGCTCCAGATCTTCGATGCAGAGAAAGTTTCTTGCGATGGC
>JABFSS010000003.1 GCA_013140485.1 Candidatus Peribacteraceae bacterium | reverse complement strand
GTTGAGTCACTATCAGGTGTATCCCAAGTATCAAGCCCGCGCGATCAAGAGCGGCATCCCGCAACTTGCGAATGACTCAGAAGCCAAACGCTGGATCCTCGAGCAATATTCCAAAGACCAGCAACTGTCGTCAGGATGGGCGGCATTTCAATGGAGAGAGAAGGACAATCACGCTCAGGAAGCAGAACAAAAGAGGAATCCCAAGGGAAATATCGCCGAATGGAAGAAGGGATATATCAACGCCAAGATGCAAAAAGTCACCGACGATGTATTCGAAAACGCTCAACCCTACATCGAAGCGAGCGAGCGGTGGCGCGAGGAAAATGGTCACAAATTGATTCGTCCTTTTCCTCCTTTGCGTCGCGGAGATCCTCCGCGCAAGAAAATGAACCCGGAAAAGTCCTCCGGAACGCAAATGCGCGACCTTTTCGCGGGTGAAGAACGTTCGATTCCCACGCTCAGTGCCAAGCATACGAACGCTGCGAAGATAGCTCTGAAGAAATGAGATCACTCAATCCCGAGTGTCTCGCGATGGGTGCCTGTGCGCAGGAGAAGTAAGATCAGAGCATCCTTGTCTTTTCTGTAGACCAAGAGCCAGTCCGGGCCAATATGACACTCTCTTCGTCCTTCCAGCTCTCCGGAAAGAGCATGATCCCGATAGATCTCTGCTAATTTCTCGTCTCTTGCCAATGTATCGATCACCCTGTCGAGCTTCCCCAAATCCCTGCCGGACTTCCGAAGGCGCTTATAGTCTTTTTTGTACCGCTTCGTTGACGTGACATCGTACTTTCTCATTCTTTCAGTATATCCTCATGCATTTCTTTCGCTGAAGAATATCTTTTCCCGTGTTTGATGGCCCACGCCTCTTCTCGAAGAAGTTCACGCTCCTGTTCCAACGTAAACCCATTCGCCGTCCTCAACGGAAACGGAATACCCTGGACCAGGGAGATATGCCGGAAGTAGATATTGATCGCCCCACTCATATCGAGACCAATCGTCTCGAGAATCTTCTGGACCTCTTTTTTAAGCTTCGGATTCATCCGGACTTGGATAGTGGTTGTCATGGAACGAGTGTAGAGAATTGTACGTACGTTGTCAATCTTTTGCATGACAGAACGATCCTGTCCTTTTTTTCAAAGATAGATGGTGGAGCTGAGGGGAGTCGAACCCCTGGCATCCTGCTTGCAAAGCAGGCGCTCTGACCACTGAGCTACAGCCCCGTACCAGGCGCTATTTTAGTGGTCTTTCTGAAAAATGTAGAGGCAAAAAATCGCAAGAATTTGCGCCGGTACGGGGCAAGCCCCCCCTGTTCACTATTACGTGACGATCTCATCCAGTCTCTTCTCTTCGACTGCTGAGCGAATTTCCACCCCGATCCTCTCGCCCACGCTCATCGAGTGCCCGTAGAGGTACCCGGAGTACGGAGTGGCACTGATGCCGGGTGAGCCGGGGATCCGGAAACTGACATCGAAGATCACGATGTCCTCTCTCCCCTCCTCCGCGACCACCGCTCCCTGGAGCGCAAACGGCCCGATGATGCCTTTACCGCTGGGATCGATCTTCTTCGGGAGTTTTTGGCAGGCTTTGACGAACTTCTCGCCGAGCTCGAATACTTTTTCGAGAATCGATTCCTTGACGGTGACGGCGATGTGCCCGGTCTCGATCCGTTTGAGCGGGATTTTCCCGGCGATGTTCCTCTGCTCCTCCGCCGTCATGTGGAGGAAGCCGTCGAGGTTGGTCTGGCGGCGGGTATCGGTACCGAGGAGTTCAAGACGTTTGGTCAGCGGCGAGTAGAAGAAATTGAAGTTCACTGCCGCGCCGACGATGAATTCCTCGATGGGAGCATCACGCCAATTGAGCGCGATCTTGCCTTCGCCTTCCAGCTTCATTCCGGTCTGCACGTAATCGTGCGGCGAGGTGACGACGAAGAATCCGCGTTCATAGCCGCGCTGGGCCTCACTGGCCTTCACGAGCACCGGACGGTCGATCTCGTCGGGTGTCTTGAAGAGCTTCGGCGTGCGAATGCCCGCATCGTGCAGCAGATGATATTGATTGTAGATTTGATCTCTCTCTTCGAGCCGAAGTAGCGTCCGTGAACCGAAGATCGGCACCTGAAAGTCATTTTCGACTTTCGAAAAATCGTTGAAGTAGACCCAAAAATAGCGGTTATGGACAAAGATCGTATTCATCTTCCGTAACTTCTTCTGAATGTCTTTCTTCAGAATATCCTGAAATTGATCAACGAGAATCGTGTCATCAACGCATCCCACATCTTTCCGGCTTTTGAAATATTTCGTGAACGTCTTCTCTCGTCCTTTCCTCGCGACAGCGACTGTGGAGAAGCCGTTCATCTTCGCGCCGTGACAGACATCGAGACCGCTGTGACCGCCGAGTACTCCGACAGTGAGGTTTTGGAGATCATAGCCTTTGAGGAGAGATGAAGATTTCATAAGGATGTGCTCTCGGCTTGAATCTCTCTTCGAGCCATATTCACATGTGCATGAGTGACCATACAGCGCTGTCCAGGAAAATAGGAAGCAAGCTGTATAGCACGCGCTCGAACAGCATCAGAAATTTCCGGCGGCAACTTCTCAAAGACAGCAAGTGCGCCTGATTCCCATACATCCAGCGTTTTCTGATGGTCCGATTGATGAGTAACAGTATTCATAAAAATGAATTGAGGAAATCAGCCCAATATTTCATTCAGCCTCCCCGCCGTGATCGCCTGCTTGATTTCCCTCGCAATCCTCCGCCCCGTCGACATCGGAACATCATATTTCAAGGCCGTATACGGCGATCCCTCGATGAATGGATTCGTGCCGGCGACGATGCGCGCGCTGATTTCGAACACGAACATCTGGAGTTTGCGGGTGATGATCATTTCAAGACAGAACGGCCCGAACAGTCCTTTGCCCGCCTTGAGTTTTCGGCTCTGCTCGACAACGCGGTCGCCCATGTTGAACATTTCGGGGAGGAGAGATTCGCGGACGACGATGGGAAAGTTGCCGACGATCGTGTAACTGGTGAAAATGTTGGCGGCCAATTGATCTTCGGCGCGGATGCGGCCGATGGAGTCGGCGTTCGACTCATATCGTTTGTCCATGCCCATGATCTCCAGTTCACCGGTGATCGGCGAATAGAAATAATGGACGTAGACGGGCGAGCCGACGATGTACTCCTGGATGACGAAGTCATTATCGTCCGGGTACTTCCGATTTTTGACTTCGTGGAACTGCGCGGGAGACGTCGCAACGAAGTAGCCAAAGCCGCCGCCCGCGCCGTGGAAT